>JBDQPD010000045.1:0-25745 GCA_040260805.1 Myxococcota bacterium | reverse complement strand
GCTCAGCTTAGCGATCGGTCGTCGCGGTCAAAATGTTCGCTTGGCAGCAGAGTTAACCGGCTGGAAGCTCGAACTGAGCTCTGAATCCAAGATGAACGAACGTCGGGCCATTGCGTACGAAAGCTTGGGACGCATTGAGGGGCTGGGTGATCTGCTTTTACAGACGCTTTATAATTACGGCTATCAGAGCGCTTCGGCTGTCGCTGAAGGCGACGTTGAGGTTCTCGCTCAGATTCCTGGCGTGGAGCATGAGCGCGCACTGGAGTTGGTTGAGGGCGCTCGCACTGCCGTGGCGAGCGAGTTCGCTGAAGCCGGTATCCGGATGGAGCTAGCTCGAGATCAAGCGCTTCGTGATCGGGCCATCGTTGCTGTTGTTGAGGCTATGGACGACAAGGGCCGGCAGCTGCTTGCGGATCTAGACGCCACGTCGTCGAGCCTGCTTGCGACTTGCGATAGCATTGGCCTGAGTGATCCGGCGGATCTGTATTTCGAGGCGCTCTCGATCGGACTTGAAGACTTCGCTACTCGTTTCGGTTTGAGCGATAGCCGGACGTGGGTGCTCATGCACACCATCGAGAAGGCTCTGGTTGAGGCTGCACAGGGCGATTGGGATCTTCTGATCGATGAACCCAGCGCCGATGACTTTGACGTTGCAAAGACCGAAGCGGATGCCGAGTCGGCATCGGCTGATGCAGACGAGGACAGCGTCGAAGCTGATGAGGCATCGGAAGCGGTTGATGAAGGCGCCGCCGTCGAGTCAGACGACAGCGTTGAGGTTGCTCCGGAAGCCTAATGGCAGAGCGTCGTTGCAGTGCATGCAGGGAGAATCACCCTGCAGACCAGATGATCCGTCTACTGGCCTCTCCGGCCGGTGAACTGTTCGCTGATTTGCGAGGCAGTCTGCCTGGTCGGGCTGCCTATGCGTGCCCGAGCCCGCAATGTTTGGATAAGGCGGCGCGAGGTGCGGTAAGCCGCTCACTCAAGCGTCGTGTTCAAAAGGGCGATGGCACGGCACTGCTGGATGGCGTGAGAGACGGCTTAGAGCGTTTACTCGCTGAACGCTTGGGTCGACTGCAAAAGCAGCGCGGCTTGCATATCGGGACTGCGGACACGCAGAGCGCCGATGCACAGGGTGCTCTGAATGGTGTCGTTGCTGCAACGGACCTCAGTGAGCGCTCATCGAAGAAAGTGGACGCTCTACGCGCTCCTGTGTACCGGGTGGCACGCCAAGCTGAGCTTGGGGGCTGGTTAGGTCGTGGAGCGACGGGTGTCGTTGGTGTTCCAAGGGGGCCCGCAGGGGCTAAAGCCCTCGTCGAGGCGGCGCGAATGAGTCGCCTCGCAAACAGTGTGGTTGGATAGGAAAGTACCCATGGGTAAAATCCGCATCTATGATCTGGCAAAGCGTCACAGTAAGACGAATGCTGAGGTCAAAGACTTGCTTGAAAAAGGTGGCATGCAAGTCGCCTCCGCAAGCGTTAGCGTCGACGAGGCTCAGGCCGAATCGATCCTCACGAGCCCGTCAGGGCGCCGACCTCGACGGATCGCAGTCCGTCGTCGTCGTCGAGGCGAAGAGGCTCCGGCTCCTGAGCCTGAGGCTGAACCAGCATCGGAACCGGCTGCAGAAGTGCAAGCCGAAGCCGCCCCGCCGGTCGAGGTTGCAGAACCCGTCGTCGAGGTGGAAGCAGCTGCTGCGGAACAGGCTCCAGCCGCTCCGGTAGTTGAGGCTCCGGTTGCAGCTGAACCCGCTGCTGCGGTCGAACCGGCAGCAGCGGCTGAGCCGGCTGAGCCGGCTGTAGTGTCTGAACCGGTTGCTGCAGAGGCACCCGCTGCCGTCGCAGCCGAGGTTGCTAACGATGCATCGAAGGTCGAGGCTGAGGCTTCGGCCGAAGTCGCCGCAAAGAGCGATGACTCAAAAGAAGAGAAACCCGCTGAAGCGACGTCTGGTACGGTCGCCCCTGTAGCCACTGCACCGGGGGCTCCGAAGCCGGCTCAGGTCAAGCCCGTCGCTCGAGTGGTGCGGGTGATCGATGCTGAGGCGATCAGGAACCGCTTACAGGCAGAAGGCCGACGTGGCTTTGGGCGACCGAAGCAAGGGGGCCCCGGTCGTGGACCCGGGCGCGGTCCTGGTGGTCCTGGCGGTCAAAGAGGTCCTCGCCCCGGTGGTGGACGTCCGGGCGGTCGCCCGGGAGGTCCTGGTGGAGCGAGTCGTCCCGGCGGTTTATCCGGTGGTTTAGGCGTCGGTGGTCCCGACAGCATGCAGGGCGCTCCGCCCAACGCAGCGCGTGGCCCACGACGCGGGGCTCCTCGTCCCGGTGGTAAAGCGAAACGTAAGCGCCGGATGAGTAAGAAGGCGTTGCTCGAGCTGCAGGGCGAGGCTCTGTTGCAGCGGGAACGACATCGGCTCGATGAAGAGACGATGCGTCATCTCCCCTCAGCTCATAAGCGTGTGCTCAAAGTGGGTGGCAGTATCCGCGTCGGCGAGCTCGCTCACGAGATGAGCGTGAAGGCAGCCGAGGTGGTTCGTGCGTTGTTCATGAACGGCATGATGGTGACGCTGACGCAGAGCATCGACTTTGATACGGCTGCATTGATCGCCGAGGAATTCGGCTACCAAGTCGAGCCGTCGCAAGCTACTGATGATGAGTTGTTGGTCAATCATGTCGACAGCGACGAAGAGTTGGTTCTTCGTCCGCCGGTCGTGACCGTCATGGGTCACGTGGATCATGGTAAAACCTCGCTGCTCGATAAGATTCGCGAGGCGAACGTCGCTTCGGGTGAAGCGGGCGGTATCACGCAGCACATCGGCGCCTACTCGGTGGACTGCCCATCCGGCGCGATCACCTTCTTGGATACGCCAGGTCACGCAGCGTTCTCGGCGATGCGTGCTCGCGGCGCTGAGATCACCGATGTGGTCGTACTTGTGGTTGCCGCCGATGATGGCATCAAGCCGCAGACTGCTGAAGCCATCAAGCATGCCAAAGCGGCGAAAGTCCCGCTGTTGGTTGCCTTGAACAAAATGGACAAAGAGGGCGCTCGGCCCGACAACATTCTCCAAGAACTCACTGCTCATGAGCTAGTTCCTGAAGAGTGGGGTGGTGACGTCCAGGTTCAAAAGCTCTCGGCGAAGACCGGCGAGGGTGTTGATGAGTTACTCGAGAAGCTCGCGCTTCAAGCCGAGGTGCTTGAGCTGCAATCGAACCCGAGCAAGCCTGCTATTGGTGCGGTCGTAGAGGCGCAACTCGATCGAGGTCGAGGCGCTGTGGCGACGGTCCTGGTGCAAGAGGGTACCTTGCGCAAGGGTGACATCATCGTTGCGGGGCAGCACTATGGTCGCGTCCGAGCGATGTACGATGACCAAGGCTTTGAGGTGCTCGAAGCAGGACCTTCTTTCCCGGTCGCTGTTCTTGGACTTAGCGGCGTCCCGAGCGCAGGTGATCAGGTCAATGTAGCGGACGAGAAGATCGCCAAAGAGGTCGCTGAGCGCCGCTCGCAGCGATCGCGTGAAGCCGAACTCGCAGTCGGTGCTCGAATCAACCTTGAGAGCTTCATGGCTCATGGTGCGCCGACCAACGTCGCTCGACAGCTCAAGTTGGTGATCAAGGGCGACGTTCAAGGTTCGGTTGAGGCGCTCAAACAGAGCTTGACCGATTTGAGCGGACCCAAGGTTGAGGTTCGTGTCATCTACTCGGGTGTGGGCGCTATCACGGCGAATGACGTGAACTTGGCGGTTGCGTCGGAGGCGGTCGTGATCGGCTTCAATATTCGTCCTGACACCAAGGGTGCCGAGGCCGCATCGCAAGAGGGCATCGACCTTCGCTGCTACAAGGTCATCTACGACGTGGTCGATGACGTTCGAGCGGCGATGGAGGGCATGCTTGAGCCAATCCGTAAGGAAAACTACCTGGGTCGCGCCGAAGTGCGAGACACCTTCCGGGCACCCAAGCTGGGGACGGTTGCAGGTTGTCTCGTCATGAGCGGTGTGCTGCGTCGTTCGGCGCAGGTTCGCCTGCTTCGAGATCATCAAGAGATCTATGTCGGCGAGCTCAGTTCGCTGCGACGCTTCAAAGATGATGTGCCTGAGGTCAAGTCCGGAACCGAATGCGGTATGGGCTTAGTCGGTTGGTCTGACCTTCAAGCAGGTGACCTGATCGAATGCTTCGATGTCGAAGAAATCCGCGCCAAGCTTGATGAGCACAACGTCGCCCCTGATCCCGAGCCAGAGGTCGAGCCAGAGGTCGAGCCTGAACTCGATGACGAATCTGGTGACGAGGCGGCAAGCGAGTCTGAGGCCTAAAGGTGGTCAACAGCGGGTATCGGCGCTCGGACCGCGTCGAGGCGTCGATACAGCGCGCCGTGTCCGAGATTATCACTCGGGAACTACCCGTTGAGCTCCCTGCTTTAGTGACCGTCACCGCAGTGCGGATGGGCAATGATCTAAGGCACGCAAACGTCTTCGTAGCCTGCTTTTCGTCAGATGAGGAATTGGTCGAGAGAACCTTTTCTAAGCTCTTTGAAATGCAAGGTTTTATACGGGGTCTTTTGCCGCGTTATGCGCCGATGAAGTACGTGCCGAATCTACACTTCGAACGCGATGAGCAGGTCGCCTACGGCACCCGCGTGGTTGGCGATTTGGGGCGCTTGGTTGAAGAGGCAGATGCTCGCGCGCTGCCCGACCCGGATGATGATGGATACGGCAGCTGATCCTGCGCTCATCCTAGTGGATAAGCCCTCTGGCTGGACCAGCCGAAAAGCGGGCGCCATCGTCTCCAAAGCGATCGGAATTCGTAAGGTAGGGCACCTCGGTACGCTGGACCCTTTCGCAACGGGTTTACTGCCCCTGTGCGTTGGACGAGGAACTCGACTGAGTCACTTCCTCGATCAGTCGGTTAAGGGCTACCGCGCAGAGCTGGTGCTCGGTCTTGAGACGGACAGCGCTGATTGCGATGGAGAGGTCGTTCGAGAAGCGCCTGTGCCGAGCTTTGACTTAGAGTCTTTGCGCGCCCTTGCTGCCGAGTTTGTGGGACAGATCGAGCAGATTCCGCCCGTGTACAGCGCCGTCAAAATCGACGGACAACGAGCCTACAAGCGTGCTCGGCGCGGTGAAGCCGTCGAGATGCCTCCTCGCAGCGTACGCATCGACCGGTTCGACGTTGAAGTTCTGGACGATCGACGTCTGCTGCTCGAGGTCGAGTGTGGTCCGGGGACCTATATTCGCAGTCTAGGAGCCGACCTTGCGAAACGATTGGGTACGGTGGGGCACTTGGATCAACTTCGCCGCACTCTTGTGGGGGATTTGACCGTCGATCAAGCTGCTCACCCGGAGGCGTTGAGCCCAGATTCGGTTTGGAGCACGGGACGTTTGCTCGCAGCCTTAGGGCGTCGCCTCCAACTCGAGGCGCCTGAGGTGGCGCATGTTCGTCATGGTAAACCCCTGGAAGAGCTCGATTCTTTGTCCTCGCTTTCAGTCGGCCGTTACGCCGTCTTTGGTGACGACGAACCCATCGCGTTGATCGAGGCTTCGCCGACTGGCTTGAGCATTCTAAGGGGCCTGCCTCCTCAGCCTTAATAAACGCTGATTCTTCATGCATTTTGACCGAAACCGACTTCAAGTTTGCGGCCGAGTGTGTCACAGCAAACAAAGCCCCCTCGCGCGGGCGTGAAGGATTTGGCATGACAACGAACGAAAACGGTATTCCTGGCGGCGAGGGTGAGCTGATGGCTCGCCTCGTGACCAATCATGGGACGATGGTGGTACGACTTGAAGAAGAGCGTGCACCACAAACGGTAGCGAACTTTGTCGGTTTAGCGACCGGATCGAAAGCCTACGATGACCCGAGAGGGCACGAGCCAGGTACGCCTTACTACGACGGAACGATCTTTCATCGTGTGATTCGAGGGTTCATGCTGCAGGGCGGCGATCCCACTGGGACCGGCCGTGGTGGACCAGGCTTTAATTTCGACGACGAGTTTCACCCTGAGCTGCGCCATGAAGGTCCGGGTGTTTTGAGCATGGCGAATCGGGGCCCGAACACCAACGGGTCGCAGTTTTTTGTGTGTCAGGTACCCTGTCCTCATCTCGATGGTCGACACGCAGTTTTCGGTCAGGTGGTCGAGGGCTTGGATGTGATCGATACGATTGCGGACCAACCGACCGGCATGATGGATCGTCCAGTCGATGAAGTGGTTTTAGAACGCATCGAGGTGGTCCGCGTCTGACGCGGGTCGAGGGAGAAACGAATGATGTCTCGTGTTTTTGCGATCGCTGCGCTGTTTGCGGTGCCGGTGACGATGGGTGCTCAGTGCGGTGGGGAGCAAGTCACCGAATGCCAAGACTCGGAAGGGCGGATCGTGGCTTGTCCGGACAGTGACGCTGGAGCCATTCGAATTCAGCATGATGCTGGGCCTAGGCCTGACGCTGGGAGCGCGGACACTGGTCGGAACTTGCCTTATGAGGCTGAGTGCACACCTGGCGACCAGGGCGGTTGTCGGTTTGCGTGCCTAGACACCCCGGATGACTGGCAAGGCGATGGCTCGGGCGGATTTTGCTCGAAACCCTGCGCGACGCATGCGGAGTGCGGAGACCCTAACCTCTGGCGCTGCGCTGAGGTCAACTCCGAATACTTGTGCACTCGAGACGCAGACTCAGAAGACCCGACCGCAAGCTGGACTGGCCCGAACGCCAACCGGACCTTGGTCGGTTCGGGCTCATTGAGCTTAGCGGTTCAAGCACAAGACGATCGCTCGCTGGTCGGTTTGACGGCGACCGCGAACGGGCAAGATGTTGACGTTCAAGCGGGTGAGACGATGTCTGGCGAAGACGGCGTTTCGGTCCGTTACACCCTGACGATCCCACTCTCCGGTGATGAGGTGACGGTTAATGCGTCGGTCGCTGACGGGGTCGGACAGACGGCCGAACTGACGAAGACCTTCACTGTCGATACGATAGGGCCAGTTGTCTCGATCACTCGTGACCAGAACGTTCGGCCTGGCGGTTGTGTGCCCTCGCCGAGCTCGGTGGCGGTCGACGCCTCGGACAACTTGGGCTTGATTCATGTTCGAATCATGGTCGGGGAGGTCACGGTGGCGACCATCTTACCGGATAATGACGGTCGATCGATTCGTACCGGGACGATGGTCGATTATCGGGCAGCCGGTATTGCGACGGGGCAGCACACCCTCAAAGCGGTTGCTGAAGACAGCGCGGGGAACACGGCGGAAGACAGCTTCCGACTGCGCATTGCTACGGATCGTAGCAGCGGCAATCCCTGCGACTAAGGATCGATAAGGAGCCTCGGTGATCAACTCTGCGATACGCAGTTGCGTCCTAGTGGCTGCCCTGGTGGGCACGGCCTGTGAGGATCACAGTTTTATCGAGGTCAAACCTATTTGTGCGCGGCAGGTCGTCGAGACGCGTGCGCTCCGCCGCTCCCGCCCGGTCGATATTCTCTTCGTCATCGACGACTCTCGGACGATGCAAGAAGAGCGCGCCCAGATCGCTGCCAACCTAGTCGCTCGACCGGGTTGCGATGTCGCTAACAATCCTGATGATCCCAATTGCGGTTTCATGGAGCTGATGGTGGCTGCTGGTGCCTCGCAAAATCTCGAGGATGGTGACGATTACTACCACATAGGAATCATCACGACTTCGGATGGTGCGCCGCGAGATGCGGGCGACCTGTTGGTGGGGCCAGGGTGTTTATTCGCTGAGAACTCAACGGTAGCGCCGGTGATTACCTCCCGCGATGGTGAGCAAGCGGTTGAGATGATGCGCCAGCGAATCGCCGCCATTCCTTCGAATGGTTCGGTCTTTGAGCAGGGACTCGAGAACATCAAGATGCTCGTCGAGGGGACCTCGCCGGATCCACGCTGTGCGGACCATAAAGAGCAGTTCCTGCGCGACGACGCTCGCTTGATCATTATCATTATCACCGATGAGGATGATTGCTCGCATGATGGTGTCCAGAGACCGCCTGGACTGAGCTCGACCGATTGCTATCGCGACAACGTCTTCCCGAAGTATGGTTTGGGTCGGTATGTTGATGCGCTCCAGGCGCTCAAGCCGAATCGCGACGACGTCTCGTTAGCGGTGATCGCAGGAGGGGTCTTCGATCCTGACCCGGCTCGCCCAGACCAGCGCTCTGTTCCCTGTACAGGCTCGATCGATTGCGCCGCTGGGCAGACGTGCAAATACCATCGGTGCAATGCTGACGCAGACTGCACTGCAGGGCGTCTGTGCATCCCGAGCCAAGATGATCCAGCGACGAGCGTTTGTACTCCGCAAGACCGAGTCGATCCGGCTGGTCTGTGCGGCTCGATCCTCTCGATCGCTTGCAATCGTGACCCGAGCGGAAGCAACCTACCGACCCTGGACTCGATCGCATCGGATGACCCGAGTAACCGCTGCGTTTCAACAGGCGGTGGAACGGGTCAGGATTGTAATGACGTCTCGAACCGCTGCCGCCCGCGCGACGGCTGGGTGCGCACTGCGGTGGAGCACCCTCATTTCTGCGAGTCGGATCATGGACGTCGTTATTTCGAGTTAGCCGAGCAGCTCTTCGATGGCTCTGACGGTCGCTATCTGCTCGATTCGATCTGTGCAGATGACTATCGGCGTACCCTGACCGAAGTGGCGAGTTTACTGATTTTAGTGCCTGCGCTTGAGCTCGTTGAGCCGCCCGCTGATCCGCGGGAGATGCGCGTGACCATCGCTCGTCGTCAAGATGATGGAACCTTTTCAGAGGCAGCAGAGATTCCCGTTTACGATCCGGACAACGGAGTTGAGAACGGATGGGACCTGACCTGCGATCGGTCCTGCCAAAACCTTTGCCAAGATTCTGGTGTCTGCTCGAGGCGCTGGCTTCGCTTTCATGGGACCGCTCGACCCCGGCCGGGCGACCAACTCGATGTTCGCTACCTAACCGACCCGGGTGAACTGACCTGTGGCGGCGTGGTGGGCAGCTCCGTGGCTGATGGAGGGCCTGGATGATCATTCGATTTCCTTTTGTGACCGCGCTCATGTGCTTGAGTCTCGCGGTCGTGATGAGTCCGATCTCAAGCGCATCGGCAGCCGACGAGGTCGGCCGCGTCGATGCCAAGACGCAACGCGATCGATTACGAAGCGTTCAGCGACGTAAGACGCGCAAAGCGGGACGTTTTAGCTTGGTGCCAAGCTACGGTCTAACCCTCAATGATCCGGTGGTGACGACCCATACCGTCGGCGGTAGCTTGTATTACCACCTGGCCGAGGGCTTCTCGTTTGTTCTCGGTGGCGACCACCGCGTAATGCAAGTGGATTCAGACGCTGTGCACTTGGTGCGTTCTCAAGAACGCTGGGTACGTGGCGAACAAGTGCTGATGAGTAGCTTTGGATTTGGAGCCTCCTACACCCCGGTTTATGGCAAAATGGCGCTGTTTTCCGATGTGGTGGTTCACTACGACCTCTTCGTTGAGGGGCGCGGCGGACTGACAGACGTGGAAGCAGAGTTTAAACCAACCGGTTCCGCCGCACTCGGTGGTCGGCTCTATGTGAATGAGTTCTTATCGCTTGATGTGGTTGGCCGTTGGTTGATGTTCAGCACTGAGTTTCGTGGCGTTGAAGACATCAAAGCGCCTTTGTTCTTACAGACGGGTTTAGCGATCTATTTCCCGCTGAAGAATCGGGGCTAAGTTGTTGTTTAGCCTCTCGCTGCTCCTCCTAGCCCAAGGGTTCGAGATCGATCTCGGCGGCGGGAGCGGTGCGTCAGGTGCCCAAAAGCCGGGGGTCGAGCTGGGCAAATCTGATCTCGATGCTGCTCGGGCAGACTTTGCGCAAGGGCGCTTCGGTACCGCGCTGGCTCGGGCGAGTCAGATCACCGCAGGCGGATTGACTGGACCGGTCGCAAACGAAGCGGCGATTTTACAGGGCTTGGCGGCGCTTCGACTCGAGCTGCCTCGACTCGCCGTCTTGCTCGTCGCGGACACCTTGTCATCGACTGCGCCTGCAGTCCGTGCAGAGCTATTGCAGGAGCTCGGTCCCTTGTTCGAATCGGCTGTCACCGCGCCCGAGCTGGCGCGGGTGCTGCATGGCGTTCCTCCTGCTGAGCTTGATCCAAAGTGGAGACCCTTCTTTGGGTATCACGCAGCGCGCGCCGCTCTTGCAGAAGAGGTCGCTGCGCAAGAGGCAGAGCAAGCCCCAAGAGAGCGCAAGCCAGCGGCTGGTAAAGAGGTCAAAGAGGGCGACGCTTTAGCTTTGGAAGAGTCAGGGCTCGGTGGAGCTTTTGCGGATCAAGAGCAGCAGGAAGAAGCTGCTGGTGATCAGGAGAGTAAGAGCGCCGCTGCGCAGGCAAAAATCCAAGCGGCCGAAGCGGAAGGTAAACGTAAAAAGAAGGCGGATAATGAAGGCGAGATCCCGCGTACAGCAAAGACCGTCGCCAAAGTGCGCTCGCTCCTGGGCTTGGTCCCTCGTGGGCACGAGATGTACGCTAAAGCTCAGTTGCAGGCGGGGCTCGTTGCGACGTTAGAGGCTGATGATGAGAGCGCGCTCGGTCATTTTCGCATGGCGAATAAATACGGTGACTCGAAGGTGCGAGCGGTGGCGCTGATGCAGATGGCGCGCGTGCATTATGCACACGGTCAGATGCGAGCAGCGCTGGATTATTATCGTAAGGTGCCCGCAAGCAGCCCTGATTGGCCTCGGGCCCTTTTCGAGCAAGCTTGGGCTCAGTTCCGGCGCGGTCATTTTGGTCGGGTCCTCGGCATCCTTGAAGCCTTTGACTCGCCCTTCTTGAGCGACCAAATCATCGAGGAGATCGAGGTTCTCAAGGCGCTCAGCTTTTATGAGAACTGCCGCTACGATGAAGCGGTCGCTGCGGCGACTTTGGTGCTCAATAAAAGAAGCATTTACGATCGGCTCAGCGGAGCTCTTGCCGAGATGCCTAAGGGTAGTGAGTGGCTGAGCCAGTTCCTCAGGCGCGGTCAGTTAGAAGACGATGTGCTCGCGCGGCGGCTCGATCAGCTGTCCATGCAGCCATCGATAGCGCGCTCGATCTCGATCTTCGAAGGGGCGGAAGGGGAGTACTCTCGATTGCTTGGTGCTGGACTGCAGCCTCGCGATTTGAGCCGTCTTGAGCGGGTATTTAAGCTTCGATTCCGCGCACTGCGCGAGCAAGTTGGGCTGCTGGTGCGTGGCGCGATGCTCGGTCAGCGGGTTTCCTTAGCGAATCTGCTCAAAAGCGCTCTGGCGCTGAAGGTAGAAATCGAAGAACAACGGACCAAAGTGCTGCAGCAAGAACTGCGCGGCGGCACCGGCGGTGTGATCGCAGTGCCGACTGGAGACCCTGTCTCGGTGACAGACGATTACAACTGGTGGCCGTTTGAAGGCGAGTACTGGCGGGATGAACTCGAGACGTATGAAGTCCATCTCGGGAGCAGCTGCCGATGATGCTTTTTCCGATGCTCTTGCTGATGGCACCCGCCGACGAGGCTGGCGCTGACCGAGGACGCAAAGTCCCGAAGGTCCAGGGCGTGGCTGCCGAGGAGAAGGTGGCGATCAAGGGTCCCCAGGTCAAAATGAACGATGTACGTTTGCAGACCGCCTGGAAGATGGATGACGTCCGCGTTCGCCAGCTCGCATTGATCGAAGAGATGCTTGAGCTTGAGGTTGAAGACGAGCGCTACGCGCAGCTGCTCTTTCGCAAAGCAGAGCTCCTGCATGAGCGCGCTCGCTACTACACCTTCTCGGTGGGGAGCACCGAGGACAAAGCGGTCGAGCTGGAGCGCGCTGGCGACAAGGTCGGTGCGTCTCAGCAGCGGGCGAAAATCACCCAGTATAAGACCCAGTCCAAGCGAGCTCAGCGCGCCGCCATTGGCTCTTATCGCCAGATTATTAGGGACTTGCCAGATTATGAGCGGATGCCAGAGGTTCTGCATGCCTTAGGTCAGGCTTGGTGGGAGGTTGGCTTTAAAGAGGCCGCTTTGGATACCTACACTCGGATTATCCGTGAGTTCCCTGACTCCTCATTTGTACCCGATGCATGGTTGAGCTTCGGGGAGTACTACTTTGAGAACCAGGACCTTGAAAACGCCATTAAGGCGTACCAGAAGGCGGCGACCTACACGCAGAGCAAGGTCCACCCGTTTGCCGAGTACAAGCTCGCTTGGACCTACTACAACCTCAATGATTTTAGAGCGGCAACTGAGCGCTTTGAGAAGGTCATCCGGATCGGTCAAGAGGCGGAAAAGGCTGGGGCTGCTAAAGGGCGCTTTAGTCTCGGCCGGGAAGCACGTCGAGACTGGGTTTCGTCCTACTCGCATTACGGTGACGCAGGCGCTGCGCTGGCGACGATTAAAGCGCTCGCTCCCGACCACGGTCGCTTCATGGCGAATCGACTCGCCGATATCTGGCTGGGTAATGGCAAGGACGAGTTGGCGTCGACTCTGCTCGATCAGCTGATCGCACAGGCGGGCAATGATCCTCTTTTACCGAGTTATTACGCCAAGCGTATTCGCTCCCTTTTGCGTCAAGGTGACCGCAAGCGCATGCTGTCAGCGCTCACCGATATGGCTGAGGGGCTTCGTCAAGGTGGGGCGGGCGATGCAGGCGACAAGAAACGTTGGCAGCGCTCGATGGCTGAAGCCGACCTCGGTATGCGGCAGGTCGCCACGCGCTGGCACAGCGACGGCAGCAAAACCAAAAATTCGGCCATGCTCAAAGACGCCGCAACCGTCTACGAACTGTATATGGGGCTGATGCCCGACTCGTCGCATCGCCACGAGATGCTGTTTTATCAAGGTGAGTTGCTCTTTGGAATGAAGCGCTATCAAGACGCTGCCTTAGCGTACCAAGGGTCGGTCCAACTCAATCGCAAAGGTCAGTACGCAGCGGATGCTGCGCTCGAGATGGTGCGGTCGTATGATGAGCTGATCGCTGCAGAAGAGTCGAAGGGTAAGGCTCAAGATAAAGCCAAAGTTAAAGAGCGCTCTGCGCGGATGATGGCAGCTTGTAAACTGTACCTTGAGATCGCTCCCGAGGGTGAAATGGCGGCGGTTGCGCGGTATCGCATCGCAGAGTCACTGTACGGGCAAGAGCGTCTCGATGAGGCGCTCGCCGCGTTCATTAAGATTGTCGATCAGGCGGCGGGCAGCGATTTGTCCGAGGTCGCTGCGGATCAAGTCTTTGATGTACTGCAGGCAAAGAAAGACTGGCGCGGTCTGCTCCGCCAAGCGCGAACGTATGCAGTGGATGTCCGGTTTAATGAGCGCCCCGAGTTCCAGGCGCGCGCCGCAAAGATCGCTGATCAGACGAATTTTAAGGTGTTGAGTCTATCGATGGCTGACCTTGAGCCTGCCGACGTGGCGACCGGGTTCTTAAACTATGTCCGCGACAACCCCCGCAGCGATTACGCCGATGAGGCGATGTTCAACGCAGCCGTGTACTGGGAAAAAGCGGGACGAAACGACTACGCGCTGCAGGTCCGTAAAGCCTTCGTGAAGCGCTTTCCCGAGTCAGAGCACGCAGGCAGGACTTATTTCAACCTCGCCAACGTGTATCGTAAGACCTGCGATTACGAGGCTGCCGCAGATCGCCTTGAGCGCTTTGCGACGGCGAATCCTGACGATGAGCTCGCTCCCTCCGCTTGGCTTGATGCGAGCGTTTATCGTGAGGATCTCGGTGATCCGAAAGCGGCGCTTCGAGATCGCAAAGACTACCTCAAACTCGCCACGCGCAAGGACAGTAAAGAGAAGGCGGCTAAGGTGAGTAAGGTGCGCTTGAGCATCGGGAAGCTGGTTCAAAAGGTCGATGGTAACGAGAAGGCCGCTTATTATTACGATCGAGTGATCCGTGATCTGGCTAATGATGGTGATAAGTTGGTGGCGCTGGGTCGTGCCGCCGAGGCATGGCGAGCGCTGCCAAGCCGTAAACGGCGCGTCAAACAGGGGCTGGCTGCAGCTGAAAAGAGCCTGGAGGCAGCGTCTGCGCAGGCCATCGAAAAAGGGACCAAACTAAAAGGTGAGGCGGCTGATTTGGTGGCGAGTGCGCGTCTCGCGCAGCTTGAGAAGCTCTTTGACGGGTTCTCTCAAGAAGCGCTCCCTAGCGTGAATGACCAAGAGGCGTTCAAAGCTGGGCTTGAGAGCCAACTCAAAACCTTGGCAGATCTCAAACTGCAGTATGTTGCGGTGGCGTCCATTGGCTCACCGACGCGCTCGGTGACGGCGCTCCGGCGGATCGGTGATTTGCATGCACTGTACGCCAAAAAGGTGCTGGCTGTTCGGGCGCCGCGCAACCTGAGTATGGAGGCGAGTCAGGTCTTTCGAGATCGCCTAAGTGATCAAGCGCTTCCATATCAGGATCGCGCCGCAGAGCATTACACCACCTGCTTAGACAAGGCTCGACAATGGGGTGTGCAGGGTGATGACACCAAAGGGTGCTTAGGGTTCTTGCTTGAGCATCGCTCGGATTTGTTCCCACGTTTGGACGAAGAGTCTCCGAGTTTGGGGCGGGTTTGGGTGGCTGCGTACAGTCCGCTTGGTGCGATGGCATTAGCCAGCAGCGATTTGAAGTTTCTGGTCAGCGAAGCGCCTAAGCCCAAGCCCAAGCCGGCGGCGGTGGTGGCTGAGGAGAAGCCGGCTCAAGAGCAGCCTGACGCAACTGACGCAACTGACGCCAAGCCCAAGACTGACGAAGGCAGCGCCGAAGATTCCATGGCGCAGCAGATCCGTGATGACGGGACGATGGATACGACCGACAGCGCTTTGTTTGAGGAGGAGGAATAATGAATCGCCTTCTCTTGCTGGGTGTGATGAGTGGATGGCTCGCGTGCGCTTCGGCGCCAAAAAAAGAAGCGGTCACTCAGGAGGCGGTTGATCCCAAGCTCGCAGCGCTTGAGCCCTTTCTCGATGATCTAGCGGCTGATGAAGAGGCGGCTGAAGAAGAAGGCAGAGCGGCTCGGCGTCGCTTGCGGACGGGGCGGATGCTCTTGTCGGGCAAGGACATCAAGGAGGTCGTTCAAGCGGCTCAAGAACAAGGCGAGTCACCGCTCACCGAGGCGACCCTTCTGGCTCGTGGTGGCGATTTCCAAGGCGCGCTGGCCGCTGCGCGACGCGCAGGTGGCTTGCGTGGCGTCCAGCTGGCTTTGGCTATTTTGCTAGCTGCCAATGAGGTCGAAGCGGCGAAACAGGTGGTGGCGCAAGCTCAAGAGGACGAAGGGGCTGCCGTCCTCAAATCGTGGATGATGCACCGAGAAGGTCAGAGCACCGAGGCGATCGAGGCGCTGCGAAAGCATCTGTTTAATAAGGGTCGAGATCTGTTCGCCTACACCACGCTCGCTCGTATTCACGCCGAACAAGGCGAACTGCGTTTGGCTCGGTTGGTGTGCAAAGAAGGACTCAAGCAGGCACCTAAAGACGCCGATCTTCATTACCTGCTGGGCACCGTCGAGCAGAGTCGCGGCCGCAAGGTGGCCGCTAGTCGAGCATTTCAAGCGGCTTTAGACGCCGACCCTGGACATCTCGGGGCCTTGCTCGAGAGCGCACGACAGGCGCTGGTAGGCTTTGACTATGGCGGCGCTCTTCGTCACACCGAGCGCGCGGTCCGGCTCGCTCCTGGCGACGCTGAAACCGTCCTTCTGCATGCATTGGCGCTGCGCGCTAATGGGCGATGTGACGATGCGCAGATCATTTTAGAGCAATGGAGTGGCCGCAAGCCGCTGGCTTTGTTTAATCTCGGTGTCTTGCATCTGCGCTGCCGAAATGACGCTAAAGCCGCATTACCTATCTTTCAAAGCTTTGTTGAGAAGGCGAGCCCAGATGCTGGACATCCGGTTCACAACCTACTCGTCGAAGCGGAGGCACTCGCCGAATGACCAAGCTTTCACTACAGTGCCTGGGCGAAAGGAACGAGACATGAGGGTCGCACTTCTCTTGATCATGTTTTTGGGTGCTGGCGCAGCCATCGCTCAGGACGACGAAGCGGCTCTGACGGGTCAAGCTGAAGAGGGGTCCACCACGGTCCTTACTTTTGACCAAGATGACACCATCGAAGGCACCCTTCGGACGCCCGATGGTGAGTTACTCGAAGCTCGTAAACTGTCTCGCCACCGCAACCTTATCCAGATCCGCATGCATTTCCGTCGGGAAATCCTGCGTCTGGTGAATCGTCTCTGAAAGCGTCTCGATGAGCATGCGGCATCTCTTCAGCCTAGTGGTCTCACAGGGAAATGAGCGACAAGCTCATTTTACTGGTCAGTCAGCGACGATCGGTCGCTTGAGCACAGCTGACTTGCGAGTCGCCGATGCGACCGCAAGTCGTCTGCACGCCCGCGTCGACGTGAGCGAAGATGGTGTGTTGACTATCGTCGACACCGGCGGTTCGGGCGGTACCCGGCTCAATGGCGAAGCGATTCAAACGGCGGTGATATCCCCGGGTGATCAGATTGAGCTTGGGCGCAGCGTGATTACGTACCTGCGGTCCGAAATGGACGATGCGCTGACGGGTGATGACGCCAGCCTGAGTTCAGTGTTTGAGACGAGTAAAGAAGCGAAGCAGGTTCATCTCGAAGCGGCTCGCCGTGTCGCTCGTCGAGAGCGCTCGGAGCCCCAGAAAGAGACCACCGACACCGCTTATGAGATGAAGCCTAAAGAGTTGACTGAGACCCGAGCTATGGGCGGCGTTGAATCGGCTGTTGAGCGGATCTACGTTGAGCCTGAGTCCGTGGTCACGCCGTCGACCGCGGCCCTGGAAGTCGCCTTGTTATACAACGGCGGCCGCTTTGAGTTAGCGCACTTTAACGACGGCCCTGTCCAGATCGGTAAAGACCTCGAGGTTCCCGTCGAGGGGACCCATTTCGAGGGGCGTACGCTCTTTGATCGCAGCGATACGGGTTGGGTCGTCTTTGTCCCTAGTGGCGAGATGTGGCGTCCCGAACATGGCGGCGGTAAGGTGACGAAACCCGAGCTGGTGCCCGGATTCTTCCGCGACGGTGACAGCGTCGGCGCGCCGATTGGTATTCGTGATTCAGGTAGCTTTACCTGCGGCCCGATCCAGCTCGATTACAAGTTGGTGCCGACGGCTCGCCCTTGGCCTGTGTCTTGGCTGAGCCAGATCAACTTCGATTTCATCAATCTGTTGCTGCTGAGCTTGCTGTTGCACGCCGCTGCGATCATCGCATTGTCGCTGCATCCGCCGCGCGTCCAGACGCTTGAAGACACGTTGACCAAGGCGCCTAACCGCTTTGTTCGTTTGATGATTCAGCCACGACCGAAGAAGAAACCCGACGAGCTCAAAGAAAAGGCGAAGTCCAAGGCAAAGGCAAAAGACGTCAAGAAGTCGGCTCCTGGAGCGCGCGACAAAGAGGACAGCAAAGCCAAGGCCAAGCCAACCGCTGCTGATGTCGTCGCAGCCGAGCAGGCCATGGAGAGCCTTTTTGGTGGCGCATCGGGTACCGCGAGCGAGGTGCTCAGTGCGGGTAATAATGAGCTGAGCAATGCGCTCGGATCGATCGCTGCGGTCGACCCGAACGCTAATCTTGTCGGTTTGAGCAACAACGAGGCGGTTCGCAGAGCGAACGCAGCCGTCGATCTCAAACGGATCGCTACTCGTGGGCGGTCCAGTGATCGCAACTACGGGCGCACGCAACGTAATCTTGGCGACAAGAAAAAGCTTAAAATCAGCCTGAACTCTGCAGGCAGCAAAATTAAGGGTAACCTTGATAAAGCCGTGGTTGAGCGGGTGGTTCGCCGCCACCGGGCGCAGATCAAGTATTGCTACGAGTTAGAGCTGATGAGGACGCCTGGTCTTGAGGGCAAGTTGGTCATGCAGTGGGTGATTGGTCCTGATGGTAAGGTGCGCTCGGCTAAATCACGCGCCGAAGGAACAACCTTAGCCAACCCGGCGTTGACTCGATGCATTATCAATAAGATCCGCTCTTGGGTGTTCCCAACGCCTAAGGGGGGCGGGGTGGTCGTGGTCAACTGGCCCTTCTTGTTCAAGGAGGCAGGCTGATGCGTTTGCTGGCCTTGAGCCTCGTACTCCTCGCAGCACCAGCTCTCGCTAATTGGCGACCAACCGGCGGTATGTCGGCGGTTGTGGCGCCTCATATTGTGTTCCCTGCCACCAGCTTAGGCGATCGTAACGTGGGTCTGGGGATGGGTTGGCATACCGACCTCTCGCATTGGTCATCATCAGGCCGCCAAGCTTTTGGTCTCAGGCTGTCAGTGGATGGTTTCCCTGGCGACGATCTAACGGGTGGCGACGTGTTTTCGATGGATCTGATGGCTCATGGTGGGGTCGATATCGATTTGACCAGAAGGTGGCTCCTTCAAGGCTGGGGTGGAGCCGGCTGGAACCGCACAGACGGTCCAGGCGATGCGGTGTCTCAAGCCGTCGCAGGAGCTGGCGTTCGTTTGCAGCGGCGCACGCGCTTGCGTCATATCTTGGTCGGCTGGGAGGTCGCCGCCCGCTGGCTTGGCTCGGCTTCTGGATTGGTCTTGCAAACCGGACCTGTGGTTCGGTGGCAGCGATGAGCCAGGCGCCGTCGCTCGAGAGTTTACTTTCGGCAGCGACTCGAGCCGAGGTGAAGCGAGACGGTCTGAATCTTAATCTGCTCGCCCATGCGGCTCGTCAGGCTGGCGCCGACGCCTTAGCGCTCAAAAGCGCGCTGCTGGCGCGACAGCGTGGATTCTCTGAGGCGCCGCTCTCGGTAGAGCTTGAGTTGCTCTTTCGATATGAACAGCTGGAGCCTTTGCTGGATCTGGCGATCGAATATCATGATCAGGACATTCTGCAGCGCATCGTGCTGAGTTTTGGTGGGCACCCTGACTTGCATCGTCACGGCTTAGCGGCAGCCGATGCCTTAGCCTCGATGCTGGGCGCCGCGCCCGCGCTCCCGCCGCGGCGGGCCGAACCGAACATCAACCAGCTCTGGGAAGCCTTTCTCGCCGGCGACAGCAGTTTGATCGGGTGGGGGCTTCGACGTTACGGGGCGCCGATGGTGGACCGAATTATGCGCTTGGCGAGTCAAGGCATCGGTGCGCTGCGCCCTGTGGCGGCGATCATGCCTGCGTGGATCGAAATTCAAGCGGGTAAAAGAGCCGCTTTGCCTTACTATCGCTTCGCCTACGAGCATCGCTTTGGGGTGATCGAGCATCAGCGTAAATCTCTGATCCTTTGCGCCGCTTTGGGTGAGCGTGAGGATGCGCTGGAGGTGTGTCGGGATGAAGCCGAGCGGGTGTCGCTTGCGACCTGGGTCCTTGGACGCCCCTCAGAGGAGCCGATCGATGCCCGGTGGTTACGGTTTTTAGACGAGGACGCGCTGGCGCGGTTCGCCGAGGCTGAAGGCCGCCGCTGGTTAGCGGGGGATGCGGCGCGCCTTCAGGTAGACCGAATTTGTGCTGAGCCTCGTTTAGCGGGCAGCTTCCAGCCTTGGTTCATGGCGATGGGGGACTTTCCTGCGGTGCTTGCATGCATCCAGAGCCGGTGTCGCATTGCTGAGCGCTCAGAGCGAGTCCAGCTCGAACGCGCTGCAGCTGAAATGCTCGAACACCTAGGACGCCCGAGCGAGGCGCTAGCCCATGCGGCAGAAGCCCTGTTGCTGGCACCTGATGAGCGGACCGCATTTGACCTCGTCTATGCGCTCGGACGGGCGCATCCGGCTGAACGTCGGAGAGCTTGTGATCATCTGCTCGCCGCCTCCGAGACGGCGGGTCGGGTGGACTGGGCTTTACGCTCCATCACGTTACTTTCCGACCCAAGTCGACTTCAGTCGACCTTGGAGCTGGTGCTGCACCAGTTCTCGACCGAGCGTGTGCTCGAGGCTTATGATCGCCTCGATGAGGTTCACTCATCCCTTGGGCAGACCTTGTATGCGATCTTGAGCGCACGTGGAGTCCTTGACGCCGATCGAGTGGTCGGCTTTGTACGAAGCCGGCTTCCCGGCATGAGCTCGGGTGATGAGCAGCCTGACTTTGAGCCCCTTTTGCAACTGTTGGAGCGGCACGCCGCCGATGATGATCGGAGCGCTCGTCTGCGGATCCCGATTTTGTTGGAGTTAGGCCGTGGCGACGAGGCGCTCGAAGCGCTGAATCAAGCGGGCGTTTCCAACCAAGGAAGCTGGGCTGTCTTGCGCGCTCGAGCGCATTGGCTGAGCGGCCGATCGAGTGAGGCTCGAGAGCTGCTTCAAGGGGCCGTTGCCAGCGGTAACCGTTCGGCAGCTGAGATGCTCGAGACTCTGGAAGCGGAGGTCTCATGACCTCGGAGGTGCGCCCCTTTCGGGGCGGCGAAGACGACCCGTTCCGAGGTGAGAACGACCGCACCGCTGCCATGCGCGCCTGGTTGGCTGAGGTCGAGAGCGACCCTGAGCGACGCGTTCGCGCGTCGACGGTGACCCTTCAGGGATTGATCGGTGCGCACAAAGAGCTTCGCCAAGAGGTCTTGGATCAGATCTGGAACGACCTGATCGTTTTGGAGATCGAGCAGGAGCTAGCCGAGCGCCTGGACGAATGGGCGGACCGGCATCCCATCGAAGCTGCTGATGCTTTGGCTGCTCGTGCGATGCAGCGCGCCATGGTCCCCGCTGCGGTCGTTCAGTCGGCTTGGCTTAGAGAGCTTGAGCGGCGCGGTGGCGGTGATTTAGATTGGTCGTGGCTTGTCGATTTTGGCGAGCCAACCTTTTTGGTCAGCTTAGCCGCTAAGGCTAATTTGATTGGCTACGATGGCGGGCGCAGTTTGTTGCCTAGGCTGATCGAGCTCGATCGCCGTGAAGCCTTGAACTTACTCAAACACCTCGGCTTATCTGAGGCGGGTATGACGATCGAGGATCTGGCTCAAGCGTTTGGCGCCGAGGCTATTTTACGACTCGATCCTCCGATGCATGAAGAACAGCATTGGGCTTGGTTGCAGCTCAACTACGAGCTGGTTGGGGTCTCTGCTTTGGTTGAGGCTGAGCGCTGGGTCGCGCAACGCGGCAGCCCTGAACAACGCATCGATCTCGCGCGCTGGCTAGCGGCGGAGGGAGACCTCGAGGCGGCTCTGCGAGTGGTCGGTGATTTACGGCATCCGCTGCGCTGGGCGCTGCTTGAGCAAAGCGGTGAATTTGGCGAGCTGGTCAAGCATCTGTGGCCCTCTCGTCGTCAGATCGATGTTCTCGAGCGCTTAAGACTTGGTCGCGCGTTGTTGTCGATTGGCGATGGGGAGCGGGTTGAGGAGTTGCTGGCGGATGAGGCTGGGGAGGAGGCGTTCGGGCTTCGACTCGAGGTCGCCGCCGCAGCCGGTGAATCTGAAAAAGTAGCTCAGATGGTGAACAAGCACGGACCCGACTCGGTCGTTGCTGATGGGCATCTGCGCTGGATTTTATTCGAGGTGCTGCGCACCAACGAGCCCGAACTCGCACTTAATCTGGTCAGCGAACATCTAGAGGCAGCGCCGACTCCGCAGGCGCTGCGTCAGCTGATGGACGGCGAGCTTGGGTTTGCCACAAGGCTTCGTGTTTTGGATGCGCTTTTGCTGCGACAGCCTACCTTAGCTTTATTTAAAGAACGCCTAGACGGAGCCTTGGGTGCCGACCGCCTACGGTTATTGCAGCAGCGAGCCTTGTGGCGTCAGCGACCCTCGACAGCGTGCAAAGATCTCGAGGAGCTCGCTCAGCAAGATCAGGGCGGATTGCTTGCGTTTCATACCGCTCGACGCCTCTTGATCCGTTTCTCTGGAGCGTACTTGGTCCTTGAATCGATGATGCGCTTTGCCAAGGATTGCGAGCTGCTCGAAGAGACGATCGAGCCGGTTTTGTTGTGTGCATCGAGTTTAGACACCTCCTCAGCGCTTGAGTTGCTCGGACAGTCGGCGCTCAACTTGATGCGTTTTGAGAGCGAAGACCTTGCGCGCATTTTGGTGATGCAGATGCAGGGTTCCGATATCAAAGCGCCGGCGAGCTTGATGGCGCAGGCGAGGCTCCAAGCGATCGATGGTCAGCCCGTTGAAGCCTGCCAGCGCCTGCTGGAGTCGGCGGTTCGAGAACCGATTAAGCCCGAACAGATTGAGCTCGCTCGATTGGCTGTTGAGATCGGTGGCCTTGAGGGAATTCAACTGCGTAAGTTGCAGTCGCGCTGGCCTGAAGATGGTATGATCGTTCTCGGTTGTGCCTTGGACAGGCTCAAGTCGGGCCGTGCGGTTGATGCCACCGAACTCGAGATGGCGAAGTCGCTCCCTGTTGATGGCTTTGTCGCTGCGATCAGGGCTGGTTTGAGCGGTAATCTGAGCCACTGTGTGTCGCTGCTTGAACCCAGCGCTGAGGTTGGAGCGCTGCGAGCACTCGCTATTCGACGTGGTTTGCGATCTGTACTTGAAGGGCTCAAAGCGGGTCCTTGGACCAAGATAGGCGAGCTCTCCGACTGGGTCGCCGAAGCGCTTAGACATCAAGCTTATGATCAAGCCTTGGCGCTTTGCGACGAGTCACCAGCCGAGCTGAGCACCGCAGTTTTGACGAGTCTTCTGACCGCTTTAGCTCGGGGTGGGCATGATGATCGCGCAGAAGTGATCGGTCTGCGCGCTCTGGATCTAGGTCTTTGGGATGAGCATTTGGTTGAGGTGGCGCGCGAGGCGAACCCGGCGAGTGAGCTGTTTCGTCGAGTTTTAGAGCATGACGCGTGCAATCTAGAGCTGATCGCCAAAGCACGCGCTGCGGAGCCGGGGCTTGCGGTTGACTTACTCACCTCACTCAAGAGTGCGCTGGGGCGCGCCGCTGCGCTAGGCTTGGACCCTGACACGACGGTCGCTGCTGAAGAGGCGCGACCTTTGTTCGAGCAGGCTGTGACGGAGATTGGTCGAGCACCGCTGCTGCTGCGATGGTGGACTGATGCGGTTGAGGACAACGACCCAGAGTTGATTGAAGAAGCGATCGCAGCCAATCCCGGTCCTTGGGCCGCTCGGCGTTTGTTGAGTCTCGCAAGGCGACGGGTGGGAACCCACCGAGAAGAGGCGCGCGGCTTACTGCAAAGGGCCTTCGCTCTATGTCCTCAAGACGCCGACATTCGTCGCGCTCTTTCTGACCTGTGGCGCAGTGAAGATACCGAGCGCGCCCGCGAGTTCTTGTCGCCTTTATTGGAAATCGATGAGCCCCTGGCACGCGATCTGCGGCGCCGAGCTCGAATTGAGCTCGCTGAGCATGACCTTGAGGCGGCGTCCAAAAGCTTTGAGCTGAGTGGCTTGCCGCGCAGGGCTGGTCCGATGGCTGATGCCCTTCATGCGTTCATGGCGACCGGTCGCTGGGAGCAGGCAGGTCAATGGTGCGAGGCGTTGATTCGGCAGCATGGTAAGACAATGAGTCAAGCCGAGCTCGGTAGCCTTTATGCAGACCTAGGTAAGATACGATTAGGGCTCCAACAGCCGGTAGCGGCTGCGGCTAGCTACGAGCGAGCCATCACGCTCGGCGACGAGCGAGGTGAGGTGCTTGAGGGCCTCGGGATGGCTTTGATGTCGGTGCCTAATCGGACGCATGACGCCCTGAAGACCCTTGAAAAAGCCTTACCTAAGGTCGACCCGACTAAGCGTGTCGCTTTGTTGCTTTTGCGAACAGAGTCGATCGAGGACGCTTGGCAGGTTGTGGATCTGCTCGAGGCCTATCGCAACGAAATCGATGGGCACTATCATCTGATTGAAAGGCTAGCCCAAGCCTATCTTCAGACCGCGCGCTACGATGAGGCGTTTGCTGCTGGGATGCGCGCGCTGGACCACGCCCCGGACGACCGCCGAGTGCCGATGTTGGTTTGGATTGGTTCGGTCGCCTACGACCATCTCGCCGACTTGCAACGGGCGCTGGCGAGCTGGAATTCAGCGCTTGATATCGAGCCCGGACATCGTGAAGCGATGGACGTGATTGAGGCTGCTTGTGTCGAGAGTGAAGCTTGGGATTTGTTGGTGGTGAATCTTCACGGACAGATTGAGCGCTTTGGTGAAGAACAAGCTGAGGAGCGCTACCAGGCTTGGGAACGCGTGGTTCGACTCGCTGCTGAAGAGATGCAGCGCCCTGATCTAGCGGTTTTAGGCTTATCGGAGATGATCGCGATCACCGACTTGAGCGCCACTCGAGTTCGTTTGGCTAAGGTGCTCGGATCCCTGAACCGATGGGATGAAGTCCTGCCTTTGCTCGAGCCCGTCTGGCAGGTGCACGGGCTCAGCGATGAGGGCGCCGAGTCGCTGTTGAGCGCTTATGCCCAGACGAGTAACCACTGGCGAGCCGTTGCGGTCGCAGACGTTTTACAGGTTCGAGGGGTCGAATGTTTTGATCGTGAAGAGGTGGCACAGTGGCGGGAGAAGAGCATCGCCGCGATGCCGCTAACCGCAGCTGAGCAGACCGCGCTGCTGCCCCCTCTACTCGCCGGTGAGGTCGGTGAGGCGTTGTCGGCAGCTTGGCATCTATTGCACCCTGCGATCGAGCGCGACCCTCAGCGGCCGAATGGGTTCTTAGGCCGCCGACACAGGCGCGTCGCCGAGGAAGATGAGCGCCTCGCAGTTCAAGTGTTTTATCGTGTGGCTCGCTTCTTTAGACAGCCTGAATCAAGCCTCTATCTGATCCCTAGAAGTAGCGATAATATACGGGTTTTCCCGAGCAAGCCGCTGAGCATTGTAGCGGGTGAGTTTGCGCCCGTATTACGCGACGACAATCAACCTGCCTTGCGGTTTCAGATCGGGCGTGTTTTGGGCATTATGAGACCTGAGGTCGCTCTCATTTCAGCCGTTGGATTGCAAGGTTTAGCGGACCTTTGTTCGGCAGTGGGGCTGCGTTCGCACCGGCCCGACCCGACGATGGTTGGTCACTGGCGAGAGCTGTTGGGCGGCGGGCTCGAATTTCAGCTGCGCACTCACCTCGACCGATTAGCGCAAGAGCCTGTCGAGCACTTAGCCGGCGCGACCGAGCGTTTATCGCTATGTTCTGGCTTAGTCGCTTGCGGCGATCTGAGGATTGCGCTCGAAGAAGCTAAACGCTCCGATCCTTTGCACGCCCGCCTCTCAGAAGCCGACATCGAGGAACTGTTTTGTCGGCTCTGGAGCGGTTCGCACCGCTTTGTCGCTAGAGTGGGTTAACGCGTGCACTAAATGGACTGTCTCTCGCGCCTGTGCGAGGATGTGTTCACCATGCGTTTTGTCTGTCCTAGCTGCGGTTCGGGTTACCGTATTGATGAACACCGTATTCCAGAAGAGGGTGCGCGTTTTGACTGTGGTAACTGCAACAGCCGTCTGGTGCTTCGGCGCAACGGCGAGGTGGTCCTGGTCAAGACCTCAGCTGAGCCTATCGAAAGTGATGATGAGTTCGGTCAGGAGTTGACCGCGAGCTTCACCCTTTTGGATCTCAAGCCTTATGAGGAGGAAGCGCCCCTCAAAGGTGAGCTGTGGCACATCACAGATGAGCAGGGTGCGCAGCAGGCGATCAGCGAGGATGAGCTGATCCGGCGACTCACCGAGGGGCAACTCAACAGCGAGTCCTTGGTCTGGCGACCCGGCCTAGAATCCTGGACAACGATTGAACGTGACCCGGTTGCGTCGGAGCTCCTCAAGCGTTCAGGTCCCTGGCAGAGTGGCTCGATCACCAGTATTTTTGAAGCCGCTCGCCTTGAACGTGGTGAGGATCAGCGCGCCTCTGTATCGCCCCAGAAGGCGCCGGCGGCGATCGAGCAGATGGTCCGACGGCCGACGCTGCCGCCGAGCGCTTTACCGAGCGATGTGCGCGCCGAGTTCGAGGACCGTATTGGGGAACAACCCGAGGTGGTGATCACGCATG
>JBDQPD010000160.1:0-5807 GCA_040260805.1 Myxococcota bacterium | reverse complement strand
GCTAAAGACCAGGTTGGCGCGCAACTCAAACAGATGGTCTACGTTCTCACCTAGGGACATCTCAAGCTGTTGCAGGTGGAAGCCTGTATCGGGTGGATCGTGCGCTCCTGTTTGCAGTCCTTCAGACGAAAACCATGCGCCTGCCGCGTCGAGGATCAATGCGATGTCGAGGTTCGTCGCTTTGGGGCGTCCTTGTTTCGATTTTGCTGGCTTGCTGGGTGCCGCCGGCACATCGGCTTGGACGCTGCCCATCAACTCGACCATCTCTTCGAGGGCTTTGACTCGCTCCGAGAGCGCCTGGACTGACTCCGTTTGCTCGACCGCAGCGTCCGGTGCCTGGGCTGCCTGTACATCCGGGGTTTGAGCCAAAGCAGAAGGAGCAATCCATACGAGCCCTAAGACCGTCACTACGCTCAACGGCAAGCGTCCGGAAATGCTTTGAAACTCGGTAATAAATGAGGGGCTGTGGGTGGTGACTCTGGACCGCTCGGTGTGATAAGACTTGAACATCGGCATCGTTGCGTGAGCTCTTATTGAGAATGGATTCATACTAAGCACACCCTTGATTATTTCAAGTGTTTTTTTGAGAATGAATTCGCAATAAGAAAGCGTGGGTCCTTGCCTGGAGAATCAAACAGATATGCCTAAGCGTTCAACCCGACAGAAGCGAGCCATTCATGCGGTTTTACACAAGGCTGTGGGACCGCTGACCGCCAATGAGATCCTTGATCTCGCCAGCGAGGTTAGCCCCGGTATTAGCCTCGCCACGGTGTATCGAGTGGTGCGCGCCGAAGCTGAGAGCGGAGCGCTTTCGGTCGTTCATTTAGACGACAAGGTCTCTCGTTACGAGGAAGCAGATCGTCATCACCACCATCATTTTCTTTGCCAGCGCTGCGACCGGGCCTTTGACATCGCGACACCGTGCGATCTGGTGGCGAGTTATGTGCCCGACAACTTTGAGGTGACCGGGCACGAGATCACTCTGTACGGGCATTGCGTCGATTGTTCGGCTTCGCTCTAGCAGATCGCTCACGAGCTTTTGATCGTCAACGGGCTGAGGACTTCGACAATGCTTGGAAGCGGACGGGTTGATCTCTAGCGCGCTCGTTCTGCTGGAAGCGGCAGCTCATCTACTCAAGCGATCAGCCGCGCTGATCATCACCGCATTGACTTTGGGTCTCAGCAGAGCGCTTGTCCTCAGCGCGCTGACGAGTAACACGGCTCCAAGCCGCCACTTTAACTCGCGCTGAACAGGCGGTGAGGAGGTCTGGAATAGGGGAACCGTCTTAAGGAGCCTGTTTCGCCTGATCTCTGCAAGCCTTGTCACTAATCGGTCTTCAATACTGGTGCAATTCCGTCGCCCATGGCGTCGAACTTCGGTCTATTTTAGTTCGTCGTTGGTCGGAGCGATGTGGCGACTTTTGATACTCTGCAGACCCGCAGTTTATTGCGAAGCTGTTATCATTATGAGTTGGATTCGATGTTCTGAAGTGCTAGCGGGCGGCGCACCGTCGTGGCGTCGTAGCGTCGTAGGCTCAGAGTGGGCGTACGGATCGTTCGCAACGGTTTTTACGGGCCTGCTGCATCTCGAGCATCATAATTTTGTGTCACAGCTAGCGATTCAGGACGCGCTCAGAGGAGAAGATGAAATGGTGGATTCGCAGATCTTGCCCGACAAAAGGGAAGGGTACGTTGACCGTTTCGGCGCCTTTGCGAGCGCCGCGTGCGCCGTGCACTGTTCAGTCAGCGCGCTCTTGCCGGCGGCGTTTGCCGCGTTGGGGCTCGGCTTCTTAGTCGGACACGAAACGGAATGGGTCCTGACCTTAGTCGCAGTCAGCTTCGGAGTGGTCGCCTTTGCTGTAGGCTGGCGCCGACATCGTAAGATCTTAGTCTTTGCGATGCTCGCTATTGGTGTTTCAGGACTGTTGGCAGCGAGGGTGATCGAGGGTGAAGGTCATCACCACGGGCATGAACCGCACGCTGCGCAGGGTGAGCACGGTGAGCACGTGGTCGGAGCGGGATCCGGTCATCACGATGAGGGCGATCATGATTCGCACGGGCAGGGTTTCGGCGAAGGTCTGGGCATCGCAGCCGGTTTGATTCTGATGATGGGTCATATCACCAATCTTCAAGAGGTTCAGCGCGCCAAAGACGCAGCTGAAGATGACACGTGCTGCGACGACAAGGTCTGAGCACTTGATTCGAGCCAAAGGCTGTACTTAAGAGAATCCAGGCACCGGATTTTTAACGATCTAGCGCGAGGTGGAGAGGCACCAAACGATGAACCATAGGCTTCCAGTAACGTTGGTGATTAGCGCCCCAGGGACCAACGGTCACCAGATCTACAACCGTATCGTCAACGATGATGATGAGTCCCGGGTGACCGCGATTGCGCCGTGGCCCCGGTCCAAAGCGACGCAAGCCCAAAGCGGCTTGACGTTGATTCGCACGACCGAACGTCTGAAGCGTCTGGGCAAAGGGTGTTCCTGCTGCACCGTGCGCGGCGATATACTCTCGAAGGTGCGACAGATTGTTGAGTCGAGAAGTGCTGATCAGATCGTGATTCAAGTCCCCCCGAGGAGTGACTTGGAGGCGCTCTCAAAAACGTTCTCAGTTGCTGACGACCAAGGCCGAGTGCTGGGTAATGAGGCTTATGTGAGTCGTGTTGTGACGGTTGTCGATGGCGGCACCGTGCTCAACGTCTCTCGTTCGAGCCTGGGTGATCGTCTTGCCGATCTGGTCGGAACGGCTCATGCGGTTTGGGTTGATGGCGCAGAAGGGCTCGGTCCTGAGCAGCTGGCAGAAGTGGTCGATGTCATGGGTACGATGAACCCCACCGCGAATATACTTCGAGGCAACGGTGATGATATTCTGCTCTCGAAGTTCCGAGTGGAGGCATTGATTCCTCCAGCACTCGAGCCATTAGCTGGGGCCGCGCTGGGCGGTCTTGAGGTTGGCGCGTCGTGCGTTCTGCCTGCGCGATAAGCCCAGAGAACTCGTTAAGGCCTCGCCCCTCGCGGTCACGATGGTCACCGGATTTCTTGGTGCAAGCAAAGCCACACTCCTTGAGCTGAACGGTGGGTGCGTTTGTTGCTCGGTCCAAGAGAACCTTCTCGAGGCTTTTGAGCGCATTACCGCAGCGCCTGATCGCTCGTGGGGTAGCGATGCCGGCTACTGCCGGATGGTCTTGATCGGTAAGGATCTCGACGAGGCGAAGCTCGAGGTAGGCTTGACGGTGTTTGTAACCCACAGCCCAGCAGTAGAAGCTCAGCCCTCGTTGTCGTGCGCAGGCTTCGTCTCAGCAGCCGAGTTATCAGCCGCAGCAGCACTCTTCTTTGCAGCAGCTACAGGTCTTCTCGACGCAGCATTCAGCAGATTGGCAATCGCATGCGCAGGTCTCGTCACTCATGATGTCTCCAGGTTGGACTCAATTCGGTCCGCAAGTTCCCTCAGTCGAGTCGCCACATACGCTCTGTTGAGGGAATAGTTTCGTTCTCGGCCACGCTTCTCGACAGTCACGATACCCTGTTGGCTGAGGATTTTTAGGTGCCTTGAGACACCTGACGCATCCACGCTACAGCATGAGCATAAGCACGTGGCGTTTTGCGCTGTTTTACAGTCGCAAAGCGTGCAGACTAACGACAGTCTGTTGACCTCGCCTAAGGCTTTGAGAAGATCGGCAAGTTTACTGATATCTAAGGTGTCCATGGTTTCTTTTGTGTATATTTGCGCAACTATGCAACTATTAAATGCATCGCTTGGGTTGAAAAGGCTAAGAAGAGGGTTTGACCTGTGTGCACTCGATGAACTGACGTCCGCTTCTACCTGCTGCGGCTTGACTTGCATCCTTGGGGCTCAGGCGCTTAGGACAGCGACATGAAACGCACTTTGACACCAACGATGCCAAGCTGGGTGGACGCTGTCCTCGCCGACTTTGATACGTTTTTGCTGGATCACGCAGCGTGCGAACGCAAAGCCTCGGCGATGGCGATGACCTTTGTGGTGCGCTATCCCGACCGGGACGCCATCCTTGAGCCGATGATCCGGCTCGCTAAAGAAGAGCTCGGCCATTTTCATCAGGTCTTTCGACTGTGTCAGGACCGCGGGCTTCGGTTTGCTCGTGATCAGAAGGATCCTTACGTCAATGCGCTCCTCGCCAAGGTCAGGCAGGGGCGCGAGATCGAGTTTCTAGACCGGCTGGTGATGGCGGGCGTGGTCGAGGCGCGCGGGCACGAGCGCTTTGGCTGCCTTGCTGAGGCATTGCCGCCGGGCGAGCTCAAAAGTTTTTACACCCAAATCACTGAGTCCGAAGCTCGCCATTCGGAGCTGTTCTTTGATCTCGCGAAGACCTACTTTACCGGGGATGAGGTCGAGCAGAGGGTTGCGTTCTTTATCGAACACGACGCCCAAGCGATCGCTGCGATTCCTGCAAGGCCAGCGCTGCATTGACCCGAAAAAGTCCGGTCGAGAAATACCTTCGAAGCTATGCAGAAGCTGAACGCGACGAGCGCATTGAGCTGACTCGCTCTTACCAGCATGTGGCGTGCATACCGGCTTGTGACGAGGCGCAGACCTTGCCCGCAACGCTGACGGCTTTGAGTCAAGCTCGCTCAGCGCACGATGCGCTGGTGATCGTGGTCCTCAACGCCAGACAAAGCGCCTCTGCGGCGGTGCATCAAGCCAATCAAGAATGCGCTGAACAGCTCAGGATTCTGGCGGGTCTTGATCGCGGCGCGATGGCGGAGGGGCAGTTTCAAGGGATGGGCTTGGTGCTCGTTGATCGCTATTCAAAAGGGCGCCACCTGCCAGAAAATCAAGGGGTGGGTCTGGCAAGGAAAATAGCTGCGGACCTTGCCCTCGCCTGGATTCACGATGGCTCGATCAGCAGTCCTTGGATTCGCTCGACCGACGCCGATGTGCAGGTGCCCGCAAGCTATTGGCAGGAGCCTGGGTCCGACCCTCAGGACCGATCAGCGGTCATCTACCCTTTTGTTCATCGACCGGAAGGGGACGCATTACAGCGTCAAGCCTTGGCTTTATACGAAGGCTATCTCCGCTATTATGTGCGCGGCCTGAAAGCCGCAGGATCCCCTTATGCGTTCCACACGATCGGTAGTCTTTTATGCATTGAGGCGGCGTCTTACGCCAAGGTTCGGGGCTTCCCTAAAAGACAAGCTGGTGAAGATTTTTACCTTCTGAACAAACTCGCCAAGGTGGGTAGGGTGGAGCCCATTTCGGGGGAGCCGGTCCGGCTCTCGGGGCGGACCTCCGATCGAGTACCTTTTGGCACCGGCTTGGCGGTCGCTCAGATTCGCGAGCAGTTGGCTCTCGGCAGACCGTACGAGGTCTATAACCCGTTGATCTTTGAAGCGCTCAAGCGGTGGATAGGCGCCTTGTCGATAGCTGCCGATAGCGGCTGCTCAGAGGCTTTTAGCGCTGCGCTCGAGTCGATCACCGAGCCGCTCGGGCCGGTCGTGCGCCGAGCGGCCGCCGCCGCCGGTGCCCTAGAGCCTGTTCATGCGGCTTTGACCGCAGCTAAGGGCGAGGTTCTGCGCAAGCGTATCGATGACGGCCACGACGCCTTTCGGACCCTGAAAATGGTACACGCCCTTCGGGACGAAGGCTTGGGGATGCGCCCTGCGCTTGAGGTGCTCGGCGAGTCGCTGCACCGATCCTCAGATTAGCTGAGTTTCGGTGCCTCAACGTGGTGCCTTCGGTTCACCCGGAGAGCCAAGCTCGCTCAAGCGCGCACTGCGCTCCAACAAACGGCTGTGGAGATAGAAAACGTCACCGGGATAAGCTTCACG
>JBDQPD010000128.1:0-8698 GCA_040260805.1 Myxococcota bacterium | reverse complement strand
GGCGGCAACGCCCTAGCCCGCGCGCTCGCGCGGCACCCCCCCCCCCCGGGGGCACGCCTGGCCTGTCGCCCCTACCACTCTGGGGCCCCCCTGATTTTGTCGGGCACTAAGGCACGGGCGAGCACCCTGCTTTGGAGGTTGCCGATCGAGCGCTCGTTCTAGGTCGTTCCAGCAGCTGTGATGTGCCGATCGCAGATCCCACGATGAGCCGTCGCCATGTCAACATCTGGCTTCGAGAAGGCCGGGTTTGGGTCGAAGATCTAGGGAGCGGCAACGGAACTTGGATTAACGATTTTCGAATCGCCGAGCCCACTGCGCTCGAGGCTGGCGACCGTCTTAGACTCGGTCAAAGTGTCGTCTTCTTGATGCCCGACGCGGTCGTGGACGAGATCGCCGATGAGCCAAAAACTCAGCTAGCAGAGGCGATCGACGAGCCCTTGCTTGGTCCATCAGGCGGTCACTCGACGACCTACGCCCACGGTCATCCTGGACGGCTTGCGACTCGCCTTCGCGTCTTTGCGCCGCTGATCGCTGCAAGTTTACTCTTCGTCGTCGGTGCGAGCGTGTTTTTCGTTCGGCAGAGCCGCGCTCAAGCTCGTCAAACCCAACTCAACTCGGCAACGACCGAGTTCTTCAAAGGGATCGAGCACATGAGCGCAGGCGCGTTCAAAGAGGCAGGAGCCAGCTTTGACCAGGTCTCTAAACTCGACCCCCGCCACCCTCGCCTCCCGCTCTATCGAAAAACAGTGCAACGCCTCGTGCGACAAAGCGAGCAGCTTGATCGTGCCGAAGCGGCGCTGAAAGGCGGACAGCTTCAAGAGGCTGCGTCAGCGCTGCTGACCATGGACGTTGCCCCGCAGCTTGAGGAGCGGCTCAAGAAGCTGAACCAACAAATTGACGGCGATCGCATGTCCGGTCGCGTCAAAGCGTTCGAAGAGCGCATCGCCAAGGGCGATAAAGCCGGCGCTGAGGAGCTGCTCAAAGAGCTCAAAGCGGCTGGTCTAAAGCGCAGCACGCTCGACCGTCTTGAGGGGTTGATCGACCGTAAGGGGTCGGCAAAGAGCGACTCGAAATCGTCAGGAAACAAAGCCCGCTCGCGGACGGACAACGGCCCGCTTCGACGCGTCCATTTAGCCCTACGTCAAGGTCGAGTTGAGGAAGCATTTCGTATCAATAGAGACCTCGCAGCCAGTGGCGTCAAGCAAGCGGAGAAGCTCGAAAATACGGGCAATCTAGGGGAGCTGCGCGACGTGATCAGGATGGCGGAGAGCGCGGCAGGGCGGCAAGACTGGGGTCAGATCATCAAGTCGACTGACCACGGACTAAAGCTGACTCGCCGAATCAGCCCACGCGCCTCGGGGACCCTCTCGTTGCTCAATCGTCTGCGAGCCAACGGGTTTTACTTTCGCGCATCAGACGCTGCGAGCAAGTCGGACTTCTGCGGAGCTCGGCGGTATCTGCTCAAGGTCAAAAGGCTCAACTCACGGCATCCGAAGGTCAAAAATGGGCTCGCAAAAACAGAAGCTTTTGCCGCAGCTCAAGTTGATCGAGCGAAAGCCGAGATCGCCAAAGGGTTTTCCGTCGACGACGTGCGAGAGATCCTAAAGACTGCGCTGTGCACCAGCAGCAGGTCGGCGGCTGCACATCGAGAAGCGAAGCGCTTACTCAATCGCCGCTGATTAGATCAGCAAGAGCGCCACGACGACCAACAACAAGACCGCTGCGCCAGCAAAGATGCCCATCAGCAGCTTATCGTGATCCAGCTTAAGCGATTCCCCATCGGTCGTGGGTTCAAGCTCGTCTTCGGGCGGCTGCTCGAGCGAGGACATCTTAGGCATCGACTTTGACCAGTTACCGGCTTCGTCCATCTCCAGCACCGTCTTGCTCTCGTCGCCTGGATCCTCAGTCAACTGATCAAGCTGAACACCAGAGTCCTGGCCTGTCGCCAGCGGAACGACGACGCTCGCTTCTTCAGATAACGCTTCGCTGACCTCCGAGCGCTCGTCACTCGCTGGTAGGTCCCCTGAGCGATCTAAGTCACCTAAATAGGCGCTTGCAGGGTCACAAAACATCATCCGAACGCCGCCGACTTGAACCTCGGTGCGGTCCTTGAGGCGTATTTTGTCACGCACCACAACGCTCGCAACCTGGATCCCATTCTTGGAGCCAAGATCCTCGATCCAAATGCCAGAGAAGTCGACCGAGACGCGTGCGTGACGACGGCTGACGTTCGATTCATCGAGCAACACATCGCAATCAGGTGAGCGACCAAAAATCAGATAAGGCTTCTGACCATCGAGCATGACGCGTTGACCCTCTTCGGGGCCATCCAAAAATCTCAGATACGGGCTGGACTCTTGCCCACTCATGGAGCCGAGCATGTCAGCGACCACCTGTTGAGCCAGAAAAGCGGTGCGCTCCTCGGTGGCCAAGTCAGGCTTTTCCGCGTGGAAAATAACCTGAGTGCCAGCGATCTCCAACCGGTCGCGGTCGCGCAGGCTCACCGCTTGGTTCTCACGCAACGGCGCGCCGTTGAGTAAGGTACCATGTCGGGATCCGAGATCCTCGACCAACCACTCGATCCCGCGGCTGAACATTTTGACGTGATAGCGAGAGACCGCCGGGTTGGCTAAGACCACACCGCAATCGGTTTCTCGCCCCAAGACGACCTCGCCCTCATCAGCGAGATCCACGCTACGATTCTCTTCAACGACCTCTAAACGGGCGGTCACGGCGTCGCTAGCCTCAAGGTTCGCACCGCTTCACGGCAGTAGGCCACCGCCTGTGGTTCGTTGGTCGCAGGCAGGCGTAAGACCTCTTCGCAAACCGCTAGCGCTTCGCCAGGCTGCTGGAGATCGATGAGGAACTCCGCATAGACCCTACGAAGGCCAGCAGCCTGGGGTGCTCGCTTCATCGCGTGTCGACAATACGACTGCGCCTCACGAACGACCTTGCGCGCCACGAAGTGAGCGCACAGATTCATCAGCGGCTGAATATTGCCTTGGTTCGCAGCATTTTCCCAAGTCAGCTGCAGTTGGCGAATCCCGGCGTCGCGCGAGGCGAGGCAAGCTTGTACTTGGTCTTGCAGTCCGGGGATCCTGTCCATTCCGGTGCCAAGCTGCTGCAACGTGGCGATGCGTTGGTTCGCCAGATCGCAGTCTCCCATGGCATGCGCCAAAAAGGCGCCAAGAGACAGACAGTCCATATAGGTTGGGTGAGCGCTCAAGCATTGTCCAAAGGTGACCCTTGCTCGCTCCAAATCCCCCTCGCGACCAAGCGGTACGAGGTCGGCGCGCTGCATGTAAACCGAAGCGAGCAACGCAAAGCCGTCCGCCCGTAGCGGTGACAGCCCGGCGAGCCTGACCAGCTGGTTCTCAGCTTTACCCAGCAGCTCAATCGCCGCTTTACGCTGCTTCTTGGCGATCAAACCGCGTGCTTTGTTTAGGCTGGTGCGCGCCAGATTGTAGCGGGCAGCCTGGTACCCTGGATCGATACCTAACGCGGTCTCATAAAGTTCGATGGCACGGTCAAACGCTTGTTTTCCCTCAAAGTAAACACCAAGATTGGCGCGTGCTTCGGCAAAGTCGCGGTTCGCTTTGATCGCCTTTCGAAACCACGACGCGCCCTCTTCGGGCAGACCAGCCTGCATCGCGACCAAGCCTAAGCCATTCAAACAAATTGGATAATCCGGTGAATACTCAAGACACAAAGCGAAGGCTTGCTTTGCCATCGCCGGCTGACCCGACTCGAGGTATTGCGCACCTCGCTGAGCATGATGGACTGCCTGGGGCTGAGGCCCACCGGTTGCGCGGCAGCCAGCCGCTGCCAGCACCATCATCAAGACTCCAAAGCGTAGCAGCATAGCTCTCCCCGGACACATCCTATCGCCTCAAGTGCCGCAGGCAAAGAGTCCAGAAGGTCTCAGCGACAAGCTGATAAAGTCGCTCGGTGCGACTGCATCTCAGCGATGCGCAAAGCGGCATTAATCACCGAGGCTTCACCCGTACACTCCAGAGCGCACGCATCATCCCAAACCACCCCATCGGTGCTGCACTGATAATTCATTTTTTCGGCGACACAGGGATCGAAACAGTCTCCCATCTCCTTGAAAACAGGAGAGACCTCGTTATCACAATTCTGACATGATTCGTAGCGTTGATCGACCTGTACAGCCTCAAGACCCGAGCAATTCATACGCCGCTCAACGGCGCACCGGTCGTCTCCGCACCCAGCCCATGCAACGGCCATCATCAAGGTCAGTAGACGCACCACATCGACTCCTAGCGACTGACGACCTTTAGACCGATTGGCTCTTCGCGCCAACTACTGTGCGCACAGGGTGTCGTATTCGATCTCGATTTGGGTGCCACGAGCGGGCACTGCGCGAGGATTGAAGATCACTGAGTTGTCCGCTCGGTTGTAGACCCAACCGTCTTCTCCACCTTGTTGTCCAGCAGCGATCACTTGCCCACCGACTCGGACCTCAATGGTCTCAGCACGCGGACGCCGCGACAGCGCAAAGGAGGTGCGATAGGCGAAGGTGTCTAAACCCAATGCCCGCATACTGGCGCGCCAGTTCTGAGCACAAATATCCTGGCTGACGCCGCCGAGGTTGGCGGCGAGCTCCATGTAGCGGCTGCCACGTTGAGCTTCACACCCCTGGTTCCGACCCAGCCCAGTGATCGCCGAGAAGCTGATCAGCTCACGGTTCCCGATCCCTTTGATCTGGCGAAAGACATCCTCGTACAAGCCCACGGGGCCGCGGCTCTGATCCTCTTCGTCGCTCACCGCAATGATGTACAGTTTCGCTTCATCACGAAGGAAGCCTTCATTGAGTCCACCCTCCATGAGCCGCTGACGACTCAAAAAGGCGCGGGCTGCCTCGAGCCCCGCCTCACGCGAGTCGCTTGCGTCCCGGTTGGGACGCCGTGTTCGGGAAACACGCACGTTGCAACGGAACTTGTCCTCAAGCCCAGGCGTGTCACGAGTCAAAAACTTGGGGTCCTCGCAAGCCGTGTAGACGCCAGCCATGTCGCCATCAGCTAAGGTCGTCGTGACCGCTATGTGGAAGTTCACATTGAGCTCTTGTGTGGCGTAGCGAATGAACTCGGTAAAGTTCGACGCAAGGTTGTTCTGCACGTCACTCATCGAACCCGAGTCGTCAACGACCCACAACACATCGACCATCGGCTCTGCAGCCTGCTCGAAACGATCGATTTGATGGGTGTCTGTGGTGCCCTCACCAAAGAGCGGCACGGTAAAGTTCTGCTCGTCCCCGTCGTTGTTGTCGATCACCAAGAGGCCTTCAAGAGCGCCTTGACGACGGGGGAAGAAGCGCACCCGAATCTCAATGTTTTGGTCGGGCTCCACCACCACTGGGAAGGGTCCGGGCGCCCGCGTCACGCGAAATTCAGGGTCAGAGTTGGGGTCGATGGCGATGTTGTTAATCGTCAGATCGGCGTTGCCTAGATTGTAGACCGTCACCCGCTGCTCGATCGAACCGCAGCCCACCGTCTCCACACCAAAATCGACGCGTCCAGGGACGACATCAATATCCGGCTGCGCTGGAGTGCCCGAAAATCCGATCGAGAAGACCCCTGCCGGGTCCCCACTGCCAGGAAACTCTTGGGGCGATGAGGTGGAAATGGTGACCCCATTACCGCAGAGCTCTTCGCCGCCAGGGAGGTTGCAGATGATCGCACCGCCGGGAGGGATGCGCATCGGCTGGTAGGTGCCGCTCGAGGTGGTCGCAGGGCGCGTCGGCGCGAAGGCGACATCGACTCGGTACTCTTCGCCCGGAATGATCAGCACCCCCGCGTGATCGCCGACGATGCGGAACTCACGGCGAGGTGTCTGCGGCGGATCAAAGGTCAGGGATCGAAGCTCACATAAATCCGAACCGACGTTGGTGATTCGAATCGGCATGATCTTTTCTTCACCGATGATCACTCGACCAAACTGCAAGACGCCATAGCGCCTGGTTAGAGGACCGAGCAGCCCTCCACCCTGAGGCTGCACCTCAAGTCGGCAGACTCGAGCGCCACCGCCGGCGGCGGTCATGTTGACGGTGATCACGTTGGCGATGCCAAGCTCGTTGTCATCAAACTCAAACTCAAGGCGAGCCTCACGCTGGACCACCGCTTCACGCTGCGGGCTCTCGTAACGAACCGTCAGCGTGAACTCTGCGATCTCGGGACGAGGGTCTGCGTTCAGATCCGGATTATCGATGCTGCCGCGCAGCGCTAAGGGCCACTCGACGTCCGTCTCGATGACGAACTCTTCGCTTCCATTACCCAAAGGACCGACAAGGTTGCGCACCGAGCAGTCCAAACCGCCTACGTTGGTGATGGTCACCTGGCGCGTCGCCGCGCTGCCGCCCGCCACCTGGCCAAAACTCAATTCTTCGGGGGTCACTGAGATGCGACACGCAGGAGGCGCCACCGAAAAGGCTTGGAGACGAACCCGGCGAGGATCACCCAGGTCACTCGGGTCAGAGCTCGTCACCAGCAAGAAGCCGGCATAATCACGCTCGTCTTGCGCATTGAGCGCCAGCGAAGCGACCACTTCTTGACCAGGCTCTAGAGCGGTCGGTGCAGGGTCGGTCTCGATGCTGAAGGCTTCACCGTCTTGCTCGAGCGACAAATCACTCAAGTCGAGGGTGCGCGTCCCGCAGTTGGACAGGGTCACGTCACGATTGGTGGTTTGCCCTCGAAAGACTTCACCAAAGTCTACCGGCGACGGGCGAACGCACAGCGCGGGGCCAGCGCCGATAGCGCGCACCAAAATTCGCAACTCGGGCTCGTCTTTGTCGTCTGAGCGAACCACTAAGTCGGCGCAGACAGGTCCCGGCATCAGCGGCGAGAAATGCAAATTCAGGTCGCGCCCTTCGCCCGTCGGAATATCGCCACTGAAATCGTCAACCGTCAGCGAAGAGGCGCCTGCAGCCGTGCAACCCTCTTGCTCACTCGGTTCGATCACCACCTGTTCAACGTTGAGCTCGCGGTTGCCATACGACTCGATACGAATCGGGTAGAGATTGTCTTGTGAAAGCTCCCCTTCACCGACCGTGATCTCGGTCATTCCATCGCGACTACGCTCCTGCGTGGGGACGTCAACGACATCCACCTGAGGATCAGGAACCTTGACCAACTCCTCATCACAAGAGCAGCCCAAGGGTTGAAACAGCCCAACAAATGCAATCGCCGTGATCAGACGCTTCTTCACAGATCCCCCGGAATCTCGTTTTTCTGCGCCCCTATGCCAGCATCGCAGGGCTTTTTTCATGGGGCATCTGTCGGTTATCCTCGCGCTGACCGATGCCGGGTGTGTTTTGTCCGCAGGCACCGCCGAGATTCAGACCCAAGAACCCACTCGGCAAACGACCCAAACCCAGCCTCGTCCCAGGCTCGAGAGTGTGCGCAAAAGACCTAAGACCAAGGCTCGCTCACCGCGTGCTAAACAGCGCAAACGAGCCTCTAAATCGAAGCAGCGCGCGCACAACGCCAAGGGGCGCCGCAAAAAGCTGATCCGATCGCTCAAGCGATTTCAGGACCAAAGCCCGGTCTCGCTCGGGATCAAGGACCGCACCGACTTGTCTCCTGGGCGCACGGCGCTGTGGGACCAACTGCTCGAGGACTGCGGTCGTTGGGCGTCTTTGGCGCGTGATCCACGCGACGCCAAGCTGGCGTCGAACCTCGCCCACTGGATGGAGGATCAGCTGGCTCTAGAGCGAAGACAGTACCAGTTACCCCCCAACCTTGAGCTGCGGATCACGGAGCAAATCCGGTTCGCCAACAGTCGCTCAGGCAGCAACACTCCGATGCTCATTACCAGTCGCAGTTTCACTCCCAAATGGCCGGTCAAAGACATTGTGATCTCAAGCTTCTTTGGTGAGCGAAGCGACCCGATCACGGGCAAGAAAAAACGCCACAACGGGGTCGACTTTGCGGTCGTTATCGGCACCGAGGTTCAGGCGGTAGCGCCGGGTACGGTGACGCAAAGCGAGCGGCGCGGAAGCTATGGACACCTGGTGGTCATTCGTCATCGAGGGGGCTGGGAGTCCCGATATGCTCACCTCGATAAACGCTCCGTCAAAATGGGTCAAAAGGTGGCGGCAGGGCAGGTGATCGCGCAGTCAGGAAACAGCGGCCGCAGCACCGGACCGCATTTGCATCTTGAACTGCGTAAGTCAGGTAAGGCAGTCGACCCTCTAAGCATCGCCGGCTGGCATTAGGGGCTGTTTATGTTGAGCCGTATCCTCGGACCTCAAAAGCTACGTGACTTAGCGGGCGTGATCATCTTCTCGATGCTCAGCTTAGCCATGGTCAATAAAGCTTATATCGAGCCTCAACCCATTGACCGACCCGAGTTCGTGGTCGGTAAGCTCGCCAAAACGGAGCCGCTGATTCGAACGATTCGTGGCCAAGACGAGGTGCGCAGTATTCGCTTGATCGTGGAGGGCGACCGCCGCGGCTTTCTGATTCACCCAGCGATCTATAAAGACTACTTTGATGCGAAAAAATTCGCCCAAGAAGTTCCCGCAGGCACTCAGGTCGAACTCGAAGTCCGCGCCGAGCGCCTGCCCGTGATCTTTGCCTTGCGCGCCCAAGGTACCACCTACGTCGACAAAGAGTGGGTGCGAGGACACCTGAGCGGACGGATGATGTTCCTGCGCGTCGCTGCGCTCGCTCCCGTTGGG
>JBDQPD010000078.1:0-16351 GCA_040260805.1 Myxococcota bacterium | reverse complement strand
GCAGGTCTGGCGGTACAACCATGAACGCTGGTCCGGAGCGCAAGCTTCGACGTCGTCGCCGCGGCAGCGCAGCGCGCCGCGCTCGCAGGTTGACTCAAGGCATTGCCCCTCTCGGCAGCCATAATCGCAGGTGCGACCGTAGCGCCAACCGCTCGATCCGCAGATCTCTAGGGTGTCGCTGACGCAGCGCATCTGACCCTCGGGACAGGGCGCCTCAGCGCAGGACCCGGCGGCGCAGCCAACGGCGCAGCTCTCGGTGTGGACCCAGCCGCTGCCGACCGAGTTGCAGGTCTGAACGCTGCCGTCGACGCAGCGCGTCTGCCCGTCCGAGCAGACGCGGTCGCCCGGCGCCACGCAGGTGCCCTCGACGCAGCCTTCATCACATTCCTCTTCCAGCACCCAGCCGCCACCGCCAGCGATGCAGCGCTCCTTGTTGCCGTCAAAGCAGCGCGTAGCGAAGGCTGCGCAGATGGCATCTCGGCAGCGCGTGTTCTCGGTGTCACAGCCCGCGCCGCAGGCGCGATTGAACGCAAAGCCTTGCCCGTCTGTTGAGCAGGCCTCGAGGTCTGAGTCGTTGCAACGAAGCTCCCCGGGCTCGCAGACTTTCGCTCGACAGGCGCCGAGCAGACAGCTTAAAGGGCGAGCGCAGTCGTTATCACTGACACAGCCAGCGGCAGCGCTCTCGGTGGCGCGTTCGGTGCAGCCACTCCAGGCGATGATGCAGGCAGAAAAGATTAGAATTCGTCGAATCATCGTCACCGGCTCCAGTGGTCAGGCTGGAGCCTTCATAATCGGCCATCGCGCAGCAAGGGAAGAGGCTCCGCGGTGCATCTGACTTGCTTGACCGAGAACGGCGCGTCGGGCAGCCTCTCGCTTGTGAAAAATCTCGCCCTTTTGACATTGTTGACGACCATGAGCTGCACGGTGCTCATCGACACGCCGCCCGCCCCTGATGCGGGGTTTCCTGGTCGCTCGGACACGGGCTTACTCGATGTGGGTTTGCGTGACGCACGACCTGACGTGCCGAGCCCTGATTTCGGGGTCGCCACCGATGCAGGCCAGCCCGGGGCCGATGTCCTTGATGGGGCAGTGCCTCCAGAAGCTGGGGCGCCGGTAGCCGATGTCAGCGTGTCGACTGACTCGGGCGAGTTGCTCGATGCGCTCCTCGCCGGTGATGCGGCGGGGCATGACGTGGTGGCTCATGAGGCTGGTCATGCGGACGCTGCCGCTGCTGACGTCATCGAGTTTGCTGATGCGGGCGAGCCTGTCGATGCAGGCGTGGGCGTCGACTCTGGCGCTATGCCTGATATCGGGATCCCCCCAGGGCGCGCTCGCTCGATCGCCCTGGGTGGGCTGCATACCTGTGTACTAGTTAATGATGGAACCTTAGAGTGTTTTGGCGACAACGCCTTTGGTCAGCTCGGCTTAGAAGATCTCGGCGACCGCAACGGGGCTCGAGTCGTTCCCGGGATCAACACCATCGACTCGGTAGCCTTGGGCGCAGGAACGAGCTGCGCAGTGTTGGCGAACGGGTCGGTAGCGTGTTGGGGTCGTAACGACTTCGGTCAAACGGGTGACGGCACCACTACGCATCACTTTACCCCACGAGCGGTCGGTAACCTACCAGAGGTTGCACAGGTCGCTGTTGGGTCAGGTCACACCTGCGCTCGCACGAGGGTGGGGACTGTGTATTGCTGGGGACGTAACGCTGAGGGTCAAATCGGTGATGGGACCCGAGACCGAAGGGCAGCGCCGACTCAAGTCCAAGGCTTGAGCGATGTCGTGTTCCTCGCTGCTGGGTTTCAACACACCTGCGTTTTGCGCAGTGACCAGTCGGTGTTGTGTTGGGGCGCCAACGGCAATGGGCAGCTCGGTTTTGTCGGGGACGACTCTCCCCGTCCACGCCGGGTGCTCGCTCCTGCGCCGGTGACCGCCATGAGCACGGTCTGGGACCACAACTGCGCGGTGATGTCCGGGGTGGCGGCCTGCTGGGGTTGGAACGAATTTGGCCAGCTGGGAACCAACAGCCGCGAACAGAGCCGCGAACCCACCGTGGTGCCGGGGATCCTAGGCGTCTCTTATGTCGCCGCCGGTGGGCATCACAGCTGCGGGCTTCGCGGAGGCGAGGTGCTCTGTTGGGGGCAAAACCAGGGCGGACAGCTAGGGACTGGGAACGTGGTCGATTCCAACGTTGCCGTTCCTGTTCAGGGATTGTTGGGTCAGATGGTGGAGGTGGACTCGGGCTATTACCACACCTGCAGCCTGAGCAGCCGAGGCGTGGTTTGGTGTTGGGGCTATAATGAACATGGCCAGATCGGTGATGGCACCTGGGTGGATCGGTCGGTGCCGCAACGCGTCTGGGGCCTTTAGAACTTTGTCATGAGTTGCTCGGTATCGTTGGCTTGTGGCGATCCCTCGGCTTGGTTATGCGCCTTCGGCAGGCTTAGAGCCGCGCAAGGAGAAGCCGTTGATCGAGCCGCATTATCGGGCCCAAGACATCGAGACCCGCTGGCAGCAGCGCTGGAATGAAAGCGGCGCCTTTGTTGCCGAGAATCAAGGCGACAGTCCGTACTATGTGCTCGAGATGTTTCCGTACCCGTCGGGTAAGATTCACATGGGTCATGTGCGCAACTACAGCATCGGTGATGCGGTGGCGCGTTTCTTACGGCGCCGGGGTCATCAGATTCTCCACCCGATCGGTTGGGATGCCTTTGGTATGCCGGCTGAGAATGCGGCGATTAAGAACAACAGCCATCCAGGCACCTGGACCTACGCCAACATCAAGGACATGCGCAGTCAGTTCAAACGATTAGGTTTGAGTTACGACTGGGATCGCGAGCTCGCGACCTGCCATCCCGGGTACTTTCGCTGGGAACAAAAGATCTTCTTAGAGATGCTGGACAAGGGCATCGCCTTTCGCTCCCAACAGCGCGTCAATTGGTGCGTCGAATGCGCTACCGTCTTAGCGAACGAACAAGTCAATGACGGCGCGTGTTGGCGCTGTGATGAGGTGGTGGAACAACGCGATCTAGAGGCTTGGAGCATCCGCATCACGGATTATGCGCAAGACCTGCTCGATGATCTGGACAGCTTATCCGACTGGCCTGACGCGGTGCGCGCCATGCAGCGCAATTGGATCGGTCGGAGCGTTGGTGCTCGGATCGCGTTACCCGTCTCGGGAGCAGACGATCTCGATCCCATCGAGGTGTTCACGACCAGGCCAGACACCTTTATGGGCTGTACCTTTATGAGCTTGGCGCCGGAACATCCGATGGTGATGGAGCTAGCGGCGCGTGGCGGCGTGTCCCAAGAGGTGGGCGAGTTCGTCGCCGAAATGGGGCGAGCCGACCGAAGCGCTCGGGGCGACGGAGCCGAAAAGCGCGGGGTGTTTACGGGGATGTATGCCGACCATCCGCTTTTAGGGCGCAAGATTCCGATCTACGTCGCCAACTTCGTGCTCATGGATTACGGTACCGGCGCAGTCATGGCGGTCCCGGCACATGATCAGCGCGACTTTGAGTTCGCTCAGAAGTATGGCTTGGATATCGCCCCGGTGATTCAACCGCACGGTGAAGACCAGGCGCTCGATGCTGCCACCATGGAGGCAGCGCGTCCCGAAGCGGGTGTCTTAATCAACAGCGGACCCTTCGACGGATTAGACAACGAAGAAGCCAAACGGGTGCTCGCCGCCAAGCTCTCCGAGATCGGCTGCGGAGGCGCCACGATTAACTTCAGGCTGCGTGACTGGGGTGTCTCTCGCCAGCGCTACTGGGGCGCTCCGATCCCGATCATTTATTGTGACTCGTGCGGTGTCTCACCGGTACCCGATGCCGATCTGCCGGTGACTCTTCCGGAGGACGCCGAGATGACGGGGGAGGGTTCGCCGCTCGCAAATCATCCGACCTGGAAACATGTCCCTTGTCCGAGCTGCGGCACTCCTGCGGTGCGCGAGACCGACACCTTTGATACGTTTTGGCAGAGCAGTTGGTACTTTCTACGCTACTGCAGCCCGCGCTTTGAAGAGGGACCTTTCGACCCCGAGGCGGTCGCACGCTGGATGCCGGTCGATCATTATATTGGCGGCATCGAGCATGCGTGCATGCATCTGCTGTATGCTCGCTTCTTTATGAAAGCACTCGCCGATTTAGGCTACGAGGTACCGCGCGAACCCTTCAAGCGTCTCACCACCCAAGGGATGGTGATTAAAGATGGCGCGAAGATGAGCAAATCCAAAGGCAACGTGGTGGACCCAACCTCGATTATCGAGCGCTACGGTGCCGACACGGCGCGTTTGTTTATCTTGTTCGCTGCCCCGCCCGAAAAAGAGCTCGAATGGAACGACAACGGCGTCGAGGGTGCCTATCGGTTTTTACGGCGAGTGCATCGTCTCGGCGAAGCGGCGGCTGCCCTTGGCGAAGAAGCGTTACCCACAGATTTGAGTGAGGCCGATCAAGTCCTTCGGCGCTCGACGCACAAAATGCTGCGCAAGGTGACGCACGACTTGGAGAATGGCTTTCACTTTAACACCGCCATTGCTGCGATCATGGAGCACCTCAACGCGGTCACCGCTGCGGGGGTTGGTGGCGAGTCTAAGGTCCACGCTGGCGTGGCTCGTGAGAGCATGGAGATGGTCGCCCACGCGCTGTTTCCCTTCGCTCCTCACCTCGCCGACGAGTTGCATGAGATGCTCGGCGCGAGTCAGGATCTGATGCGGACCCCATGGCCCGAGCATGACGAGGCGGCTTGCGAAGAATCGTCGGTGACCATTGTGGTGCAGGTGATGGGCAAACTACGGGGCAAGATCGAGGTCGCGCCCGATGCCGACAAAGAGACGATCCTTTCGGCTGCCAAAGCAGAACCTAGCGTAGCTCGTCACCTTGAGGGTAAGACCTTGATCAAGGAGATCGTGGTGCCTGGACGCTTGGTGAACTTCGTCGCTCGATGAAGCATTTGATCTGCCTCAGCGTGGGTTTGATGGTCGCAGGCTGCGGGTTTAAGTTCTCGCTGGGGACCAACCCTTATGGTGCGCCCTTAGCACCTCTGGTGATCGACGACCGCGCCGGACAAGGCTTGGGCGAGGCGCTGAAGCGTTATCTGCCAGGTCAACTCGCCAAAAGCGGATTGACCACAGGCGCTGGCGAAGCTCGACGCTTGAGCGTGACCATATCGCCATGGGAGCGGACGACCCTATACAACACGATCGACCGCCGCGCCGTGGTCTTTGGAGAACAGTTTAGTGTGCGCGTCAGCGCTCGCGTCCAAGGTCAAGGGCGCGTGATCCGTTTGGCTGAGATCGTCACCTTAGCGCCTGATCGAGGACTTGATGGACGCGCCCTAAATTTGCAGCGAGTCGCCGACTCCCTCGCCCACAAGCTGGCGTCGCGTCTCGCGGAGGCCCTCGAATGAGCGTTCGCGAGCTGCTTGAGCAAACAGGCCCTGTGCGCATCCTTCATGGAGAAGATGCCTTTGCGATCGATGATCAGATCGAGCAATGGCGCGGTGTTTTTGAGGCGGGTAATTTCCCCGAGATGAACATTGAGCGATTCTATGGAGAAGAGCGCAGCGCCGATGAGATGATCGTCTCGTGCCAATCGATGCCGGCCTTTGCCGAAGGTCGCTTAGTCGTGTGGCGGGGGCATAGCAAAACGCAGAGCACCAAGATGCTCGGTAAGCTGACGGCCTATCTGAGTGACCCCAACCCGAGCACCTTGTTGGTGATGGTTTTGTCGGGCGACCCGGACAAACGGCTCAAGGTGATCAAGTTAGCCAGTAAATCAGGTTTTCTGACCGGCTTTAGTGCGCTCAAAGATGCAGAGGCTGCCTTGTGGCTGACTCGGCGAGCCGCCCAATCCGGTGTCTCACTCGACAGCCCCGCCGCACATCATATTGTGAGCGCAATCGGTCCGGACCGTCGGGGCTTGAGCGAGGCGCTCGAAAAGCTCGACCTGTTCGCGGACGGCGCGGCGGTTGATGCACCGATGATCGACCGAATGATCCAGCCGGTACTCGATGAAGACGTCTGGCGTCTCGCAGAGCTGCTCGTCGCTCGTCGCCTTGGAGACGCGCTGGGTTTAGTTCAGCGCTTACTCGATGATCAGCGCAGCGGTCATGAGTTGGTACCGGGTCTGGCCTACCGCTTTCGGAGCCTGGCGCGTCTGCTCGGGGCTCAAGCTGCGCGGGTGCCGCAGAACCAGCTTGCTCGAGCGGCTGGAGTGCCCCCTTTTGAGGTTCGACGCAGCGCCTCAGCCCTCCGTCAGTGGACGCCTCAGCGCATGCGGCTCGCCCTCGATGCGCTGCATCGAGCGGACAATCGACTCAAGGGAGGGTGGGGCGCATCGGAGCGGGCCACCATGGAGGCCCTGTGCCTTGAGGTGTGTTCGGCCTAATTTGCTCGTTGACATGGGATGACGGGCCCCCTAAATGCGCTCGCCCGATGGGGTGGAGGATAGCATGGCTCATAGTAATCAGGCTCGTAAGCGTATTCGTCAAAACGAAAAACGTCGTCTGCGCAACCGCAACGTGTTGGGAAGCTACCGCAACGCCGTCGTTGCGGCTAAAGAAGCGCTAGCTGCTGGCGCTGACAACGCCGCTGAGTTGGTCAAGAAAGCCGAAGTCGCATTGGCTCGGGCTGCCCAAAAAGGTGTGCTTCGTCGCCAAACGGCGTCGCGTCGCACCTCGCGTTTGGTGCAGGCGCTCAAGCGCAGCTAAAGGCTCTCAGATTTGATTTCTAGAGATGCGGGGCACCGATTGCTCCGCATTTTCTCGTTTTAGGGAACCAGAAAAATATGAAGCAACAAATTACCGATGCGTTGAAGACCGCCATGCGAGCTCGAGACAAAATCGCCTTGAGCGCGCTCCGTGGCTTGAACGCCGCGATCAAAAACGAAGAGATCGCCAAAGGCGGCGAGCTCGACGATGGTCGAGTGCAAGGGCTGATTCGCTCGCAGGTGAAACAACTCAATGAGACCATCGAGGGATTCAGCGCCGCCGGACGCGGCGATGAAGCGACCGAAGAACAAGCTAAGGTTGCCGTCCTTGAAGCCTTTTTGCCTACGCCACTGACGGATCAAGAAGTCGATGACCTGGTGGCGCAAGCGATGGCCGAGACCGGCGCGAGCTCCATGAAGGATATGGGGCGCGTCATGGGCTTGGTGAACGCTCGCTCGGCTGGCCGCGCCGAAGGGCGGGTCGTGGCGGCTAAAGTCAAAGCCGCTTTGGCTGCCGGAAACTAGCGCTTTGAGCCTGCCAAAGGCAGTATAGCGCCCAGCCTAAAGGTTGGAGAGCTGTTAGCGTGCGTAAAGAGGACATCGAGCGTTTGCGTGAAGAGATCGACATCGTCGAGCTCATCAGCGAGTCGATGGCGCTCGAAAAACGAGGCTCGAACCATGTCGGGCTTTGCCCATTTCATGGCGAAAAAACGCCCAGCTTTAATGTCAGCAGCGCACGGCGTCGCTTTCACTGCTTTGGCTGCGGGATCAGCGGTGATATCTTCACTTGGGTTCAAGAACGCGAGCTCCTCAGCTTTCCTGAGGCGATCCGCTTCCTTGGAGAGCGCGCCGGTATTGCGGTGGCGACTTCATCGGGTTCCGGAGGTCAAGGTGGCGCACCGGCGCCCGCAATTGATCCTCGCGTCGAGATCCTGCGTCGTGTCTGTAAAGATGCTCAGCAGATCTTTACCTCAGCGCTGAACATGCCGGTTGGCAAGGTTGCGCTGGCTTATCTTCGTCAGCGCGGCTTGAGCCGCCGGATTATCGAAGCCACGGGGATTGGTTTTGCGCCCTATGATGCGCTGCAACACCACGCCTGTAAGGACCCTGCGTTGCTCGCCGATGCGGGCCTACTTATGGGAAACCGCTTCTTGTTCGCTCAGCGGATCATCATCCCCATTCGTGATGAACAAGGTCGGGTGATCGGATTCGCAGGTAGGCGTCTTCCTGGTGACGACAAGGGTGGAAAATACATCAACCCGCCGGCCACTCCGCTGTACGAAAAGAATCGAGTCTTGTTCGGTCTCGATCGAGCGCGGCGAGCTTTGCGAGCAGGCAAACCTCTGATCTTAGTCGAAGGCCCGCTCGATGCGATTGCGCTTGAGCAGTTCGGCGTTGAAGGCGCCGTGGCGAGCAGCGGCACCGCCTTTACTGCGGAGCAGGCAGCGTTGATGGCGCGCCGCAGCCGAGAGATCTCACCGATCCTCTTGTTTGATGGCGACCGAGCGGGTCAGGAGGCGGTCGAAAAGGCCGCCGAGCATTTATTGCATCACGGCCTCAACCCTCGGGTGGTGACCCTTGACCGCGGCGATGATCCGGACTCTTGGGTTCGTCGGGTGGGTGAGGAGCAAGCGAAGGACACCCTAGCCGCTGCCCGACCGTTCTTGGACGCGGTGATCGATCGACTCGGGACCATGCCGAGCGGCACGATCGATCAAGACTCGGCTCGAGAGGGCATGGCGTTGCGCTGGCTTGCGGCGTTGCCGCCGGGTACCTTAGCGAACGCTTTTGGGCAGGCCGCTAACCAAACCCTGGGGCGTTCGGTGCAAGCGCCTCAGCGCAAGCGTCGTCAGCAGCGCGGGGTACCCGAGCAAGCCGCTGAAGAGGTGGTCGTACCCAGCATCGAGACGATGCGCCCGGACCACCTCGATATCCCTGAGGGCTTGCGCCAACTCGCCCGCCAAGAGGCATCGGCTGGAGCCGTCTGGAACACGTGGCAGTTTGTCGTGACTCGACGCTTTGAGCAGGAGTTCAGGCAATGGGGTTTATCGCTGCCCGTTCTGCCTGTTCAAGCTCAGCCGAGCGGACTGAGTGACGACTCGAGGCGGGTCGTCTTGCAGGCGATCGATCAGATGATGCGTCACCAAGCAGCTCGCGTGCTCGGTTATCATCATGGGTCGATCTCGATCTGGCGACCGGCGCTGACGCTGTGCAAGATGATCGCGGACGATGCACCCGGGGTGGTGGATCAGATCGAGCGTGGGCAGCTGCCCTAGAGCAAGCCCTCACCTCGAGAGGCGATGCCGTGATGTAAGCCGGGTTCTGTAATGGTGATCATTCATCTGGGACCGTGGTCGCCCACGACCTCACGCGAATCGAATCGAAGCTGCCCAAGGGGTCTGTTGTGGCAGCTTCTGTCTTGCGCCAGGTGGGGTTTGCCGTGCCATCCCTGTCTCCAGGGATGCGGTGCGCTCTTACCGCACCGTTTCACCCTTGCCGCTCGCCCTGAGGTCTGCGGCGGTCTATTCTCTGTGGCACTTTCCTTCAGGTTACCCTGACAGGCCGTTAGCCTGCACCTTTACCCTTTGGCGCCCGGACTTTCCTCCAGTTAAAAACCAGCGATCACCCTTCACGGCATCACCTCTCGAGGCGATGGATACCTGCTGCTTCAAGGTCTGCGCCTGTTGCCATCACCGCTTCGTGCACCATCGCACGCCGGCAGCCTTGGCAGTAGATAATCTTTTCTTGGCGCTGAACTTCGATCCAGTTCTGCGGTTGCATGGTCACGTTGCAGAATCCGCAGATTCCCTTGCGCGCAATGACGACCGCTACCGCAGGGCGACGCTTGATCGAGTCGATCAGGTTCACGTAGCGTCGGCGGTCAGTGTCCGGAATCGAATCCAGCAAGCCTTGCCGATGTTCCATCTCGCTCTCAAGCGCTTGCGTGGTCGAGATGCGCGTGGCGCCGAGTTCTTCGTTCATGGCGTTGATTTTGTTTTGAGCGGTCTCGAGCGCTTCTTGCGCAGCGTTGAAGCTCGCTTCGAGCTCTTCGACGACGGCGATCTTCTCGTTGGCGTTGCTCTCACCGAACTCGACGTTGCGCTTGTGCTCGCGGATCGCCGAATTGAGCGCTTGCTGCTCGCGCCAGTCCTGAAGCGTCTGCAGCCGGGCTTCCCACTTCTTGAGCTCTGCCTTCTTGGTGTCGACGCTCTCTTCGATCTCTCGCCACTCGCGTTTGGCGCCATCGAACAGGTCTTGGACATCGTTGCGTTTCTTCGTGAGGTCTTTGACGACCACCATCTCAGACTCGACAGCTGATATCAGTTCATCCCTCGCCTTACTGGCTTCAGAGATACGGTCTTCGGTCAGCTGCAGTCGAGCTAAAGTCTTGAGGTCTTCACCCAATTTTGCGCCGTCCTTTCGGTGGTAGGCCCGCCAGGATTCGAACCCGGATGACATCGGTTATGAGCCGAGCGCTCTACCATTGAGCTACAGGCCCGTATCAATCGCCGGCGGAGTACACAGGACAAGGTCACCTTGCAAGCGCTGGCATGGGATTTGCGTAGATTGTGATGTGCGTCACTCGGGGAAGTTGAATGTTCGTTGACACGGAAGCGCTCGGAGGTTCAGAGCCAAGCGGCTGGAGGGGGCTCTGATGTTGCTGCTACTCACTACCATGTTGCTGGCGGCTGAGCCGGTCGCCACTGGTGGCCTAACGGTTACTGGCCAGCGGCATAAAGAGCGCGCAGCCGAGACCGCAGCGAGTATCGCACTCGCGAGTCGAGAGGCGCTCGATCAAGAAGGCCATCTGGACCTCTCGGAGTTGTTTTCGACCCTGCCCGGGGTCAGCCTTCGCGAGGTGGCACCTGGCGCTATTACGCCGGTAATTCGAGGGCTTATGGGTGCAGACAACCTGATCTTGATCGATGGTCTGCGCTACAACACAAGCGTCTTTAGGCGCAGCGCGGACCGGCAGATTAACAGCTTAGGTTTGTACTCCTTTGAGGGGGTGGAGCTGATCCGAGGCAGCGGCGGTGTGGCGTATGGTAGCGGTGCGCTCGGTGGCGTGCTGTCGCTTCGGTCGAGAGATCTAGACCAGCCCGACAAGCGCTGGTGGTATTGGCGCGAATTCTTCGCGTACCCTGGAAACACTCGCTACAACTTTACCTCACTGCTCAAGAAACAGATGGGCTCATTTTCCGTGGCCGTCGCGGCTCAACGCGATAAGTTTCGCGGTCGCAACCGTGGTGGTTTGTACCAAGGTGAACCAAGCGAAATTGCCAAGGCGGATCACGGGCAATGGGATTGGCTCGCCAAGATGAGTTACCGCGCCTCGGCGATGACGGTTCATGCTGGCTACTTGGGAATGTCGATCAAAGGCGGCGGCGAGATCGATCAGCTGGCGCGCGGCGAGCTTCGTCGAACCGCTCCTGACGATCACTTTGGTTGGCTGCGTATGCAGGGTCGGCACACCGGCTTGTGGCGGCGCAGCGAGGTCTTTGCGGGCAGCCGACTCGCCACCCGAAGCACCAGGATCGATCGATGCTCAACCAACGCACAAGGCGGCGCGCTCGATACCGCTCAATGCCTTGACCGCTTCGACCTTGAACCCGAGGATGAAGGCTTTGATGAGGCGGGATTAGATCAGCGCATGATCGAAGACGAAGCCGTGCTCATGCACCAGGTGGGTGTTCGCCTGCGGACTCGGCGCTTAGCCGGCTGGCGATTGCGTTTGGGCGGCGAGGTGTCTCATGAGTCGCTGGCGGCGACCCAAGCGATCACCCTGGGCAGCGGGATTGAGACGCCACCCTACGGGTCGGGTCTGGGCTACGTGACCGGCGGTTTGTTCGTTCAGGGGCAGCGGGAGTTGGGTCAGGCTTTCGGTCGCCAGGTCAGCGTGACGGGTGGCTTGCGCCTGTCCGCTTTTGCGGTCCTTGATGCCACGGCGAATCGAGACCAAGAGTGGCTGGCGCCGTCCGCTGACTTGGCTTTAAATCTTCGTGAGCGCGGCAAAGCGGCGACCTGGCTGAGCCTGAGTACGAGCGCTCGAGCGCCCAACCTTTTTGAGTTATTTTACACGGGCGACACCGGATCCTTCTACCAGCAAGCGCCCGACAGCTTGGCGCTCCAGTCGGCGAAGACGATCGAGCTGGGCAGCAAGAAACGCAGCGGTCGACTCAGCTATCAAGCCTCGCTCTTTGCCATGTGGGTTGACGAGCTGCTCGAGGAGCAGCTCACGCTCGCGCGGACGCAATCGGCAAAGCCTGCGGTATCGCTCACCAATCTGGACCAAGGGCGCTTCTATGGGGCCGACCTTGGACTTGAGCACCAGCTCACCCCCTCGATCGTGCATGGGCATCAGCTCGGCTTGGTCCTGGCTGAGGTTGAGGACCAGGGCAGCGTCCACGCCAGCCGCCGCTCGGCGCCGCTGCAAGGACGTCACACGCTCAAGCAGCGATGGAACAAGAAATGGTGGGGCGAGGTGAGCATGAGCTGGGCGAATGCGGTTCCTGGCGCCGCGCTGGCGCCGCTGGACCTACACGATCTGCGGATCTGTGCAGTCGAGCAGCAGCCTTGGCTCGCCAGCGCTCAAGCGAGCGTGGCGTGCTCGGGTACACCCGCTTGGTGGACCGCTGGTTTGAGGGTGGTCTACAACCGTAAGAAAGATTGGCGAATGGGTCTGCGCATCGACAATCTCCTGGACCGCAAATACCGCACGCACCAAAGCGCAGCCTACGCCAAAGGGGTGACCGCCCGCATGGACGTTGAGGTGGCGTTCTAAGGTGTTTGAGCTGCGCCTTGCACGAGAGCCAGAGCTCGAGACGCTCGCCGCTTGGGAAGCCGACAACACCCAAGGTGCGCGCTGGGGATTAAACCAGATCAGCGAGGAGTTTATCCTTGCGAGCAGCGAGATCTGGGTCGCCCAACAAGGGCTAGAGCTGCTTGGCTACGCCGTGCTTCGGCGCTTCCCAGATGGCTACGAGCTGTTTAATGTTTTGGTCCCCGCCTCGGCGCGCCGTCGCGGCGTGGCGAGCGCCTTGATGGCGCGACTTCATGAGCGGGTAGGTGAGCAGCCCATCTGGCTTGAGGTGCGCTCGAGCAACGAGGCCGCGCAGGCTCTATACGCCGGGCTAGGCTACGAACAAATTGGGGTCAGGGCTGGCTATTATCGCGACGGAGAAGACGCGGTGTTGATGAGCCGGGAGCCGACGAGCGTTTAGCGAAGGCCAGCTTTTTCGCTCATCAGCGGCCAATAGTTGGGCTTACAGTTCATGAACCCATAGGTCTGCGGATGCATCACCGGGACTAAGCCGCCTGCTCGGTTGCAGTATTCGTGACGACGCCCAAGGGCATGCCCGACCTCGTGGTTGATCAGGTACCGGCGGTAGTTGAGCAGGGTACCCTTCCAGGCCGCTGCGCCCTCGCGCCAGCGCATGACGTTGAGGATCACCTTATTCTTCCGGTAGCAGCTGACGTAGCCGTTGGTGTCGAGCGGCGCGCACATCCGATCGACGGTCAGCGGGGTCGCTAAGATGATGCGAAACTGAGCTCGTCGACGTTGCTGGAAAAAGACGCGTCCGGTGCCTTGCCAGCCGCGCTTGTCGTCAAGGATCGTGCGGACCTCTTTGGCGAACTCTTTGAGCGGGTAGCCGGTCGCCTTCTCAACCTGGATTCGGTACATGATCTGGCGCCCTTTGGCGCCTCGAGGTCTGCGGCCATTTGGGGCGGTCCGAAAGCGCGGGCGGTTGCGCCGACCATACTGAGTGTACGAGCGAGCGCCCAAAACGTTAGGACCAGCGCCGGTCATCGGCGGCGCGGTGATCGCCGGAATGTCGGCGAGAACGGGAACGGTGAGGGCGAGCGCGATACTGAGCATGAGCGGGTTCCTAGGCCGGAATCGAGCTTAGAGAAAGTTCAAAAGCTTCTCCACCCTTGCTCGGCCCCTTTTTCCAAGAAGTTGAGGTCGAGAACCTGCAAAAATGCAGAAGTTGTTGCATGATGCTTAGGGAGGCCAGGATGAACGAGCAGGATGACTTGGATCAAGACGACGATCGCAGCTTAGGGCGCAAGCTTCTACGCACGGGCTTGGGCGCCTTACTGGTCTCGGAATCTGTGGTGCGTGAGGTGGTCAAAGAATTGCCCGCCGAGGCGGCTAACCGTTTGATGCAAGGCACCAAAGAGACCAAGAATGAGGTGATGCGCTTAGCCGGCGGCGAGGTGAAGAACTTCCTCGAGCATCTGGACCTGGTGGGCGTGTTCTCGGATGTCCTTGAGCGCATGGACATGGAGGTCGAGCTCAAGGTGCGCTTTACCCGCAACGAAGACGGTGAGCTCGAGCCTCAAGTTGAGGTGGTCGGTGAAGACAAAGGTGAGTCCGAGGCCTAGCGCATGGGATTCGCTTGCCACTCGGGTAAGTTTTGCAACGCATTGCGAACGTCGGGTGTAATGGGGAAACCCCACGCTTCGTAAAAGGGCACAAGGTTCCGTTGCGTGTAGTTGCTGGTGCGCGTGATCCACTCATCAATTCGATCTTGAGCGCTCCCTTGGCTCGCATTGCTCTGGCTTCGGTACTCGGTGAAGAGGTCCGAATAAAGCGTCCAGCCAAAGCCCTCTTGCAGCTGCAGGTAGGTGTCGAGCGCCACCCAGACGTTCCATGACTCGCTAAAGTTGGCGCCGCCGTCGAGGTAGCCTTGGCGTCGCTGGTTCCGCATTTGTGGACCGAGACGACCTTCGGTGCGTGTCGGCAGATTGAGCAGCGTCTCGTGGATGTACACGCTCCACAAGTTGCACGTCGTTTCGGTCGTACCTGGCAAGAACCAGTCACGCCACTGGTGGTTGTGTCCGAGCTCGTGAAACGGCCCCCAAGAGCCCTCGGTTCGGATGTGATCCAGATCGAGAAGACCTTGGTGGTGATGCAGGTGTCCCATGATGGGGTAGCCGGAGTGCAGCGCGCCCACGCTGATCTGTCGATCAAGCGTAAAACGCTCCTTACGAACTCGGTCATGCGATGAGCCCTCGAGGTCAGCCATGGCGTCAAGGACTTGGTCCCAGAAGGTCATCAGCGCCAACGGGTCCTCAAGCGAGCGCGCCTCTTCGGTCAAGACGGAGAAGGCGACTCGATCGCCCTCGATCTCCGCCCACGGGGCCGGGTAGTCGCGCAGCTGTTGCTGCCACTCTTGGGCGGTCGTGATACCGTGCCGGTAGTGAGGAGCGCGCACGATCTGTGCGATGGTCACGTCCATGCGACCGATCTCCGTCCCGCCGGGAACCAGCAGATAGACCGGACCGCCAAAGGCGCTGGTCGCCTGGATGACGGCTTCGTTGACGGGGTAGCGACGGATGATCTGTGGGAAGCGCTCGATCGAGTCTTTGTTCCACAGGCGGTCACTGTGCGTACCGATCTGAATGCTTAAACCTTCGCCGGCGGCGCGCTCGGGAACGGTGACGGTAAAGGTTTGCCCAGGCAGCGCGTAGGCGCCTGTGCTGAGGCGTATCGGCTGTCCAGCGCCGCTGTAATTGTATTTTGCAGAGCGTCCCTCATAGCTGGCGTTGAGCTCAAGGCTCACCTCGGTGAGCGGCGTGCCTTCGGGGACCGTGCCGGGGAAGTCGGCGGCGGCGGGGTGTGCTTCAATTTGATCAAAAGGTGAGCCTGCGAGGAACTTGTCGACCAAACGCAAGGTGAGCATCTTGAGCGGCTCATCGGCCGGGCGTATCGGGTTTTCAGCGGTCGGGTTGACCTCAGGGAGTGACGGGATCAGCGCCCGAATCGGCTCGTAGTATTCGGTAATCCACAAGTTGAGGTGGCTGATGGCGAAGGTGATGGTGGCGACGGCGGTCGCTTGGTCCTCGGCGCTGAGTGTATCCTCACCCGAGAGATGGCGCGCCACCGCGTACACGGCATAAAGGGCATGATCGACCTCACCGAGCGTCGTCTCGGGTACCATCGCTGCCCCAGACTGCTGGTTGGCTTTGGTGATGGTGACTCCGGAGCCGAGAATAGTCCGGTTCCCACCAAAATTGCGCACGGCTTGGAAGTTGTTGCCGTCCCAATTCCAGGCAAAGCCCGACTGAATCAAGCCGCCGCCCTGGCGCACCCATTGGTTCAGGGCTTCGACCTCCTCGTCGCTGTAGTCGGTGCGGGCGTTGCCAAAGTAGACGCTCACCTCGGCGAGCGCCTCGGCGCTGGGGCGAAAGGCGCTGACGTTGTGCCCGTCTTCGGTCATCAGGTTGGCGGTCCCTGCGAACAAGCCGGGGTACCTGCCGATACGCAGGGTCTCTTGTCCACGCGTCATCCACGAGACGGCGTTGCGCACCAGTTGAACTCCGTCGTGGTTGTCGGCGCGCAGATCGCGATTCATGGGGTGTTCATGTCCGGTCTGCAGGACTTTACCGCGCCCTAGTCTTGCCGACGCGACAACGGTCTTTCCTTGGCGGTTGGTGATCAGCGGACAGGCGGTACGTCCGTAGGTGATCAGCGCCGAAGGCCAGACCCGCTCGCCCATGACAAAGGCGTCGACGCCCTCGAGCAAGGGACGTTGATCGACGCTGCAGTCAAAGATGCAGCGCGGCGCTCGCGCCTCTTGGTTCTCGCAGCGCCAGCGCTCGACGTTGCCGCAGCCACCATTATCCACAAGGCATTCATC
>JBDQPD010000094.1:0-13908 GCA_040260805.1 Myxococcota bacterium | reverse complement strand
CTCTTGGATCTCAAAGCAAAGCATCCGGACAAGCGGGTTATGCTCGTGTCTGAAAAAGGCACGATGGGCGTACGCCCATCGTGCCTTTTTCAGACACGAGCATAACCCGCTTGTCCGGATGCTTTGCTTTGAGATCCAAGAGGATTTGCTGCTTCTCTTTGTCGTGCTCAAAAAGGCATTGTCCGTGGAGCTCTCGATCCGAGCGCGAGTGCGCATCGCTACCGGGCGAGAGCAAGTCGGTGGAGACATCCCCGATCGCGGTGACATAAGTGACCACCTGGATGATCTCATCCACGGGCGGGAGCTTCGTAAAGAACTCGGCGTGAGCGTAGCTCGAGATAATTTCGGTCGCCAGGGCGTGCCCTGCCCGGTGCGCAGCCTCGAGACGGTCTGTGTCCGCTTCGTATAAGAACACCTGCGTTTTGAGCACCTCAGCAGCCGAGGAGGCGATCGATGGGTCGTCTCCCAATACCAAGTCCAGTAGGACCTTAACCGATGGCCCGCCCTTCATGTGCGACAAGAGCTCGAGCGCAAAAACAGGTGGGATCTCTGGAACGATCGCCTGACCGAGCGTGATCTTCTTTAAGAACTCGGCCTTGACGCCTGCTGCGCTCGTGGTGCCGGGGAGCGTATTGTAGATGAAGAAGTTTAGGGAGTCGGCTCGGTGTTCATGATCAGCGTCTTTGATCTGTTCGATCAGGACCTCAACGAACTCGGCGTCTTCGATCGGTTTAGGGTGTAGACCTTGGAGTTTACGTTCTTCGATCTGCTCTAGATAGGCTTTGTATAAATTCAACGGATATCTCTGCTCAAAAAGGTGGGACGGCGCTGTGTTCAACAGCGCTGCACGGATTAGGTCGATAGAGCATGGCATGCAAGACTGCTTCTCGAATTCTCAAACGAGCAAAGGCGCCTCATTCGCCCGAGTGGTCGATAGTACACCGCTCACGATAGACACTTCGATGGGTGGGTGTTGACAGTCCGTGCCTTGAAGTCAGAATGGCATTAGGCTTGGGTCGTGAACCCAGCGTGGGAGAGTAGAGATTGATGAACGCACCAGATTACGCTGTTCGTGCGCACGAACCCCCAGCAGCTTGGCTAGAGCGATGGCTCAAGGAAGCCTCCGAATCGGGTGAACTCAACCACAACGCAATGGCTTTATCGACGTTGAATGCGTCAGGAGCTCCTCGCACGCGCTTCGTCTTGTGCAAGGGAGTCAATGAAACGGGGCTTCGTTTCTTCACTAATCTTGAGTCTGATAAGGGCATCGAATTAGCGCGGGATAATCGCGTCTCGGTTGCATTTTATTGGTCCATTCTGAGGCGCCAGGTGCGAGTAGAAGGAACGGTCAGCCTGCTGCCTGATGAGGACGCAGACGCTTATTTTAGAAGCCGTGATCGATTATCGAATGTCGGCGCGTGGGCTTCGCAGCAGAGCCGACCGGTGGCGAACCGTGAAGTGCTCGAAGCCGAAGTCGAGACGGTCTCCAAACGCTTCGGCGATAAGATTCCGCGCCCGCCGCATTGGACCGGCTTTCATCTCAAAGCAGACTCTTGGGAGTTCTGGCAGGATCAACCCGGACGGATCCACGACCGCTGGGTGCTCAAGCCAGACGCTGATGACTGGCTGATGTGGCGATTGCAGCCCTGACGACCTCAGAGATTATTCACCCATGAGGTGAGCAGCGCCTCGCCGTGCGCGTCGATCACTTCGGTGCCGAGCGCTGGCATGCGAGCGTCCCCATTATTCGAGAACCTTCGGATCATCTGGCTTCTCTGGGCATCGCCAGGCGTCAGCACGTTTTGGGCGACGCCGGTCGTGTAAGCAGGCGTCTCGTAGACTGAGTCGACTCCGGCTGCAGGTAGACTAAAGTCAAAATTCTCTTCCGGGTCATAGCAGCGCAGGCCGTCGCTGATGGGGCGCGTCGCGTTGTGGCAGTGGCTGCAGTTGGCGTGCAGGTAGCCCAGCGCTTCGACGTCTTCTGCGTTGGCGGGTAGGGGGATCGCTTCGGGTACTGAGTCCGGAAGAATGCCTGCCTCTTTAAGGGTGCTGACGCTGGCAAAACCATCGGGCGCAGCCCATGCGAGCTGCAGGGCACTAAATCCAAGCGCTCGGCTGGCGCGCCCATCGTGACAGCCGGCGCAGTCTGCCGCTGGAGGGACATCGTGGGCGGTGCCTAGCTGATTGTCTCCACCCTCGGGGGCGAGGAACGCATCGCTTTGGTCCTGTGCCCATAGATAAGAGCTCGCCGACCAGGCGTCGTCTTCGGGACCGCTTTTGGTCAAAATCCGCGTCTCGACCCGGACCCCGTCGCGGCTGAACTCTTTAAACAGGGTCGTGCCGGTCGGAAAGCGCCACTGGTCCATATCGCTGGTGTCGATTTTGGCTCCCGCTGGAAGCGAGAACCAGCGTCGTTTGGTGGCGCCATCGGTCCACAACTCAAAGCGTGGCTTATACGCCCAGACACCGTCAGCAAGCGTCTCGGTGTTGATGTCGGAGAACAGGTTCGCTTGAGAGATCAAAGCCGGCAGCACAGCGAGCGCTGCATCGGTTGGCTCATCGCATTCGGTAAAGTCTTCTTCACAGGCACTCGACGACGCCAAAGCGACAACCCACAGTGACGCGAAAGCCAAACGAACCATCTTGCAACACCCCACTAAGATTTTAGAGCAACCGCGATGGAGGCGTCAACTGAACTCGAGTTCACAAATTCCCTATTTTGAGCCGGTCGAAGGGGAGAAGCGATGCGTTGGTGGTTCCCAGAATACGGTGGCTTGGTTCACGTACGTGGCGAGCCTATCGACCCGATAGCGTGGTCGATGAAGGCGCGCACGCGCGGCGCAAGGTGTCGACTCGCAGGCCAGATCAGACTTGCGGTGGCGCCTCCACGATCGTAGCGAGGCATGACGCGGATCAGCTCGCCTTGCTGGACCATGGATTCGCCCTCAACGGTCGATAAAATGGCTAATCCAGCGCCCGATAAAGCGAAGCGTTCCAGCGCCGCTGAGTCGTTGACGAGCCATCGGACATTTGGAAGTTTTTGCCGCTTACCCGTTGGTGCTCCGTTGTAGTTCCATTGGACCCCTCGAACATCGACGATTGAATGTGCCGCTAGACGGTGCCCCTCAAGATCTTTTGGGTGCTCAGGAGCGCCCATCTCTCGGATGTAGCCGGGGCTGCCGTACACCCCTCGATTCAACTGAAGCAGACGACGGGTCATGAGGTTCGCTTGAGCCGGCAGCTGATCTGTATGCAGCCTAATTCCGATATCGAAACCTTCCTCTGCGATGTGCACGAGTCGACTGGTCAATTCGAGCTCAACGGTGACGTTGGTGTAGTGTGCACCGAAGTCAGCGAGGCAACGAACGAAACGGTGACTCTGCCCCAAACTGGCGACCGTCGTGAGTCGGAGTGTTCCGCTCGGCTCCCTGTCAGCCTTGACGAGCGCATCACCCGCAGCGCGCAACTCATTGAGCGACGCCGCTGAGCGCTGATGTAAGATTTCCCCATACTCGGTCAGGCTTGTCGATCGAGATGAGCGTCGGAGGAGTTCATGCCCTAGCGCATCTTCGAGTCGTTGAATCCTGCGACTAACCGTCGATTTGGGGATGCCTAAACGCTGCGCCGCGGCGCTGATCGTGCCCGCCTCAGCGACGAATGAGAAGGTGTCTAGATCGGTGAGATTCATCGCTCGTTACCTCATTTTATCGTTGCGTTTACGCAACTCTGGGTTCCTTTTGTGCTGTCTTGTAGTTATTTTGCAACCCGCTAGGTTGTCGGTAGTCGGCGCATTGGTGAGCTACACAGAGCGCTCCATAGCCCACGAGGAGATCTGCATGCCCAACTACCCAGAGGTGCTCAGCCGCCCGATCAAAGTCGAACTAGAGCAGGGCAAGCGCTACGCCTGGTGCGCCTGCGGCCGCTCGCAGAATGGACCGTTCTGCGATGGTTCTCACAAGGGAAGCGGGGTGGCGCCGGTCGTCTTTACAGCAGAAGAGACTGGACCAGCCTACCTGTGCGGCTGCAAGCAGACCGGCGGCAGCCCATTTTGCGATGGCACGCACGCCAAAACCTAATCCAACTTATCCGCACAACGAAGAAAAGGAGTCGCACATGACCATTCGAATCATCACGCTAGCAGCAGCACTGTTCCTCAGCTCGACCGCATCGGCGGTTGAGGTCGACGCAGGGAAGTCGACCGTCACCTGGAAAGCGAGTAAAGTGACCGGAGCCGGTCATTTCGGGCAGATGCCTGTCAAATCCTCGAAGCTCAAGCTCGTCAAAGGTCGCGTCAGCAGCGGCTCGATCGTTTTTGATATGCAGAGTTTTACGGTCACGGACCTTAAAGGAAAGTGGCAGCAAAAGTTTCTGGGCCACATGAAGAGTCCAGACTTCTTCGACGTGGCTAAATTTCCTACCGCAAGCTTGCAGCTCACTTCCATCACCGGGAACACCGCCAAGGGGATGCTCTCGATCAAAGGGACCTCTCACCCGACCACGTTCTCCGTGCAGTTTAGGGACGGTATGTATGTCGGTAAGACCAGCTTTGACCGGACCAAGTTCGGCTTGAAGTATGGCTCTGGCAGCTTCTTCAAGGGGCTGGGTGACAAGGCGATTAATGACCTCGTCGAGGTTGAGTTCCGAATAGCCGTCAAGGGCAAATAGCTCGATTATCGCTGCTCGTCCCCCGACGATTCAGGTCCTCTGGTAAGCCAGGCGACCGCGGCGCATGCGATCAGCCAAGTCATGCTGCCCAGTATCCATCCGGCTTCGCGCATGACGATGAAGCCGGCGATCGATAAGACAAAGACTGAGAACGCTTTTTTAAGGACTTCCGCCGGCACGTGCTCAGCCAGCGCAGCGCCGAGCAGGCTTGCGGTTGCGGCGGCGATCGTGACGACGAGCGTCAGCTCTGCATCAATTGGCACATGACTGGCGTGTCCGGAGAAGGCAGCGAAGGACTTCAGCGAGATAACAAGGAGCGACGTACCAACGGCTTTGTGCATCTCCATTCCCCCCAGAAGGACCAGCGCAGGAACCACCAGGAACCCTCCCCCGGCGCCTACCAATCCGGTGACTGCGCCGACCAAGAGCCCTTCGATCAGAACCCAGCGCATCGGGAGCTGCACAGGAGGGGGCGGAGCGAGAGCCTTTCTGCCGCGAAACATCGCGATACCCGTGGTCAGCATCATCACCGCAAAGAGCAGCAAGAGGATGCGACCGGAGAACCAGCGTGCGGCGACACCACCGACGTAACCGCCACCCATAGCCGTGGCAGCGAAAACGGCGCCGATACGCCATTCGACGTGACCTCTTCGAGCGTAAGGGACCAGCGCCAAGAGTGAAGTGGACCCGACCAAGACCAGCGAGGTTGCGATCGCTTGTTTCGGTGGAAGCTCGGCTAAATAGGTGAGCGCCGGTACCGCGAGGATGGAGCCGCCGCCGCCCAGCGTGCCCAACGCAAGCCCAACCATGATCGCAATGAAGATCAGCGGCAGCATCGGGGTTAAGCCGAGCGAGTCGTGCTGGCAGGTTTTCGAGCAACAACCTGATGAAGCATCATGCCCAGGCTCATGAACACAACGAAGACGACTGCGGGTGAGCTGAGACTGACGCTTGAGACGAGGCCCGGTCCGGGGCAAAATCCGCCCATGCCCCAACCGATCCCGAACAGAGCAGCACCGCTGACCAGCTGCGGGCTGATTTCACCCTGAGCCGGAACGCTAAATGACGCCTCGAAGAGTGGGCTCGGCCGACGCATGACGAGCCGATAAAACATCATATGGACACCGATCCCGCCGACCATCACAAAGGCTAAACTTGGATCCCAGTCTCCAGCGAGATTAAGAAAGCTGATGACTTTGTTCGCGTCGGTCATGCCCGAAACACCTAGCCCGATCGCAAAGAGGATGCCTGCGGCAAAACTTGAACCCATTCGTCGCATGATCAGCCTCCTAAAACGCCGAGCAGCGTCGCCGTGGCAAAGCCGGTCAGCATAAAGGTCAGCGTAGCGACTAGTGAGCGTAACGAGTATCGAGACAACCCGCAGATTCCATGACCGCTGGTGCATCCGTTGCCGAGCCGAGTTCCGAACCCCACGAATACACCGGCGGCTGCCACGAGAAGGAGCGACCGGCCGTCTGGAGCGGCGATGGCTCCGGGCAATATGTTGACCAACAGCGCACCGCCGACCACGAGTCCGATCACGAAAGCGACCTTCCACTGAGTGTCCTGGTTCCAGCCGGCGAGCAAGCCGCCGTAGATCCCGCTGACCCCAGCTATCTTGCCGTTGCTGAGCAACAACCAAGTCGCTGCTAAGCCAATTAAAGCGCCCCCTGCGGTCGCAGCCATGATAGCGGAGATCATCGATTCACCTCCCGCCCAGCACGCCAAGCGACCAGCCCGCTATTTAGAGTTTTTATGTGGGTAAACCCCATTGTTGAAAGCCGAGAGCAGCCCTGGCTTGAACGCTGTCCGAACTCACATACGAGGAGAAGGGGCAGGTCGCGCGACCAGGACTCGACGTGTCGCTCGAGCTCATTCCATGGCACCGATATAGCGCCAGGTATCGACGCTAGCTCTCCGGCGAATTCCTCAGAGGTGCGTACATCGACGATTTTGAACTCAGAACCGATCTCCGTGAGGCCAGCGCTCACCTCGTCGATGACATCGGACACGTCGCTCTGTGGCTTTGAGCGCGTGATACCGCCCATGAGGTTCGCCGGTAGCGCCTCATCGATACGTTTAGGGTAGGGCAGGTTCAGGTTGTTCATGATCTCAACAAATTGAGCTCGAGTGACCCCTGAATTGAGTCTTGGATTGCTTCTTTGTTCTTCGGCGATCGTCGTCGATGAGTGACCATTATAGTCGTGACCGGGATAGATGAGGGTCTCGCTCGGTAGCGTATAGATTTGGTCATGGACTGATTGATAGAGCGTCGCAGGGTCGCCTTGCTGGAAATCGGTGCGCCCACAGCCCCGAATAAGGAGCGCGTCGCCGGTAAAGGCCAGGGTTTGACCGTCCGCATCAGTAACAAAAGTGAGGCAGCCGTCGGTATGCCCGGGCGTTCTGCGGACCTCGAGCACGTAGCGGCCGAAGCTAAGACGCTCACCATGAGTGAGCTGGAGCTTAGCCGACTGAACATTCGCTGCGGCGCTGGCTCCGCTGGTAGCGCCGGTTTGAGCACAGAGCTGCGCCGAGCCGGTGACATGGTCAGCGTGAACATGAGTCTCGAGCACATAACGTAACTCGAGGTTGAGCTCTGCGATCAACTTGAGGTCGCGGTCGACGTGTTCGAGGACGGGATCGATAATGACCGCTTCTGCGCGCTCGGGGTCGGCGAGTAGATAAGTGTACGTCGATGTGTTTCGATCGAACAGTTGCTTAAACAGCATAACATGACCTTTCATGGCGGATCGTCGCCGCATGTCAGACGATCGGCTCATATCGGTAGAGCCAAACACATGAAAAAGGGTTCAAGCCGTCTAACGCGGCTACCGCTGCGATGAACGGAGCAGGCGACCCAGCGCACGCTTCACGCGTTGCTGCACTGCCGTCGGCACACGATCTGGAGCGGCGCTGCAGGCCTCTAATGTCTCTTTCAGCCCCTCACACTCCTGCGCGCAACGGGCGCAACCTTGGACGTGAGCTTCCATGCTCGAGCAGAGGTCGGCCGAGAGATCACCCTCAAGATGCATGGAGTACATCTGGCGAATGTCTGGACAGCCCGATTGGGGCTCGTGCGGAGCGCTGAGCACGAGATCACGTAACTCTCGACGCGCTCGATGAAGTCGACTCTTCACCGCTCCGACACTGATTCCAATTATCTCCGCCACCTCTTTCGCACGTAGCCCTTCGATATCTCGCAGCAACACGATCTCCTTGTGAGCCGGGTCAAGGCGTTGGACTGCCTCATGAACCTGCCGCCAGAGCTCGCCGGTCTCTGCCTGCTCAAGGGGATCAGGGTCGCTGGACGTCAACTCAGCTGGAGCGCGCCTTCTCAAGTCATCGAGTGACTCTGAACGCTCGGGTTCAAGCTTCTTGTGACGGCGCTTCTTGATGCAGAAACTGCGGGTGACTTTGAACAGCCAGGTCGATACCGAAGAGTCACCACGAAAAGAGCGCACCGACCGAGCAATAGCGAGCATCGATTCTTGGAGCACATCCTCTGCGTCGGCGCTGTGCCGACACATCTTCATGCTGAACCGATAGAGTTTTGGCTGCACCCGAGCGAGTAATGCCTCAAGCGCTTCATCGTCACCGAGACGAATCTGCTCTAACAGTCGGTTTAGGTCTTCGTCGTGGCTCATGGGTTCATGGGAGGCTGTAGGCTTGCTGATGGCCTGTGACGATTTCCGTTGCGATCGCCTTGAGGTCAACCGAATAGCCGGGGTCGTGATTGTATGCGATCAGGTCCACTCCATAAAGAGCGCGCAGCCAGATCAGCTGACTCAGATCAATTAGGATCGGCTCGCCGTGACCCAAGCGGTCTCTAAACACGCCCTGATTACCGCCGCCGCTTTGTAAGCTGTCGACGTCAGGTAGTTCGCCGTCGGATTGCAGCTGATGCAAGATGGCGGCTCCCTCTCCGTAGGGGATGCAGAAGATCGTCAGGTCGGGGTAGCGCTCGCGCAACGCGTCGATGTGCCCATGCGCAATGCTCGGGTGTCCATCCTCCCACGCCGCGGTGTAGGTCTGGCTGTCGTAGCGCGCAGGCTCAGGCTGCCAGGGTAAACCAATAAACACGGTGAGGTCGGGGTTTCGCTCCAGCGCATAGTCGATCCAGTTAGTGTAGCCGCTGAGTCCGGGATGGTTTGGGTGATAGGTCAGGCCGAACAATTCAATATCGCCTTGATCGAGGATGGCTTTGATCTGCGCGCTCTTGTTCGTATTGTTCCAAAGCGCCTCCGGAGCGCCGCTAGCCCCGCCAGAAAAGACGATCTGCTGTTGATGCCCTTCGATACCAGCTCGCTCGGCGTGCGCGAACAGACCACGGGCGACCGGGATGAAGAAGCTGTGCCCAATAAACAGCGAGTTGAAACCGGCCTGGGTGGGGCCGGGGTTTGTGCCCGCATCCTCAAGCGGACCCGAATCCACCGCGCTTTGTACCCCTCCATCAACGGTTTGACTTCCGGCATCAGCAGCGGGCTGAACCCCGACATCGGTTGGTGGGGTAGCGCTCGCATCGGCCGCGCCCGAGACTCCAGGAGCGGCGCTGCAGCCCCCGAGTATGATCGGGCCGATGAGTAGGATAGCTAACCATCGGGTTTGATCCCCTAATGCGTGAAACATAGAGCACTCCAAAGTTCTCTCGAGCGCTTGTATAAACGGATCGCTCTGATCTTGCTAATCTCGTCGATCAGATGGCTTTAGCTCCTTGGACAGCGAGTCCATGCAAAAGGTCTCGATCTACGCGACAAGACTCAGGTCAATCGTTGACGAAAAAAGGGTCTCCATGATGATGCGCACTGCATTGGTCTTTTTGATCTCGCTGCTGCTGGTCGCCTGCTCTGGGCGTAATGTAGGCTTTGATGAACCCGGTCTTGATGCCGGCACGAGCGAAACATCGGATGCTGCATCTGTTGATGCTGGGGCGATTGCGGCGCCGGGAAGCAGCCCAAGTTCCTGCGGTTCGGCGAGCCCGGTCGACTGCACCGAGTTTGGGGATGGTGACGCGACCTGCATGGACTCAAGTCATTGTGCGTGCAGCCTCGACGACAACTACAAATGCGAAGGCGCTTCGGACGAAAATGGCGCGGAATGCGCTCCGGGGGTTGTCTGCGTCGTCAAACGCGAAGCCATCGATTCTGGTCGGGTCGGAAACGCATCGAGCAGCTGCGGCGACCCTGCCAATCAGGGACTTATCCCGATCGACTGCACTCGATATGGGGATCTTTCCGCAGTCTGTGTTTTTGGCAATCATTGCATGTGCAGCCCTGAAAACGGGTTTCGGTGCCAAGAGATTGAGGGTCTAGATCCACCCGTCCCTGGTGCACGGGAATGCGCTCCGGGTGCTTACTGCATCCCGGACAACTAGCGACGCCTTGGTTGCTGCTTTGCTGAGGAGTTGCCTATGGCGACCGATGAATTTTTGGATGAACTGAGCGCTTACGGGTTTTCAACGGATGTGCGCGTCCGGCTGAGCGAAACCGACGCCGTGGGGATCGTCTTCTTTGGAACCTACGCGCACTACTTCGATATCGGACGAATGGATTACCTCGCTCATCTCGGGCTGAATCAACACGGCGGCGCTGTTCGGGACCTCATCCCAGGCGTTGTCGTTGGGCATGAGGTTCGGTTCACGAGTCCGGCTCGCTACAACGACGTACTCGCCGTCTTCGTGCGTCTGGCAGCGATTGGTTCGACGAGTTACACTTTTCATCTCAAAATCGTGAACAAGCGATCGCGCGCAGCGGTCGCCGAGGGCTCGTTGTCTTTGGTTTGGATGAACACCGACCAACAGCCTGTTCGAGTACCCGAGAGCTTTCGCGCAGCGATCCGAGAGTTCGAAGGAGCCCATCTGTTGGAGCAACCTGCGGTCGGTTGAACAGCGCCAACGAACGGATCTTAGAGGTTAGAGCGAGGTGTCGAGAACACGCCAGCAATACCAAGCGAGGATCGATCGATAAGGCCGGTAGGGGTCGCCTTTAGGTTCGAGGTCCTTGGCTTTGGGCGCTGCGGGCAGCCCAAATGCAATTCCAAAGCCTTTGCGCACCGCCAGGTCGCCGGTCGGCCAGACATCGAGCCTTCCGAGCTCAAAGAGCATAAACATCTGCGCAGTCCACGGCCCGATGCCACGCACGCGGCACAAGACGTCGATGAGGGCTTGGTCTGAGCGCGCGTCCAGCGCGCTGAGCTCGAGTTCGCCCCGCTGGGTATGCTCAGCGAGGTCGATCACGGCGTTGCATTTAGCGTTTGATAGCCCCGCTGAACGGAGGCGTTCGCGATCGATAGCGAGCAGGTTTGCCGGACTGATTTCACCATCAAACAGCGCTAAAAATCGCTTGTGAATGCTTGAGGCGGCTTGGCCTGCGAGTTGTTGGAAAATAATCGACCGAGCCAAGGCGCCAAACACATCCGGTTCTGCCGAACGGCGCGGTGTGAACGGACCATAGCGTTTGATCAGGTCGGCGAGTCTTGCGTTGCGTGCTGCAAGAGTTTCGAGCGCCTGCGCGATGTCATTAGTCTGTTGATCCGATGAGCTCATCAGCAATCCTCGAGCCACTGCATGTTAATGATCACCCGACTAGCCAATGGGTCGACAGCGATCCCATCCCTTTGATCGCTACCTCGCCGCGCGGCTCAAACTTCATCGTCGCCTCTGAAGCGCTTCGAAAGTCAGCAGAGACATGAACTCGGCCCGCCTCACCGGTGGATTCGAGCCGTGAGGCTAGATTGACGGTCTCACCCCACAGGTCATAGGCGAACTTGGTCGTTCCGATCACGCCGGCAACCACCGGTCCTCGGTGCAAGCCGATACGAATCTGCAAGTTGTGACCGGATTCGGTGCTGAACTGATCCATGATCTCGAGCATCCCCAGTGCGCAGCGAGCCAGTCTTGCGGCATGGTCGGCAGTGGGTTGGGGCACTCCGCCGGCGACCATATAAGCGTCCCCAATGGTCTTTATCTTTTCGACGCCGCATTCGGCGATGAGCTGGTCGAATCGCTCGAAAATCGTTGCGAGCAGGGCTACCACATCTTCAGCGGGCATCGAGGCAGCGAGCGGGGTAAAGCCGACGATGTCTGCGAAGAGTAGGGACACGTCTTCATGACGCAGCGCTTGGGTGGCGCCGGTGGTGCGAAGTTCATCGGCGATTTCATCGGGTAGGATGGCGCGCAAAAGCCGATCGGACTGAGCCTTCTCTTTGGACAAAGCTGCCTCCGAGCCGGCGAAGCGTCGATGCATCATCCCGATCAAGACCAGCGTGAGCCCCATGGCAAAGACCGTCGAACCTTGAGCCGAGCGAAGCGCATCCAAAGGGTCACTAAAGGGGTTCACTACCGGCTCAAGGCGGTGATGGGCGAATTCAAAGAGCACAAAGCTGATCATCGCAAAGCTGATCAGCGACAGCGCATAAGTCCACTCGGAAGGCTTGAACGCAAGCACACCCAAGACCGCCGCAGGGACTAGCCAGAGATGGGCAGGCGCGTTCGAGCCCATAATAAGGGCAAAGTAGGCGGTGTTGGCGGTGACCACGCCGATCACCAGCACTTTTGCGCTGAGGTGATAGCCGCTCCGATTGAGAGCGTAGCCGACGGCGCATAAGCTCAGAGCGATAAGATTCACGATGATCTGAAATTGGAGCCCGAGGATGAACAACAAAGACAGGATGGGGAACTGACCCAAGCCAAAGAGCAGCAAGGTCGCATTGAGGAAGCGGATGTAACGGGCGTCGGATTTTGGTGTCTCCGCGCCAACCCCCGAATCCACGAACCAATCGACCGAGTTTTTGAGACCGTTCATACTCGTCCCGCTGGAGGGGTGGAGGGCGTTGGAGCATACGAAATAGTCATGAGCTCGGGCAACTCCACTTTGAGCACCCGAAATCGACCGGTACCGTGCGGTTTTGAGTGCGGGCAGAAGTGCTCAGTGTTTATGCCTGAAAACCCAGGTCGCAGCGGTCAATGTCGCGGCAAGGACGGTTTGTGTGGCGCCCACCGGAAACTCAAACAAGAAGGCGAGCACGTAGCCTCCGAAACCGCTCAGCCCGCCAAAGACCGCAGCGAGGATCAGGCAGGCGCGAATGTTTGGCGCAATGTTCACCGCAGCCAGCGAGGGCAGCACGGTAAAAGCAAAGGTCGGCATCGCTCCGAGCACGCGCGTCGAGATCGCCAATCCCAAGCCTAGACCCATGAACAAACCCAACTCTAGGCCACGTACAGGGAGCCCGCGGACTTGCGCTCCCGCGCGATCAAATGAGACGGCGCTGAACCCTCGCCAGCCCCAAATATGAAGCGCCAGGATCCCTATCGTTAGGATGAGCATCAGCCGGAAGTCGCTGGGTAGGACGGCGACCGCAGTGCCAAAGAGTATAGTCTGAATATCTTGGATTTCTTCGGCGATTCGTGTGCCAACCAATAAGGTTCCGGCAGAACAAGCGAGGAAGACAAAGCCGAGCAACGCATCACGACGGTGCTGCTCGTGGCTCGTATCCGCGGCGATCACATAGAGGGTAACAAAGGTCATCAAAAGGGCGCCGAGTGTCGGGGCTAGGGTACCCATCGAACCTAAGCCCACGAAATAGGCTCCAGCGACTCCAAACGAAGCCGCCTGTGAGACGGTAGCAGCCAAGAAGACCATGCGTCGGAGCACCACATAGATGCCCATCATGCCCAGCATCGTGCCGGCCAGGGCACCGGTCAGCGAGGGCTCTCTAAAGAGGTCCCAAGCGGCGAAAAACTCGGCGAGTGTCGGCGCGGCTTCGGTCATGAAGACGGGTCCTGATTCAAGACGTTGCCATACACTGCGCGAAAGCGAGGCTCCCGGAGCACCTCTGAGCGCTCGCCGGCCAGAACCGTTTGTTGTTCTCGGTCCAAGAACACAACATGCGTCGCGATCGCAGGCAAAACCGTCAGCGAGTGGCTAGCAATGATCACCGAGAGCGACCGCTCTCGTCTCAGCTCATCGATCACACGAAAGATGTTTTGCTCAGCAAGGGGGTCCATAGCGCTCGTCGGTTCGTCCAGCAAGATGACGTCAGGTCCGCTCGCCAGCGCACGCGCCATTAAAATGCGCTGTTTTTGACCCTCGCTTAGGTGCCCATAAGGCTCGGCTGCCAGCTCGCTCGCAGCGACATCATCGAGCGCTTTTGCGACGCTCTGAGCGCGCCCGCCCCAGCGCCAAAAACCCCAGTCTCGATCGACGCCTGATTCGACCATGTCCCAAGCGCGAGAAGGGACGCACAGGT
>JBDQPD010000050.1:0-23552 GCA_040260805.1 Myxococcota bacterium | reverse complement strand
CGGCTTACCGCCACCCCGATCACCTACCCCCTGCCAACAAACCCCTCGTTGCACCGCCCTACTATAAACGCAATTGGCCACCGCACCTTTGGTGGGCCCGCAACCGCGTTGCCGGGCACAACTACGGTCAGGTGACCTATGCCTTTGATCGATGGGCTGAGCTCCTCGGCTTTAGTGAGCAGTGGTTAGGTGATCGGCTTGGCGGTAAGCAGGTGGCGATGACTCAGATGACGGCTGAGGACTTCGTCAACACGCAGGCCGGTCGCAGCTTGTCTCACGTCCTCGATTATTACGAGCACCTCGACCCGAGCGACCCGCCCTTCATCACGACCAACCAGACGGAGGATTGGAGTCAGCAAGAGATGAACCAAAGCTGGCAGATTCTTCACCACGTTCGAGGGCATTACGCCTTGTATGATCGCTGTCAGGACTTAGGGATGGAGTGTGCGATCCGGACCCGCACACGGAATGAAGGTTTTGAGAGCGATCTGATCGCCTACTTGATCCAGCACCTGACCGATTAGCGAAACCGCTTGCTTGGATCACCATTTGTTGTTGGGAACACGGCTATGATCAGGCGTTATCCTCTTCAGTGCCTCCTCGCTTTGATGTGCGCGTGCAGCACGTCTTTGCCGGAGATTACACAGATACCCGCCGCGACCTGCGGTGATGGGATCGTGCGGGCTGACTTGGTCTTAGGTCAGCAAGGCTACGAAGCCTGCGACGACGGGAACATCGACGACCGAGACGCGTGCACGAACCGCTGCGAGGTGGCGCGCTGCGGTGATGGGATTCGTCGACGAGATCTGCTTGAGGACTCGGCGGAGTTTGAGGCGTGTGACGACGGCAACACCAACGACCAAGACAATTGCACGATCCTGTGCGCACCGCCGTTTTGCGGCGATGGTATCGTCCACGCCAACGAAGCCTGTGATGATGGCAACGACCAACAGACCGACACCTGCCTGAACAACTGCGAGCTCGCCAGCTGCGGCGATGGGATCCTACAAGCCGGTGAGATCTGTGATGATGGGAACCGGCAGGATGACGATTACTGTCTAAACGACTGCACCTTGTCGCGTTGCGGCGACGGCGTGCTCCATGTCGGCGAAGAATGTGATGACGGCAATCTAGCGCAAACAGATGGCTGCTTGAGCGATTGCCAACTGCCTCGCTGCGGCGACGGCTATGAGCGTTTCGACCCCGGAGGTGTGCACACCGAAGCGTGCGATGACGGCAACGCGATCGATGAGGACGCGTGCACAAGCCTTTGCACGGTGGCGCGCTGCGGCGACGGCGTTGTTCGGGCTGACCTTGAGCTGGGTGAAGCGGGCTTTGAGGTGTGCGATGATGGCAACACCGAGCCGATGGACGAGTGCTCGGTGGAGTGTCGGCTGGATGACCATGGCGACACCATTGAGTTCGCTACGGCACTGACCGCAGGTGGCGTCGATGGTTTGGTGCAGCGCACAGACGATCTTGATCAGCTCAGGTGGGTGGCTGACTTACCGGGTACGTATCGATTCCGCACGGAGTCGTTACCGCTTGAAGGCACTGAGAACCGCATCGACCTGACCGCTTCAGTGAGCGACGCTCATGGTGAGTTACTCAACTCTCGAAACACCGCCACCGGAGCTAACATTTTTGTCGTCGAGCTCGAGGTGACACTGGTCGCGCAAGAAGTGGTCTATCTGACCGTTCAATCGGCTTTTAATCTGCCTTCGGCGCGCTATCGAGTGTCGATCCAAACGACCTGCGGTAACGGCGTCGTTGAAGCGCACGAATCGTGCGACCCTGAAGATCCTTCGATTGGTTCCTTCTCGTGCCGGGAAGACTGCAACTGGCGGCGGTCCATGGTCAACAGCGGTGAAAATACCTGCTTTAATCAAAACGGAGCGCTTTGGTGTACGGGCTACAACGGGAGGCTTCTCCTCGGTGAGGATACGCCGGGCTTAGGGACTTGCGCCATCGGCGGTCGCTTCGTCTCGTGCGCCCGACGACCCTTGAGGATCCAAGGCGAGGTCATGGGTCTTGGGAGCATGTCGATGGGTGAGCACCTCGTCTGCATGACCAATAATCGAGGCTTTATGTACTGCGCTGGTGAGAACTCTCACGCGCTCGGTGTTCCGGGCTCGCACGAGCGCATGTGCCCGGACGCACGGAACAAACGCTGTATTCCGGGACTGCGAGGGCTGCATTGGTGGATGAACGGACTAGCTGGCGTGGCGGTGGCCGGCCGGACGATCTTTGGAATTAAAGAAGGTCGCGTCTTGAGTTGGGGTGAATCTGCTTATGGACTTTTGGGGCGCAACACGCCGCTCGAAGCCATCAATCGTGATGAGCCGAATCTTGGATGGCTCGAGATGCCCAACCCAGAGGACCCGGTGGTTTACGTTGAGGGGACTGCGTCCAGCAGAACGTCTTGCGCTTTGACCGCGAGCGGGCGCTTAGCGTGCTGGGGGCTCAACGACGTCGGACAAGTCGGGCAAGCCCCAGCCGATACGGCGATGCTGTGCCCAAATCCCAATTTCCCTGCTGCTCGTTATGAATGTGTCGGCGCACCGACCGCTGTTGAGGGGTTAGGGACCGTCATCGATTTTGCGGTTGGGATGCGACATGCATGTGCGGTCAATGACCAGAATGAGCTGTATTGCTGGGGGCGGAATGAGGAAGGTCAGTTGGGCGTGGGTTGGCATCAAACCGGATTTTGTAATCCGCGCTTCTCGCCCGCTCAAGAGAACGGCAACGACAACGATCACGTGCACTGCGCTGTAACGCCTCAGCGTGTCAATCTTGAGAACGTCACGGATGTAGCAGCTGGTAACCAGCACAGCTGCGCCGTGGTGGATTCCGGCAGAGTGTTTTGTTGGGGGGTTGGTACCATCTGGCAGGGAGGCGGTATCGGCGCACGCTGGGATATCCATGTGCCTCGTATGATCGGTCGAGTGAACGACGCCGCCGAGGTGAGCACCGGTAGCAACGTGACCTGTATTCGTCACCGAGACCACAGGGTCTCGTGTTGGGGTATGAACGCTCGAGGGGAGACGGGAGTGAACTCGCTCGATGACTCGTTTCAAACGCCGCGGCTCGTCGAGTTCCGATAATCAGCGCTCAGTCATGCGAGCTGCTTCGAAGCAGCGTACAGACTCGACAGCTCCCGTGATCGATCGTCCCGACCTCTGCGAAGCCGTGCCGGCGATGAAACCGCATGGAGCCGGGGTTCGGCGGGTGAAGATTAACCTCTGCCGCGACGGGCTTGCTCGAGCGTTGAGCGTGAGCGAACACGCTTTGGTATAAAGTTGTCCCGACCTGTCGCCCTCGAAAGGCTTGAGCCACCGCAACTCGATCCACATACAAAAACTCGTCATAGCGGGCGTTAAACCAGCCATAATTGAGGCTGCTGTAGGCTGTTCTGGGCGGCAAGCAGATCACAAAGCCGACCAGCTGTCCCTCACAGAACGCACCGAGCGCAAGTTCGGCGAGGTCGACTAGCTTCGCGAGCTCGGTTTGAGAGACGTTACCGACACCGGGTAGACCCTCTTCATTAATACTCCAGAGCGCCTCGCTGTCGGCTGCGCTGAGCGGTCTTAATAGCATCTCTAGGCGATGTTTCCGAAGAGTAACCAGGTCGCAGTAAAGCCGCTGATGATCAACCAAAGGAATAAGGTGAGGGCGAGCTTAAAGGGCGCCAAGCCCACACCTTTGAACTTATCCAGGACGGTTCCAAGGCCTAAACCGGTCATCGCCATGGTCAGTAAAAAGGTGTCGATCGCCACGATGCGCTCGACCCACACTGGCGGCAGCAGCTCGAGCGAGTTAAACGCAGCAACCGCGATAAACCCAACCGCGAACCACGGAACCGTGACCGGCGTCTTGTCACCCTGAGCGCGCGACGCTCTGCTCAGCCACCAGCCGATAATTAGCAGCGCCGGCGCGAGCATTAGGACGCGGGTCATTTTAACGATGATGGCGATATCGGCGGCTTGGGGGCCAGTCGCGTCGCTCGCAGCGACGGCGTGGGCGACCCCGTGCAAGGTGGCGCCGATGTAGACACCAAAGGCTTGCTCGCTGAGCGGAACGATACCGGTTCGATAGATCAGCGGATAAAGCACCATAGCGACGGTGCCAAAGATCACCACGGTCGCTACGGCGACCGCCGTTTGATGGCGCTGTGCTTTCACGACAGGCTCGGTAGCGATCACCGCCGCTGCGCCACAAATCGCAGCACCTGATGCCGTGAGGATCGCTGTCTCTTTGTCCATGCCGAGCCATCGAACACCAAGGAACGCACCGAGTATTAGGGTGGACGCCACCATGAACACATCAAGGGCGATCCCCATCGCGCCGACGCTCGCCACTTGGGTAAAAGTGATCCGAAAGCCGTAGAGTATAATCGCTAGTCGAAGGACCCTCTTCGCCGCAAAGGTGATGCCCGGCTCGAGGCTGCCGTTCAGCTGCTGCTGCGCCGTGTTGCCCACGACCACACCGATCAAAATGCCGACGATCAGCGGGCTGATTCGCAGCGCGGTCAGAGCAGATGTACCGGCAACCCAAAAGGCTACGAGCGAGAGTAAAGTGACCAAGGCGAGGCCCGGTACGAGGTTCTTTGATTCTGAGTTCGTCGTGTTCATGGATGTGTGGACAATATCTCGCACGTCCATTCGGTGGCGACAAGTCACGCGCTGTCCGAGTGATCAACCGTTCAACTTGTCTTCGATCAGCGCTCTAGAGCGCGCTACAAGCCATACTGCCAGACCAATTTCGCCTGGATACTGGTCCCAATAGGGGTCCACGATTTGTCCCACGCCTGATTGAGCACGAGATAGGCGTCGGCGCCAGGGCGGGGGATGTAGCGCAGCCTGAGGTTGACCAGCGTGTTCTCACTGGCGCTGTTCCATTGCCCGAGCAGGCTGCCGTGCCAGGCTCGGTTCAGGCTCGAGCGCAGACGCAGGTTGTGGTCTCGTCCCAGCGCCGAGCTGTCGTCATTGCGCATCCAGTAGAGCCCGTTGCTTGAGGACACCCTAAAGTTTGGGCTCGCCTTCCATTGCACCCACAACCGACCGCTCGTGCGTCGCCCACCAAAGTACTGAGCCTCTTCGATGTAGGTGTACAAGCCGAGCTGACGTTGCCAGCCATTAGCAAACATCGCCTGGATCCCCACATCTTGATACTCGCCGACGGCAGCGGTGTAGCCTTCAAGGATTTCCCAGGGCTCATCGAGCACAAAGCCTTTGGCGAAGAGGTTGAGTTTAGCCCAGCGCCCACCTCGGCTGACGCCCTCAATCGGGACGACGTCGACTCGGTAGTGACTCCACGCGGCGGTCTCTTCATCGAGCTCGATGTATCCGGTAAAGGGGCTGAACTGGATATTGCGTAGCGGGTGTTTGAGATTTTTGTAGTGGTGCGTGTAGTGCGTATCCAAGCGCAAGCGATCGACCCCGGTGAGCGCGGTAAAGCCCAAGGCCGGTTCGTAGTCTGCGCTGATTCGCTCCCACATCAGGCCCGCATCCCAGTTCTTGTTCGGCCAATCCAAGCCTAGGCGCCAGGTTTCGCCCTTTTGCCCTTCGTCATTGGACCAGCCGACGGCGCCTGCCGCCTCTGCCTCGATGGTATTTTTCCCCAGAAACTGGGTCGAGCGCAGACGCAAATCCAAGCCCGCAACACCTTGCACGTCGCTGCCTTGGGTCAAGACGGTGCCCAGGCCACCAATCGACGACTGCTTGAATAGGTTCTGTTTCACTCGAATGACGCTCGCGTTGTGGGTCTTATCGAGGCTCCAAGCCTCCTCGCTGACCTGAGCAGAGAGCAAGCCGATGCGGGTTTTTCCGGCGCGCCCGAGCAGCCGGATACCACCAAGAATAGCCTGAGGTTCGTCCTCTTCATCCAGGCCAATGCGCCGGCTGTAAAAGGGTTGGTTGCTCGAGCTTGTCCCAAACGAGAAGAAGTCTTTTCCCTCGATAAAGAAGAGCCTCTTTTCGGGAAGGTAGAGCGAGTGGTGGGAGAGGTTGAGCTGCGCTTGATCTGCCTCAACTTGGGCAAAGTCTGGGTTGATGGTCACGCTGAGTTTGACCGGTGGACTGATCAACGCATCGACATCGAGACCGACCCCTTTTAGCGCGATTTGCTCGACGACACCGTCCTCGGTGACCTTGGAAAACCCACCCATGGCGTAGGGTCTGAGTTGCACGCGTTGTCCGCTGCGGATCGAGCGCAGCCCTTCGAGCGTGCCGGCAACCGCGGGGTCAGCGAAATCAAAGCGCCGCTGCCAGCCTTGCCAGACCGCTTCTTGGCGCCCTTTGGAGATGCGGCGTTGGACGTTGAAGCCCCAGCTGTGAACCTCGGCGAGTGGGAAGTTGAGCGTGGCGAAGGGGATCCGCAACTCAGCGGTCCAGCCCTTGAGGTTACGCTGGGTTTCGGCCCACCACACCCCATTCCATGCGCTGTTTCTCGAGCTGCCGTTGTCGGTAGTCAGCACATCCTTGCGCGCCCCATTAGCATTGATTTCGAATAAGAACCCATTGCGTCGGTCTTTCCATGGGTCGATCAGCACGGCGATGGTGTCGTCGCCGCGCGAGAAGTCAGGCTCAAGATAGTACGCACGCACCGGACTCGCCTGGATCACCTCAAACGCAATGTAGAGGTGATCACGGTCATAGCTAACCCACACCTTGGTGTCGTCGGTGGCAGGCGCCCCCTCTTGAGGAGCGCGTTGCCGGAGCTCAGAAATGATCGGCTCCCCCTGCCAAAGCTGCTCATCGAGCCGGCCATCAATTCGGGGTGGCTGGACCGCTGGTGTGGCGGACACAACCTGAGCAAAGACGAGCGTAAGGCTTAGCATGACGGGCTTCTAGCCGTAGTTGGTGATCCGGGAAAGGAGGTCTCGGACAATCGTCCGAGATCAGAATTTTAATGAGGAAGACCACTCAGAGCGTGCCAACGCTTGCCGGCCGCACCGAGAAGCGGCCAAGCTGGGATTCGGGAGGCTTCATGCGGCTATCTGTGATGCTGGGATTGTCCTTTGTAATGCTCGCTTGTCCGGGTTCGTTTGAGGCGAAGAATCCGCCCTGCGAGAGCAACGCGGATTGTTCGGTTGAAGAGCTGGGCAGCGACTTTCCGGATCACGTTTGCCGGGCGAGCCAATGTTATCCTTCAGCGTCGGCTCCGGGTGTAGAGCCGGGCGGCGATGCAGGACCACAGTCGGTCTATGATGCTGGAGCCGCTGTCGACACCGGCCGTACGATAGAATGTCGCCAAGACGATGACTGCGAAGCTGGAGAGGTTTGCATTGGTGGCTACTGTCTAGAGTCGGGGGTTCCGCCGAGACCTGAAGCAGGAAATAGTGATGCCGGAGGGCCTGCGCCGGAGCTTGACGCAGGGACTCCTGATGCCGGACCGCCCGCTCCGGTACTCGACGCAGGTGGTCCGACACCGCCGAACGGTTCAAGCGCCGATTTAGCGGCGCAGAGTTGTTCGAGTTTACTCGCAGACTACCCTGAACTTCAAAGCGGCAGCTACTGGGTCGACCCCGATGGTGCCGGCGCGGTGGTACCGATTGAAGTGTTCTGCGATATGGAGACAGGCGGTGGGGGTTGGACCCTTGTCCTCCAGAGGCGTGTGGGCAACTCAAATACTGAATCCTGTGGCGCAAACCTTGATGAGTTTGTCCAAGGGGCGTGCGGTACCGTTGGCGCTCTAGCGCAAACTGAGAGCTACTCGATTGGCCGGAGCAGTCGCCAAGCATTGGTAGAAAGTTCGAGCGGACATTGGCTGGTCGTCCAATATGGAAACGGCAACATTGCGGATCCCAATGATGCCTTTACGCTGCGTCATGACGGCGACGTGTTTGATCTCTTCTCGGAAATGGAAGTCGTGGATACGCCAGTGCAAGCTGTTTGTGATCAAGACGGGGCGAACTGCGTCAGTGAGTCCGTGAGCTTCAGGTATGCAGGCATGGGTTCGATTCAGGGCGCAAGTTGTAGTGGTGTGCTCGCGAACGAGACGGGCGGTGGTGTGTATGGATATTGCACCACCCTCGAAGTTCAACTGAATCACGGCTTCGGCGACCGCTCAGGCGCTGCTGAGATCAAGGTTTGGGGAGTTGATGCGGGCGGAGCCAGTAGCTTTAGCGAGCGAGTTTTGATTAAATAGTCGTTGAGATTGTACGACTCGGGCTAGCGGGCTAGATTGAACGAGCCGAAATTTTGAGGTGGATCGCTATGTTACGTCATAGCCTTTGGGCACTGCTCCTCGTGGGTGCCTGCAGTGAAACGAGTGAGCCCATCGTCGATGCAGGGCCACCGCCGCCGCCGCCGCCTGTGTGCGGTAACGGCGTCCATGAAGTCGATGAAGGCTGCGATGATGGGAATTCGGTCGAAGAGGATGGCTGCTCGTCAGCCTGTGCGCTCGAGACGCTTTCGTTTCAAAGCTTGGCGCTCGGCTTGTCCGATACGGAAGATTTCACCTGCGGCTTGAGCGCTGCGGGTAACGTTTTTTGTTGGGGTGATAACTCCTTTGGCTCGCTCGGTGATGGGGGGCTTGAGCCGCGCGAACTCGGCGACTCGCTGCGAGCCTTACAGACCGGCTCTGTGCGCGCAGTGCGCGCGGGTGGCTCGCATGCCTGCGCCCTGCTTCAGAGCGGCTCCGTGCGCTGTTGGGGCTTAGCGACCCGAGGTCAAATCGGTGAGGGCGATGAGGGCTTGTTGTGCGGGACTCGAGAGCGCGACCGCTGCCGCGTCTCGCCGACACCGCTGCCGATGGCCGATGACGTCGCTCAGCTTGAGTTGGGCGTCGCCCACACCTGCGTCTTGTTGGACTCGGGCGTGGTGCGCTGTTGGGGAGCGAACGGCTTTAACCAAGTGGGCGACTCGACCAATACCAGCTTCCGCGCCGACGCGGTGGAGCTAAGGTATCTGCCGCCTGCAGACCTTCTGGCGCTGGGCAGTTTTCACAGCTGCGCACGAGACCGGTCAGGGAATCTCTGGTGCTGGGGTCGTGGTGATTTGGGTCAGCTTGGGCATGGCGCGCTCTTTGACAGCTGGCGTCCGGTCCAAGTCGAAGGTGTCCGCGGCGTCAGTGATTTAGCCCTTGGGCGCGCACACAGCTGCGCTCTGATCGATGACGGCACCGTGCGCTGTTGGGGTCATAACGGGTTCGGACAGCTTGGTTTAGGCGGCATGGAGGGAGCTCGTCGCTGCGGCGAGGGCTTATCGAGCCGCGGTCACTGCTTCACGACCCCACGTCCCGTTCCGAATTTGGTCGGAGTGACTCAGCTGGTCGCGGCTGGAGATCACACCTGTTCGCTGAGCGCCCAAGGCGCGGTGCAGTGTTGGGGTCACAACCAAGTTGGACAGCTGGGTCTTGGCACCATGGACGGCAGCTTATGCCTTCCCCCTGACGGGCTTGAGGCAGCCTGTCATCTATCGCCGATGCTCATCGAAGCGCTCGATGGCTCGGGCGGAATCTTTGCCGGCGGCGGTCGGACCTGCGCCATCAATGGCTCGGGCGCGACGCTGTGCTGGGGTGGTCCGGACGGCTCGCTCCCTGTGGGCGTGACGCAGCGCCCCGAGGCGGCTGATCATCGCTGCGGCGATGGCGTCACTGATCCAGGCGAGCAATGTGATGATGGCAACGCGCTGGACGGTGATGGATGCTCGATTGACTGCCTTGAGCCGCGTTGCGGCGATGGTGTCGTGCAAGCTGATGAGGCGTGTGATGACCGAAATGAATCGGATCGTGATGGCTGCTTGTCGTCATGCCAGCTGGCTCGCTGCGGCGATGGGATTGTTCGACCCGGATTTGAGGCTTGCGATGAGGGCGAAGCGAACGGCGATGAGCCGGGCGACACATGTCGCTCGAACTGCACCCGCCCTGGCTGCGGCGATGGGATCGTTGATCAGGGCGAACAATGCGACGACGGCAACGACAACGACCAAGACGCTTGTCCGAGCACCTGTCGAACAGCCCGCTGCGGCGATGGGCTGCTCCAGATCGGGGTCGAGCAATGCGATGACGGAAACATCGAGCCATCGGACGCCTGCACAGCAGACTGCCAAGAGGCTCGTTGCGGTGACGGTGTTTTGCGGGCGGGCATTGAAGAATGCGATGACGGCAACCAAGACCCGGGCGATGCGTGCACTATTTTATGCCGACGCGCCGTGTGCGGTGATAACTTCCAACAACGCGGCGAAGAACAATGCGATGACGGCAACCGCAACAACAACGATTATTGCTTGAACAGCTGCGTTCGGGCTCGCTGCGGCGACGGCGTGACCAACCGCTTTGAAGAAGATTGTGATCTAGGCGCTCGCCGCAACAGCGACGAGCCCAACGGCGAGTGTCGAACCGATTGCACCGACCAACGCTGCGGCGATGACATCGTCGATGACGGTGAGGCATGCGACGACGGAAACAATGAAAACCGGGACGGTTGCCCGGGTGATTGCGGGGTCGACCCTTAATGCCGATCTACCGTCTCACCTGCGCCCACGGTCTCGAACAGCTCCTCAGTGATGAACTTGATGAACTCGGCTTCGAGCAGGCTCGAACTCGGGCTGGATCGGTCTTGGTCGAAGCCCAGATCGAGCAGCTTCCCGTCTTGCATCGAAGTCGCCTAGCGAGCCGCGTATGGTCGATCCTGGCACAAGGCTTACCGGGTCGTGAACCAGAGATGATCGAGGCAGCGGGCTCGGTGGAGTGGTCCACATACCGCTATCCTGGTGACCCGCTCTCGGTCGTGGTGTCGGGGGGGCGTTTCGACAACCAAGAGGCGCTGCGTCAAGCCATCGATGCCGAAGCCGTCGAGGGTGAGGGCAGCACCTTACTCAAGTTACGTTTTGGCGTCGATTGGGTAGGGCTCGAGCTGGACTGCAGCGGCGCCGACATGCACGAGCGCGGCTATCGGCTCGATGCCCACTCTGCGCCCTTGGATGAGAACTATGCGGTGGCTTGCCTGCGGGCAGCGCAGTGGTCGGTTGGTGAGCCTTTGTACGATCCCTGCTGTGGGCCCGGCGCGTTTGTGATCGAGGCGGCTTTGATGGGTCGGCCAAGTAGCCGTTTGCGTCCGTGGCGATTCGAGCATTGGCCGAAAGCCCCCGCGCCTATTCGAAAGACCGAGGGCTCGATCCCTGAGGGCTTGCTACTCGCCAGCGATCACGCCTTCGCAGCTTACAACGCATGCCGTGATCACGCACAGCGTGCGGGCGTGCTGAATCGGCTCAAGCTGCATCGTAAAGCCTTCGAGGATATGGACCTGAGCAGCTTGCCCCAGCACGGTTTGGTGACCGCCCATCCGCCCTACGACGCGACGGTTCGAGGCGACGTCGTTCGCCGTTTGCTGGCTCGTTTTCATGGCACCCTTAGCGGCTGGCGTTTAGCGCTTTTGTTGCCCGAGGATTACGGCTGTCCGCATGGAAATTTGGTCAACGCATTGAGTTTCATGCACGCAGGGCGCAGAGTTGTACTCTGGGTAGGAACTCCCAAGGACCCAACGTGAGACGAAGTACCTTTCTAAAATACGGTTTTGCTGGCTCGGCGATGCTGGCTCTGGGTGGCGTGGGCTTGAGCTTGCGTAAGGGGCCGCTCGCTGCGTTGCCAGAGGGCGGACTCAAAGCGCTCAATCCAAGGCAGTGGAGTACGTTGGTTGCAGCCGCTTCGGCGATCATTGGAGGCTCTGTAGACCTCCCATCGGCGAAGGACCTAAACACCGCCGGTATGGTCGATGAGATTCTTGCCAGCTTGAATCCCGACCTAAAAGATGAGCTGTGCTTGGTCCTCAACTTACTTGAAAACCCAGTAGCGGGAGCTATTTTAGATGCTCGTCCGACGCCTTTTTCAGCCCTGTCACACGCCGAATGCGTGGCTGCGATTGAGCAGTGGCGTGGTAGCCGTTTGCCTCCTCGACGAGCAGGGATTCGGGCGTTGATCGCGTTGGTGAACAGTGCCTACTGGAGTCGACCTGAGACGTGGTCGCACATGGGCTACCCTGGACCCTTGCGGTTTGGAGGAGCTCAATGAGCGGTTCGATTATCGACGCTGCAGCGCTGACCAAGCCTTTAGACCTCACTGCGCAAGTCGCGATCATCGGTTCCGGTGCAGGGGGTTCGGTTTTGGCTGCGCGCCTCACCGCTGCGGGCGTCAGCGTGGTCATGGTGGAAGCAGGGCCGTGGATCTCGAAAGAAGATTTCAAGCTACGTGAAGAGCAAGCTTATGGCTTGATGTATCAAGACCGAGGTACTCGGTTTACGGGTGATGGCAGCATTGGTATTTTGCAGGGACGTGCGGCGGGAGGTGGCACGGCGATCAACTGGACGACCTGCTATCGAACGCCAGATCACGTGCTCGATCATTGGGCAAATCAGCACGGAGTTGAAGGTCTGACTTCAGCTGTGCTTGAGCCTCACTTTGACACGGTGGAGCAACGCCTCAACATCTTTGAATGGCCGCTCGAGAGCGCCAACGCCAACAACCGAAAACTGCTCGATGGAGCGCGCAAGCTCGGCTGGCAAGCTGGCCCGACCAAGCGCAACGTCAAAGGCTGCGTGAACAGCGGCTACTGCGGTATGGGCTGCCCGGTCGATGGCAAGCAAGCCATGCATGTCACCTACATCCCAGATGCGATCCGGGCAGGGATGAACCTCGTGGTTAACTGCCCCATCGATCGTTTGGTTCATGAAGGCTCCAAAGTCACTTCAGTGGTCGGTCAAGCGCAGGCGAACGCCGACTCAGAGCCGCTCGGTCAGGCGGTCAGGGTACGGGCTGAGACGGTGGTCGTGAGCGGAGGCGCGCTCAACAGTCCGGCGCTTTTGTTACGCTCGGGGCTCAACAGCAACGGGCGGGTTGGAAAGCGCACCTTTTTGCATCCCGTGATCGGAATTTTGGGTAAATACGCAGACCCCGTGCAGGGCTTTTATGGAGCGCCTCAGAGCGTAGCGAGCCATCATTTTGCCCAACCAGAAGCGGGGCGTATGGGCTTCTTTTTTGAAGCCGCGCCGGTCCACCCGATGTTGGCCGCTTCGGTGCTTCCGGCGATGGGCGATGCCGCTCAAAAAGCGATGGGTGAGTTGTCCCATTTTAGCGCCCTTATCGCCTTGCATATCGACGGCTTTGCCCCAGGCGATGAGGGCGGCACGGTCAGCTTACGCCCTGGCGGCTTACCCAAGCTTGATTATCCGATCTCAGACGTCTTCGCTCGCACCTTGAAGGTCAGCCACCGTAAGCTCGCTGAGTTGACCTTAGAGGCCGGAGCCCAATGGGCCATGACCTTGCACACCCGGCCGCTCCAACTCAAAAGCAAGAGCGACCTCGAGGCCCTTGACGGCTTAGCCTATGGAGCCCACGAGCACTTTTTGGTCAGCGCTCATCAAATGGGCGGCTGCGCCATGGGGCGCGATGAAGACCTCTCGGTCGTTGATTCCCAGTTCAGACTGCGTGGTATGGACAATGTCTTTGTCGTTGATGGTTCGGTCTTTCCCACCTCGCTCGGCGTCAACCCCTCACAGACCATCTATGGTCTCGCGCATTATGGCGCCGAGTTCGTCGCCAAGTCGGTGGGGGTCTCGCTCTAGTTCGAGGCTTGTATGTCTCGATTTTCTAGCCCGTAAAAATCGCAAACGCTTGCGCCGCTGTATGGGGAGAGGCAAAACCTTTGTGAGGAGGCGTCAGCGTGTCAAAGCCCAAGCGAAAACCGGCATCGGTCACCAAGACAGCGAAGGGCATTCGTCTTCGTGACGAGGAAAACAGTCGCGTGTTGGTTCGAGAGTCAGAGATGGCTGGTCTCGCTGATTTCTATGACGCTCCCGATCGGGAGCCTTGGGATATTGGTCCTGGGAATGCGCGTGGCTCGAGACGAGTCTGACGCCTACGCTTCGTTAGCTTACTGCGCCCTCTTACGAAGCCGCCGCACCGCTGGTAGAGTCCCGATAGGAGGATGCCTTTGCGTCTGATCGCACTACTCGTAATAGCCCCTCTGATGATGCCCTCGGCGGCGTATGCATCGTCTAAGCCGGCGCTGGTTAAGCTGCCTGAGCTCAAAGCGCTTGGGGATGAGCCCAAGGAGCTCAAGGTTAAGGCGACTCCGATACCCAGGCAGGCTGCGGCTGCAGCGCGGGTGGCGATTTTAGAGGTGGGTGCAGGGGCTGACGTTCAGCCAGCAATGCTTCGCCGTGTCGCAATCGAGTTGCGCGCTGCGGTGCAACGCGTCGGGCGATTCAAAGAGGTCATCACCATCGCCGAGATCATGAACTCGATGCCGCTCGAAGCTCAGGAGCGGCTGAGTGACTGCGCGTCGCCGTCGTGTTTGGTCGAGCTCGGCGCTATGCTTCAGGTCGGCGCGATCATTTCACCACGCTTGACGCTCGAACCCGGTGGGTTTCGGCTGGGGCTAGATTATATGGACCTAGGCGTCGAGGCGCGCTGGCGGCGTGACTTGAAGGGGCAGGCTACCGAGCGCCAACTCACGCAAGCCATCCCCGGACTGGTTCAGTCGCTGTGGGGCGGAAAAGCCGAACCGGTTGCCGTCAAAGTAGAGGCTAAGCCCGGCTTCAAAGCGGTGAGTCATGACAAGCTGATGCGCTGGGGCTCTGTCTTAGTTGGTGTGGGTGGAGTTGCCGTCTTCGGCAGCAGTTATATGGTCTTAGGAGCGGCTCAAGAAGAGTACGAGCCGGCGACTGCGACCGCAAAAGACTACGACCAACTTGCAAGCGCTCAGACTCAAGCTCGAATTATGTGGGGAACAGGGCTGGCGCTGACCGGCGCGGGAATCGCCGGCTTTAGCCTTTTGGCGCGTTGATGGCGTTTCGAGGGCTCGCGTGCTTTTGCTTAGCCTTAGGCGCCTGTGTCCCCAGCGCTGACTTTGGTGATGTACGCCGCTGCGAAGTGAACACCGATTGCGGTGAAGGCGGCTCGTGCGACTTTGGTGTCTGCGAGCGCGTCACCTGCGGCAATGAGCGAATCGAACCCGGGGAAGCCTGCGATGATGGCCCCTTAGGCAGCTCAACCTGCACCGACCAATGCGTTGAAGTCGTCTGCGGTGATGGCTTAGTCAGCCAAGGTGAGCTGTGCGATGACGCCAACGAGATCAACACCGATGCGTGTCGCAACAACTGCCGACCTGCGCGCTGCGGCGATGGTGTCGTGCGAACGGATCGTTCAGAGGGGGATGAGGGTTATGAAGCCTGCGACGACGCCAACGTAGCCGACGCCGATGGGTGCACGAGCTTGTGCGCACGAGCGGTCTGCGGCGATGGGATCGTCTGGCGCGGTAATGAAGAGTGCGACGATGGGAACAATGAGCAAGACGACGCTTGTCTTGAGGGCTGTATTCGAGCGCGCTGCGGCGATGGAGTGCGCCGAAGCGATCTGCCTGCTGATGCCCCCTCAGGAGAGGCCTGCGATGACGGGAACGCGCTCAGCAGCGACGCCTGCGTAGAGTGCCAAGCCGCCGTATGCGGTGACGGGGCGCTCTGGCAGGGAGTGGAAGCTTGCGATGACGGCAACGACGACAACGATGACGACTGCGTCAGCGGATGCTTGGAGGCTCGTTGCGGTGACGGCTACGTCCTTGCGGGGACTGAAGCTTGTGATGACGGTAACATGAGCGACAACGACGCCTGCTTGAGCGATTGCGTCGTCGCCGTGTGCGGCGATGGATCGGTTCAGACCGGCGTTGAAGCTTGCGATGATGGCAACCTGCGCGATGACGACGCGTGCTTATCCAACTGCGTCGTGGCGAGCTGCGGCGATGGTCAGGTCCGCGCGGGAGTGGAGGCTTGTGATGATGGTAATCAAAGCAACGGGGATCGCTGCTTGAATAATTGCCGGACGGCGACCTGCGGTGATGGGCACGTTCGGGCTGGAGTTGAGGCTTGCGACGACGGGAATCAAGCCGATGGAGATGCCTGCACGAGCGAGTGCGTTGAGGCACGGTGCGGTGACGGTATCGTCTATGAAGGTGTCGAGGCTTGCGATGATGGAAACAATGACGAGTTTGATGGCTGCACGAGCGCTTGCCAGGTTTTAGTGGCGCCCCAAGGTTGTGCCTTCGTCGAGGAACGCAGCCCGCTGACCATTCGTTGCTCACTCAACCGGACCTGGCCCGAGTCTAAGGCAGCTTGCGAAGGCTGGGGCGGTCACCTCGCATCGGTCATGAGTCGAGCCGACCATGACCTCTTGTGGAGCGCCGCAGGGCGTCGCGACCACTGGATCGGTTTGCACCAAAACAACAACAACGCTTGGGTGTGGACCGGGCGCAACTCGAACTTCACGAACTGGGCGAGCTTTCAGCCTGACGACTGGGGCGATGGCGAGGATTGCGCAGAGTTTTGGCGCTCAGGAGGCGGCCGTTGGAACGACTCGCCTTGCGCTGAGGACAACTACTTCTTCTGCGAGCGCTAGCCTCAGGGTTCGCTGCAGATCCCTCGCGCAGCATCAAGCCCTTGTTCGCTCGGTGCGCCGCAAGCCAAAGCTCCCGAACCGTAATCGCAGCGACAGGTTTTGCTGAGCCACCAATCGGGCATCTCTCGGGTTTGGAGAAACAGGGCACTGCTTGCAATTTGGTCCCCGGTCGCCAAAACACTCATCCTCAGATCCGTGCGCTGACCCCAGCGCAAGAAACCGGTCAAGTTGAGGTCGCCAGCACCCCAAGCGGGCTGGTTGCGAGGCACAGGGTCGATCTGACATCCGTTGAGACACGCCTCTGGGCCTGTGGTCTCCACTTGAGCGTTTCGGTGCTCACGATCCAGAAGCGCACGCTCGGAGGCTCCCGCCATTCGAATCTGTAGCCGCTCTCGACACTGCCCATCGATACACGCCTGCACGCCCGGTCGAGTGCAATCGCCGGCATTTTGGCAGACCTCAGTTTGCGCCATATCGAAGGCCTCAAACAGGAACTGACCTTGTACGGCAACGGGTGCTTCTCCCCGCCAGTCTGAGCTGAGCGCAAGCTGACCGCTCCCGAGCAGGTCGATGCAGTAATGCAGCTTCGGCCCAACCAAAGGCTGAGCTTGCCCTGCCCAGCTCATGTCATCTCGCTCGACGCCATCAAACTCGCTGGCTGGCACCGAGGCCTGAGCGGTCATCAGCTGGACGATGTGCGCACCGTGCATGTCGGCGCAGTTGGCTAAGTCGTTGTCCGCTCCAAACACCGGTAGATTAGCGAGCCCGATGCTGTTGGGTACTGCCGCTGCGCACTCTTGCCCTTGCTGTCCGAGCATGACCAACTCAGCGTTGACCCGAACCGGGGCACGGGCTGCGCCAGCGACTGCGCTCAGCGTCACTTTGGAGTCCAAGCCGGTGAAGGTAACGACCGCACCGTGACCGCCGCTTTGAAGCTCGCGAAAGCCGTTGGCGTCGGGCTCGAGGCCTTGCCATTGCGCATTAGCGAAGCCGACGCGACTGACATTCTGAGTGCGAACGATGAGTCCGACTTGGAGATCTCGATCCACGTTGGGGACGTGAATCGTTATGGATAGAGTATCCCCTGAGCGGAGCCCTGCGTTGGCTGTTTGGTCCTCGACTTCGACCACGGTGAAGGCTTGCGCAGGCTCGCATTGGCACATCGCTTCTTCGCAGGTGGCGCGACCGCCGCAGTCTTCAGGGCTTCGACAGCCAGGAACACAGCGCCCTGAGGTCACGCAAGCTTCCCCTTGGGCGCATTCCGCATTGCTTTGGCAGTTGGGCACACAAAAGCGCCCCTCACAGTGCTGACCATCGCTGCAGTCTTGATCGTTCGTACAGGTGTCCGGACAATCGCCGTTGGGGCAGGCGTTCACGCAGGCGCCGAAGGTGTTGTTCCCTTGGATCTCACAGCGCTCGGTGTCTTGGCAGTGACCATCATGACGACAGCCGTCTAAGCATTGACCGCCCTCGCAGACGCTGCCGCTGCCACAGGCAAAGTCATTGTTGCACAAGCATCTACCGTCTTCAGCCCGGCTGAAGCCCTCGTCGGGGCAGGGCCCTGCGTCGCGCGCGTTGCGATCGATCAGTCCTGCATCCTGATACGATACGCCGCCGCTGTCTGAGTCGCCGCAGCCCGCGAGCGCGAGAAAGCCAAGAAGAACAAGACAACGGGACATACGATCCTCCGGATGGTGGCGGGACGTTACCTGCTGGCGAGCCGCTCGCAAAGTTGCTCCACCACAAGTGACGCCTCAAAGCGCTCGTACAGAGCATCGCATTGACGTTCAGGGGCAGCTATGGCCCGCCTGACTAAGCCATCAAATTCCTGCTCGCTAGCGAACAAACAGTCGTCGTGCAGCCGTTTGGGAATCAGCTCAGGATAACATAAAGAGTTAGAAAGAATGGGCCACAGACCCAGCTGCACGGCTTCGGCCACGCTGAGCCCAAAATGCTCCTGAGCCGGATCCGCAACGACCACATCGCATTGACTCAGCGCTTGAAGATAGTCAGCGCGCGCAAGATAGCCGTGGTCGATCACCAGATCGTCGAGCCGCTCTAGGATCTCGGGCTTGTCCTGATGCCGAGGACCAAACAGATGCAATTCAAAGTCGAGACCCGCTGCGGCTAACCGAGCTAGGCGTCCAAAAACTCGATCCGGATTCTTATCGTGCTGCATCCTATGGTTCCAGGCGATCCGAAGACGTCCCGGGGCGCGGGTTGTGCGACGCAGCGAGCGCAGCTCATCAAGGTCGAGCGGCAAGCCGAGCACTGTGCTGCGCTGCTCGATACGGTCCAGGAGATCGCCTGGGACGCGCTTAGGAAAAAGCCCAATGAAACGCTCAGCTTGCTCCATGAACAGATCCTGATGATGCTTTGAGTTCCACCAGATCAGGTCAGCGCACCAACACGAAAATAGGTTGGTTAACCCGAGGTGAATGTCTTCACGTTCTTTGGCGTGACGCGGGTAGCTGAGTTGGTTTTCATGCATGATCAGTACGGTTTGAGTGTCGATCAGCCGCTTGCCGCAGAGCGCTTTGAGTCGACTCAGGTCGAGCATATCGGTGGTGACCAACAGCTTCGGCGTCAGTCGCTGGGCTTCGATACGCTCGGCGAACCACAAGGCAGCCACGCCCATTCGCCACTTGAACAGGTGACTACCCAAGGTCTCGGTGTGCGTCGTTCCCGGCAAAAAACGCGCCAAGAGGGAAGTCACGTACGCGTGGCTTCCCCCGTGGAACGGGTCGAGAATTAAGTTGTCGATCAGTTCGGCGGATTAGGCTGCAGGCGACGGCGCGGCAGAATCGGATTCGCCTCACCCCACATGATCACTGCCGGCTCCCACCAGGCTTGGGTGTCACCGAGTTCTGCGGCTTCTTCGTACTCGAGGCGACCGCCGATGTAGATTCGAATCGTCGCCACGGTCGGCCGGTCAGCACCGACGCCATCGGCGCGGTAATAGTAGACCCCGACGAGATAATCTTGAGCGACCTCTGGCTCTTCGATGTTGATGTTCTCGGGGCCAAAGCCGTTGACGTCATCGAGATCGAGGCGAGGATCATCTTCCTCACCGCCTGGACCCCAAGCGAGCCGAGGACGACCGTTTGAGCGTGAGGTGTTGCAGTTGAGGTAATAACAATCCTGGTCCGTCGTGTAGTTGGTCGGATCGCCGGCACGCAGCAGGTGAATGTCGACGTCGGAGCTTGGGTGGTCCCAAGTCAGCTCAACGTGAATCGCAGAGTCCGGTTTGGATTCGATGGTCAGAACGGCCCAACCGGACCAGACGCCGCGTTCATCACGAACACGCAGGGCGACGTTGTAAATACCGGCAGAGTCCAAGCCGGGGGTGCTGGTACCGTAGACAAAGTCGGTTTCCATGGCGTCGGTGTTGCGCAGGCGAACGCCGCTACCTTCCGGGACGCTAGCGCCGTAGCGCTCATCGAGGCTCCATTCATACTCTTCGATTCGAGCGCCGCCCAGACCCGTCGAGTTCTCGCCGGTCACGGTGACCGTCGACAGAGGAGCCGCTTGGGGATCGCCATCATCGTTGCGACGATAGTTGGCGTTGCCATCGATGGTTTTGACTTCCGGGCGAGCGACCGGTGCGTTGTGCCCAATGCCAACCATCGGGCGCTGGAGGATACCGCCTGGAACAGGCAGATTACCTTTGAAGCGAATCGAGCCAGCATACTTCCCTAGGTTGCCAGGCTTGAAGAGGATGGTGACCACCGACTCGCGCCCGGATTCGATCAACAAGGGGTTGTCGTCGCTGACTTCGACCTCACGCTGCAGGCGAAAGATCGGCTGATCGCTGATCGCCGCTTCTGTCGAGCAGTAGCTGGCGTTGGACTCGGCATCAAAGGCGCAGAACTCACCGAGCGCGCAGGGCGACTCGTTTGAGCACTCTGCTCCGTGGACATAGCCATTGCTGTCGGCTGCCCAGAAACTAGCGAACGGACCGTCTGAGCAAGCAGCGGGTCCAGTGCAGTAGGTACCAAAGGTGCAGCTGCTGCCACATTCGTCACGCTCTGCTTGGCCGATCACCAAGTCGAGGCGAGTGATCACCGCGTCGGTGTCGCCGTTGTTGCGGACACGCAGTTTACAGCGACCTTCGCCGCCTTCCGTGCCGGCTTGCTCGTCCGGGATACCAACAGCGCCGAAGTTGCAGATGCCGGTGTCGAAGTTGTCGGTGCCGACTTCGGCGACGACTTGGATCTCAACATTGCCGAGATCCCGTGGCCACGCTCGGACTTGGATCGAGGTGCGCGAGCACCCGGCGGGCACGCCAGCTTCTTCGCATTGCGCATCGTCGAGCGATTCGTCGGTGTTCTCTGCGTTGCTGTAGACGAGGACGGTTCCAATCCAGTCGCCGGCTTCCCATTCGACCGTCGGAACCACGATCACTCGCAGCGCGGTGGCCAGGTTGTTCGTCAGCACGATGGGATCACCTTCACTGCGGTTCATGATGTCGCCGTCGAGCGAGATCGAATCGAGCAAGGGGGAGTCGTTAGCGATCGCAGCCTTGTAGATTTCGAGGTTGGGCGTGCCGACGTTGAACAGCTGGATGGTCCGCAGGTTGCCCTGAGAGTTCAGGGCGATCTCGCCCATGTCGACGGTGCAGTACATGGCAGAGTAAGCGTTACCTTCTGCGTCTTTACAGATCTCAGTGTCTTGAACCTCGCTCGGGTCCAAGCTGACCTGGAGCTCCCGTTGGACGCGGTTCACGTAGACTTCTTCGCACGAACAGCTCTGGGCCATCGTTGAGGCCATGAGAAGCGAAGCCATCGCCCAACGGACGGATTGGAATCGTGCGCGCAAGAAAGCTGAACTGTTCAACATCGAGATGGTCCTCCTGGACAGCAGAAAAAGACCGTAGAGACGGGGCTCTACGCCCTGAGCAAGAACTCAATACCGTAAGGCGAAGGCTTTACCCATCGGAAACCTGACGGGGGGCCGCGACCTGAGGCGCTGGGCGTCTAGCATAAAAATCACTTGCCGGCTCACGTTATCCACAACTAATGAGCGCCGCGCTCGGAGTGTAGCGCAGCCTGGTTAGCGCACTTGACTGGGGGTCAAGGGGCCGGAGGTTCGAATCCTCTCACTCCGACCAAGAAAGGCAGACTGAGTCTGCCTTTCGTGTTTTTTACCGCTGCGCTATCGCAACGACCAAGGCAGGAGAAGAGCTGTGCGAATTCTCGTAAGTAATGACGATGGAATTCATCGCGAGGGGCTTCACGCTCTAGTCAAAGCGGTCGAACCTTTGGGCGAAATTTGGGTGATTGCCCCTGCGGCTGAAATGAGTGGCGTGAGCAAGGCGATCACTCTGGATCGACCGCTTCGAGCCACCCGTTATGGAGGCAAAGAGCGCTGGATAGCTGTCTCGGGAACACCGACAGACTGCGTCTATTTAGGGCTCCACCACTTTATGAAAGACCAGCTGCCGGACCTCGTCATTTCGGGGATTAATCATGGCAGTAACCTGGGGACAGACGCCCACTACAGCGGCACAGTCGGTGCGGCACACGAGGGGATGAACAACGGGATCCCCTCACTAGCCTTTAGCTTGGTGGCGTCGCGCAACGGAGACTTCTCCATGGCCGCGGCCTTCGCGCAACGTTTGGTCGGCTGGGTGGCAAAAAACGGGTTGCCGGCTGGCGTCATGCTCAACTGCAATGTCCCGCGCGAGACCGACGGCCGGTTTGCGCTGTGTACGATGGGTGGTCGCAGTTATCAGGGGCAGCGCGTCGTCCATCGCCAGGACCCGCGTGGCGGAGATTACTTTTGGATTGGTGGGACTGAGGTGGTTCACCAGGGTGGACCGGCGACCGATACGGCCGCTCACGATGCGGGGCTGATATCAGTGATGCCGATCGGACGAGATCTGACAGCATATAAGGCCTTGGCCGAACTAGGCGAAATGCGCTTAGATGGACACGCGCCGGCACGAAGCGCCGACGAATCCGGAGATGAACGATGACGACTGAAAAGAGACACAGCGGCCCATTCGGTTGGGTACGTCGACTGTACGATTGGGTGCTCGCATGGGCTGATACGCCTTATGGGGCGCCGGCTTTGTTCGTGCTGGCTTTCGCAGAGTCGAGCTTTTTCCCGATACCGCCTGATGTCTTGTTGATTGCGCTGGCGGTGGCTGCGCCGACGCGCGCCTTCAGCTTTGCGCTGATCTGCACTGCGGGGTCGGTCACCGGTGGCATGGCTGGGTACGCGATCGGTGTGTATGGATGGGAGGCGTTAGGACAGCCTATCGTCAACGCTTATCACGGTCAGCCGGTCATGGATAAAATCCAAGTTTGGTATGCTGAGTATGGTTTCTGGGGGACTTTAGCTGCAGCGATCACTCCGATTCCATACAAAGTGTTCACCATCTCTTCTGGAGTGTTCAAGTTTCCCTTCGTTCCGTTTGTTCTCGCCTCGGTCGTTGGGCGAGCGTTTCGATTCTTCTTGGTCGCCGCGCTGATCAAAAAGTTTGGTCCATCGATCAAAGAGTGGATCGAGAAGCGCTTTAATGTCGCCGTCTCGCTGTTCACCGTGCTCCTGATTGGCGGCTTCGCAGCGATCAAGCTCCTGCGATGATCCGAGTCCTGCTGCTAGCGGTTGCTTTCGGAGCCTGCGCAACCACCGCAGGCAGCCCGAAGGTCATTGTCCCTGAGGTTGGCTCGAAAGAAGAGTCTGAGACCGCTCCCCCAGGAACTTGGCATCCCGTCATCCGGGGCGAAACCCTCTGGCGGATCGCCCATCACTATGGCGTGACGGTCAACCTTTTGATCAAGACCAACGCGATTGGTGATCCCACCGAGCTGCGAGCCGGTCGTCGCTTGTTCATCCCTTTGGCGCCAGGCTCCGATTTTGATGAGCGCCAGGACAAGGTTGCGAGCCGCCCCTCGAAAATTAAGCCGCCTGTCGGCCCCGATCTGCCGCCAGAGGGTGGGTTCATCTTTCCGGTGCAAGGCGGGGAGGTGATCACCTCTTTTGGTCGTCGGGGTGATGTGGTGAACGACGGGATTAAGATTGCTCACAAAAAGGGCGCCCCGGTGTTCGCGGTAGCAGACGGCCGGGTGGTCTATGCAGCTGAAGACCCAGGGTGGGGCCACCTCGTGATCATGGCACATGGTCGCGATTGGGTGAGTATTTATGCGCATCATGAT
>JBDQPD010000012.1:0-46342 GCA_040260805.1 Myxococcota bacterium | reverse complement strand
GCACCTACGCTTTGGTCGCAGCGCCTCCAGGCGAAAACCAAGACGATCACGGCAACGACGTGGCGGCAGCGAACTTTGTCTCGGACAATGTTGAGCTCGCCGGTAACTTAGAGCAAGGCGGCGACGTCGACGTGGTTCGCTTCCGGGCGACCCGCAACGGGCCGTACCGCCTTGAGACCTCAGGTGCTCTAGACACCATCTGCCGTTTGCTCGATGCCGACGCCAATGAGCTCGCCACCAACGATGACGGCGGCGAAGGCTTGAACTGCCGCATCGAGCAGGATCTGGTCGCTGGTCAGGTCTATGCCTTCTCGGTTCGCGGCTTCTCGGACACCGCCACCGGTGCCTACCAAATGCGTCTCGCCATCCCCTAGTGGAACCTGTTGCAGCAGGAGGATGAAAGGATCACTTCGGTGGTCCTTTTGTCTTTAATGCTTGGCACTAAAATCGTCATCACCGAGCGTGACCTCGATGAGCTCAAGCTCAGAACAAGGACCCTCTAGAGCCACCGCTAGGAGATGACCGCTTGGTAAGATCCTTTGGTCAAAGACCCAGTGATCAAGGGCTTGCATCGCCGGTTCAGCGCATTCAAGTCGGATCGACTCACCCCAAGAAAAGGTCAGCGCGCTCAAGGGGGCTGAAATCCCCAAGCCAAGGGCTTTAAGGTAGGCTTCTTTGAGGGTCCAGATTTTCAAAAATGCGTGGCGTCGCTCGGCTGGCTTATGCGCTTGAAGCCACTCTTGCTCAGCGAGCGATAGATAGCGAGCGCTCAGCCCTTCGACACCGATCACTCGATCAAGGGATTCAAGGTCCACGCCGCAAGCTTTCCCATCGCTGACGCATACCGCCACCAATCCAGAGGTATGGCTGATGGAGATGGCGACCCGGTCAAAGGGCGCTTTGAGGTAGGGCTTTCCTTTGTCGGTCGTGGCGATCTGCAAGGACGCTGGTGGCGCGCCCGGTAGATGCTGCCTCAGAGCATAGTTGAGCAGCGAGCGGCCTAAAACGAACCGGTTTGTGTCCTCAGTCGAAGCGTAGCGCTCGGCGCGTTCGAGCTCTCCGGCGCTCAAGCCGTCACGGCAAAATCCTGCCAAGCGATCATCAGAACAAACATAAAGCGACGAGGTCGTGACCACGCGAGCGAGGCGAGCCTAACGGCGTCGACGGCGTCGCACGCCAGCGAGCATGGGAAGAAGCCAAAGCTCGGCGGCACCCGTCGAGCAGCCAAAGGGAGATGGAACGCTCACGTCCGACCCATCCGAGTCATTACCCCCACCCGCCGCAAAACCTTCGAGGCAACGCCCTGTCGGATCGCATCCGTACCCAGCGGGGCATTGCTGGTTGGTCTCGCAGTATTGGACGCAACGCTCGTCAGCGCAGGCTTCTGATTCGCATTCGATGTCCATGTCGCACTCGGCGCCGATGGGCTGAGGGATCTTCATGCACCAGTTGTTGTGGCAGTCGTAGCTCAGTGGGCACTGGTCATCGTTATCGCACTTGCGGGTGCAATAACCGTCGATGCAACGTCCGTAACCACATTCTCGGTCCCCGCTGCAGAAATCACCCGTTCGGGCGTTGTAAGCAGGATCGGTCGGCCATCCGTCAGCCCAGAGCGGGACCTCAAAGTTCTCTTCACGGGTAAAGCGGATGGTGTGGTCAATAATCCATTCACCCCAGCCAGCAACCGACGAATAAATGGAGCTGCTGCAGTTTTGACCGCCACGAGACGCCACGCCGATCACGCGCCCTTGCTCGTCAATGGCGGGTCCACCCGAGTCGCCTTTGCAGACGCCGCCGCCGCCGCCCCATTCACGGTCACGAGCGGACCAACGTGGGCATTCGCCTTCGGAGCACGTCACGGTGATGTCGTTGCGAATCCGGCGCGTTCCCGCACCGTTGCCCGCATCATCCGTTCCGCCATAGCCAATGATCGTGAAGCGCTCGTTCTCACGAACCCCTTGGTCCACGCGAGGGACCAAGAGGGGCATCTCGTTCGGACGAACTTTTCGGCTCAGCTTGAGCAGAGCGATGTCCGTGTTGCAGAGCAATCGATCGGTAGGTGTCACGATCCGCTCGACGCTGATGTAGTCGCCCGGACTCTGGCTAAGCGCCGGCTCCAGCGTGATGTAGACTTGGTCGGGGCGAAACGAAGCCTCAGCGGTGGTGCTGTTGCAGCGCACGCCTCGGTCAGCGTTTCCTAAATCGGCGATGCAGTGTCTTGCGGTGAGCACGACGTTCTCTGCGATCAGCGAGCCTGTGCACGCGCCGCTCCCACCGCCCGTCAACATCGCTAAACCTACGACCCCGCGTCGCTCTCGATCGTTCGACCCGTTGCGGATTTGAGCCAGCTCTTCGGGAGAGGCTAAGCTCATCAGCTCCGCAGACGGCTCGCTTCCGCAGCCGGCGGTCAGGCCCAACATCAACACCACACAGGTTGTACGCATCGGCAATCTCCCTTGTCGCTCCCTAGCCTAACCTACCTTAGCACGCATGCAGGGGTCGGACGAAACGCGGATACCCGGCAAAGATATTTTCCGAGTGGCCGCGAGGACTAGGACCTAATTTTTTACCGGAGAAAAAATTATATCATTCTGTTTTTTCTTGTCTTTTACGGGCTCTGTGAGCTGCATTTTTTTAACCATTTTCGAGTTGAACTGGTTTGCCCAGCCAGAGCGTCTAGCCGCTGCTTTCCTCGCTGCCTCCCTGGCCGGCAGGCTCACAGTCATCGCCTCACTCCATCCGATCAGCTGTCCGACCAGGATCACGACCACCGCAACGGTGTCCGTCATGACCAAGGTCTCCTCTTCCAAGTCCATCAAGTGCGCACCGGTTGCGAAACCGAGCCCGAGAAGGCTCGAACCCAAACCCCATTTCCAGCGCTTCTCAACCGCAGCGACCTGGTAAGGTCTAGGGTTCTCAATATCGGTTGCGATCCCCTCAGCTTGGAGTACCGGCAAGTAATCAGCCAAGGTGTAATCCAAACCGCCGCCTTGCTTAAGCGCCGTGTGATCATACTCGCGCCGGACCTGAGAGCGATTACCGCTCCTGACGACCCTCCTTTTGACGATCACCGAGGGTTCAAGCGTCCGCTTATCCAAAACATCGCGGCGCTCAGCTGCCGTCCAGTTCGGGTTGACCACGATGCTCGAGGCGCCGCCAAGCATGGGCCCCGAATGCACGACGCAGCCGATACTTGAGAGCAGAACGAAGACGACACCAAGCTGATCAAAGACCGCCTTAGGCGTTCGCCTGATGCAATAAATACGCTTCGATAAACCCATCGAGATCTCCATCAAGAACAGCCTGTGGCTGACCCACTTCGTGACCTGTCCGCAAATCCTTAACCATCTGATAAGGCTGTAAAACATAGCTTCGAATCTGCGATCCAAAGTTAATTTCGCCTTTATCTCCCGCGATCGCATCGGCTTGTGCGCGCTGCTTTTCTTCTTCGAGCGCATACAGCTTCGCCGAGAGCATCTTCATCGCGGTGGCTCGGTTCTTGTGCTGGCTGCGTTCTTGCTGACAGGCGACCACCACGCCGGTTGGGATATGGGTTAGCCGCACCGCCGAGTCGGTTTTGTTCACGTGCTGTCCGCCGGCGCCGCTTGAGCGATAAGTGTCGACGCGTAGATCCGAATCATTAATATCAACGGCGATCGAATCATCGATTTGAGGCGTGACCGAAATCGCCGCAAAAGAGGTGTGGCGGCGGGCGTTTGAATCAAACGGACTAATGCGAACCAACCGGTGCACGCCGGTTTCCGATTTGAGGTGACCGTAGGCAAACTCGCCATCGATCTGAACCGTTGCGCTTTGGACGCCCGCTTCCTCTCCCTCTTGAAACTCAAGGACCGACAAACGCCAGCCTTTGCGCTCTGCGTAACGGTTCACCATCCGGTACAGCATCCCCGCCCAATCCATAGACTCCGTGCCGCCTGCTCCAGGCTTGATCTGAACATAAGCGGACGCCGAATCGTGCTCGCCGCTGAGCATCCGTTCAAACTCCATCCCCGAGATGGTGCGCTCGATACCCGCTAACTCTTCATCAATCGCGGCGAGATCGTCTGCGGAACCTTCCTCTTCAGCCATCTCAAGCAGCTCGAGGGTGTCGTTTAATCCACCGACTAAACCATCCAAGCTCTGGATCTCTTCATCGACTCGGGTGCGCTCTTGGTTGAGCTTTGCTGCCGCCTGCGGATCGTCCCAAAAACTAGGTTCTGAGATCTGGGCGTCGAGCATCATCAAACGCTCTCGCTTCCAAGGCAGGTCAGCGGCAGACACCAAAGCGCCTAGGCGTTTATTGAGCCCATCGCCTCGATCAGTTCGCTCACTCATGCAACCTCCTTGACCCGCTCCTGGCTAGCATAGCGTTTACGGCGGAGCCCACCCCAGATGAGCAAGACCGGCGCCACCAACAAAATGATCACCCCAGGGATCCCGCGTGTGACCACCCAAGGGGTGTCAATGACCGGCAAAGGGATCGTGGAGATGGTGGCGTCTTCGGTGTCGAGTTGGGTCAGGTCGTATTCACGGCCAGCCGGATCAAACCAACCGGAGACGCCGCTGTTTGCTGATCGTGCGACGCTCAAACCGGTCTCCACGGCTCGGAATCGATAAAAGGCTAAATGCTGCCACGGTCCCGAGGTTCTGCCGTACCATGTGTCGTTGGTCGGGTTCACTAAGAGGTCCGCTCCCTGGAGACGTAAGCGGAGTGGAATGCTTGCGAATACACCCTCGTAACAGATCAAGCCGCCAATCGTAGCTACGGGCGTTTTGACTGGCGCAACCTGCTCGGCAGGTCGCATCCGTCCCGCTACCGGGACCAGCTGCCTAATCCCGAGTAAGCCAAGCAAAGACTCTCCGGGTACATACTCGCCAAAGGGCACCAGATTGTGCTTATCACTTCGTCCCAACAGCTCCATCTTCTCGTCCAAAACAAGCATCGAATTGTGCAGATTGTAGCCAAGACAGCGCCCCTCACGGCAGCGCGCGCCGCGATGACAATCTTGGTCTTGAGCGCACGCTCCCTCGGACTTCATCCAGTACACAGAGGCTCCGATCAGGGAAACCGGGGGAGCAGGCGCCTTGTCGCTGTAGCCAAGGCTTGCGAGCGTCAGCTTGGGTTGGTCTCTTTGAACGAGCGTCGGGTACGTGACCTCAGACCACATAATGATGTCGGGCTTTTCTTGCGCAAGTTTGCGCGTCAGACGCCTCTGAATGCCGAGCATATAGTCTCGCCTGTTGCCGATCTGATTCTTGATGTCCTGGCTCAAGTTACCCTGGACGATTCCCATGCGGATCGTGCGCGCATTCGCCAACTCCGACGTGACCCGGTGACGCCAAGCTACCCCCCAAACTAGCGCCGGGATGACCAACGCTAAAATCGCAACCGCAGGCCGGCGCCGGTTGGTCGCCTCAAGGAGCGTGAGTACGGCTGCGTTGAGGGCAAAAAGCCACAGACCGATACCGTCGATCCCGGCGATCGCAGCCAGCTGACGAGTGAGCGGATGCTCCACCTGAGTCGCCGAGAGATGAGCCCAAGGAAAACCGCTAAACGGATAACCATAAATCCAGGCACCGCGGACAAAATCGGTGCTCAACCAAAAGAAGGGTAACACCCAGCGCATCGGCCAGTTCAGGGCGTTAGCGGTCCAGCGCGCCGCCACAAAGCCGAGCGCTAGATAAGAGCCGGTGATCAGGGCGATGGCGACGATCGCCAAGACCGCAACGATATGAGGCAGACCGCCGAATCGATTGATCGGAACATCGAGCCAATAGATGCTCACCGCCAGCTGAATGCCAAAACTCAAGTAGGCGACCGCGATCAAATCGCGTTTGCGGTGCACCGACTCGATGGTCCGCAAAAGCGGAACTAAAGCGACCCAAGCTACGGTCGCACCCACCACAGGAAACAGCGGCGGGCCGCCCGATCCAGGCCACACAAAGGGGTGGCAAAATGCTAAGATCAAGCCAGTCAACGCAGCCGCTTTGTAGGGATGCTCGTCGCACCATGTCAGTAGACGTTCAATCACCTGAGAAACTCCACAAGCTCTTTGCTTGGGCTCGCCTGAGGTTGATCCGCTCCGCCGCGCAAGAACAACAGCGCTAGCCCTTCCGAGAACACCAGTCGGTACTCCTTCTCAGCGATCAACCGACGGACCAGTTTCTTATAATTTTGCGGTCGGACGTTGCCACGATTGGGTTTCCAGTCGTCTTGACCCAGACTAAACGCAAGCGCCTCTGAAGCGGGCGACCGTTTCAAGAAACGAGCGTCCTTGCGGTCGGAGAGATGAGCCAAAACGTGGTTGGTCGCCTCGACGCTGGCTCCAGCGGGAACTTGAGCGACCATCTTACGCGCAGCGGCGGCTTCAGCCGGGCTGAGAAAATAGTCGTGATTCCAGGTCATAAAGTTGCTCTGATGGCGGTACCCAAAACCATTCACCAACACGCACAAAAGCAGCACCGCGCCGGCTAGAACCGCTGGACGCTGTAGTCGCCACGCCCAGCGCGAAGGGTGACCCATAAATCGAGGCACGGCATCAACCGCCGCCACCGCGACATAAAGGGTCAAGGGCGCCGCATAGTGATAACCCATCTCCCACATCTGCTGCTTTGAACTCAAAAATCGCTCGACCAGGGTCGGCAGCGCCAGCACGAGATACCGCGGACGCCAGATCGCCAGTAAACCGGCTCCTACCCAGGTGGTTAAGATCGCCATTCGCTTTTCGATCGGCGATAAGGCGACCAGCACCGTGCGCAGCGGGTTCTTTGCCATGCCTACAACAGCATCGGGTAAACTCTTGCCGAAGGCTTCGTAGTTGGCCGCGTGGATCATGCCTTGCGGCCCACCCGCCAAAAGCTTGGGCTGCAGCCACCCCACCGTCACCAACAAACCCGCCACGCCCCCGACCGCAATCGCAGCGCCGAGCTTGCGCGCCTCGGGCTCGAACAGCACCATATAAGCGCCAAATGCTGCCACATAAAGCGGCATACTTTCCTTACAAAACCAGGCGAGAGCCAACCACGGTAACATCGCCTTGAATCGCTTCTCGTCCAGGCGATCGACCGCCTCCATCAGGGGCCATAGGGCGAGCGTCTGGGCATGAAAGTCAAAGTAGACTGCGCTTTGAAACGCAAAGCTAAAGAGCAACGCAAACACCAAAGCAAACTGTAGAACCGGGTGTTCAACTCGTCGCGCCACGAAGCGATAAAAAGGAAAGGCGACGGCTCCTGTGATCAGAATCTGAGCGACCAGCATGCCGACGGCGCCGAGTCCGAGCCAGTGGATGGGCGAGAGCAGCATAATGACCGGATAGAAGTGGTCGCCCAAGACGTGAACGCCTTGGTCGTGCAGTAAGGTGCTTTGCAATGGCTCAAACCGGCTGGCGAGCCAGCTCGAATGCGTAAAGCAGCCCAGGTCCCATGCGCCGCTGCCGAAACGCTGATGGCGGTGCAAAACGCTAGCGAGCGCCGTCCCCACAAAAAGAGTAAACACAGCCCACGGCACCGCCCGCGCTTTGAGGCTCAATCGATCCAGCGCTGGCTCTAAGCCGACGGCCCCGAGATACCCCAGCGCGAGTAAGGTGGCGAAGCGCCCCTCAGGAGCCACCAAAGCCAAGATGATGGCGCCGGTTAGCCAAGGTAAAAGCTTGCGAAAGTGGTCGCTTAGCCGATGACGAATCCAAGCTGCGACCGGCAGCATAGCGAGCCAAAACACAGAGGCGTACGCTAAGATTTTGTCACCGCTTTGAGCCAAGCGGGTGCTGTCCCAAGCCAGATGCCGTGCGTAGATCGTAAGCTGCAAACACAGCGCGATCAGCGCCGCGCCCGTCACGAGCTCGATGGTGGTTTGAAGCTTTGAGGCGCGAGAGTCCATGAGGCGAGCCTAATGAACCTTGGGTTCAACGCCAGCTTTTCTTTAAAGCCTAGACTCGGCGGTACACACCGATCACTAAACCGAGAATCGAAAACTCGCGCCCCTCGTCGGGGTACCAAAGGATCGGCGCCATGCTGGAATTAGCGGGCTGCAGACGGATAGACCCTGCCTCTGGGTGGTAATATTTACAGGTGGTGTCTCCGTCGATCATGGCGATCACCATGTCGCCCGGGCGGGCCACGCTCGACGCTCGCACAAAGACATAATCGCCATCGTGGATGCCAGCTTCGATCATCGACTCGCCGCTGATCACCAGGCTAAAGACATCTTCTCGCCGGCCCTGAGTGAACATCGGATCGACCAGCAAGGTCTCTTCGACGTGCTCCTCTGCGAGCAGAGGCTGCCCCGCCGCAACCTGACCTAGAACGGGGATTCGAACCGGTTCGCTCTGCGGTAAAAAGTTAATGAGATTACTCGGCGTTGGCACCGGCTCATCACAGACCACGATCCCACGGCTGCGGTTCTGATCGCGCCGAATGACGCCCTTTTTCTCGAGCGCTTTGACGTGCGACGCGGCTGCGTTGGTCGAGGAGAACCCGAAGGTTGACGCAATCTCACGCATGGTCGGAGGGTAGCCCTGCTGCCGGGTAAAAGTGCGCAAAAACTCCAAAATTTCAGTTTGTCGGGCGGTCAGTTCAAGCATGGTCGCGGTGCTCCACAGTATCGTGCTGAGTATTTGTACAGTAGAAACACTGAACAAACAAGCAGTGGGTGCTCTTTTGTTGCGTGATCTGACCGCGCAGCTTGAACCCAATCAAAGCCAAGGCGGGTTAGAAACGCGGAGCACCACGGTAACTCGAAAAGCTAGGAGCCGCGTGATCACGTGGGCTCAGCGCAATGCGATCGCGTCGCCACGGCCACTCAATCGCAAGGTCTTCGTCGAAGGGATGAATGTTCCCTTCCCCTTGCCCGTTGTAAACCGCCGAACATTTGTAGAGCAGATGAGTCTCATCCTCGAGCGCCAAAAATGCATGCCCAAAACCTGCAGGAACCCAGATTTGACGATGGTTTTCCGCATTTAAGTCAAAGCCCTTCCACGACCCAAAAGTCGGGCTGTCTTGGCGCAGATCGACCACCAGATCCCATGCCCTTCCTTGCCCTACTCGAACCAGCTTACCCTGGGGCGAATCCCACTGATAATGAATCCCACGCAGCACGCCCGCTCGCGAGATCGAGTGGTTGTCCTGGACCCATGGCCCATGAACACCAAGCTCAGCGAGCCGGTCCGCCCTGAAGGCTTCAAAGAAACAACCACGTTCATCACCGTGAATCGTCGGCTCAAAGACCAAAACGGCACCATCAAAGGCTGATTCTGCAACGATCATTGGTCCTTCTTTCATCCCGCACGAGCCGACGAACAGAGCCTAGAGACTCGGGTTTGCGCCGACAAGGGCTTGGTCCTCATCTACGTTAACCGACGAAGGGGATTTGTACAGTGGCGCGGGCTTTGGCAGAGTCCCCTCGATGATACGCTTTGACCACGTCTCCAAACGCTACGGCGACCGCATCGCAGTCAACAGTCTGGATCTCGAAATCCGGGCGGGTGAAGTCTTTGGTTTTCTCGGACCAAACGGCGCCGGAAAGACCTCCACCCTCAAAATGCTCATGGGGCTGACGCCGATCACCGATGGAGTCATCACCGTCGGGGGTAAGGACATCACCGACGACCCGCTCGCGGTGCGGCAGATCCTTGGGTACATCCCTGACCGCCCCTTTTTGTATGATCTCCTGACCGCTGGTGAGTTTTTGAACTTTATCGGCGGGCTGTACGGAATGAGTGGAAACGATCTCGAGCGGCGCGCCGAGCAGATGCTCGAATTGTTCAAGCTCGACGATCGACGCCAAGAGCTCGTGCAAAGCTTCTCCCACGGTATGAAGCAGCGCTTGGTCATGGCAGGCGCCTTCTTGCACCGCCCGCAGGTCCTGGTGGTTGACGAGCCGATGGTGGGGCTCGACCCCCAAGGCTCTCGGCTGGTCAAAGAGATCTTTAAATCCGCAGCCCACGATCAAGGTATGGCGGTATTTTTATCCACCCACAGCCTCGAAACCGCCGAAGAGGTCTGCGATCGAGTGGGCATCTTGCTCGGAGGTGAGCTCGCCGCCACCGGCGCTGTCGATGAGCTCCGTGATACGGTGGCAGGTGATGAGAACCTCGAGTCGATCTTCCTGCGCATCACCGGCGGCGAAACCAGCGACAAAGAGGTGGCGATCGCTTTGGACCTGCTGTGAAGCGAAGCATCGCTAGCGATCTTAGCTTACTCTTAGGCGGCCGGATCCAGCGCATGCGCGGGGCCGTTCGCTCGGCCGGAAGAGCCGGGTGGATTCGGGGCGCGCTGGTCGTCATTGGTGGGCTCTTGTTCACCGGCGCCTTGTACGGTGGCGCTCATAAGTTCTTGTATTGGATTATCTCACGCACGGACTATGTGGGTGGCCTGCTCACGGCGGTCTTACTCGATTATCTGATGCTCATTGCGCTGGGGATCTTACTGCTCTCAAGCTTTATTGCTGCGCTCGCCGAAGTGCTCTTGAGCGATGATCTCGTTTTGTTGCGCGCCGCGCCTTTGCGCGAGGAAGCGCTCTTCCTCGACCGCTTACTCATCATCTGGCTGCAGACCGCCTGGATGCCCGTGACCTTTGTGGTCCCCGTCGTCCTCGGCTTTGCGCGCGCTTGGTCCAAGCTGATCGTAGAGACACCGGGCACAGGGACCGAACCCGATGTCTTCGCGTTGACCGTCTTGATCGGGGTGGGCTTACCCGCGCTGACCTTGGTTCCGGCTGCCGCAAGCTGCATGATCGCCGTTTTAGTCGGACGTTTTGTCAGCGCGAACCGACTCCGCAATGCGCTCTTAGTCGGCGCTATTGTCGGCGGCATGGGATTGTATGGAGCGGGCCAATACCTTCGACTGGATAAAGTGCTCAGCCCCGAAGGCATCGATAACTTTATCGAAAACGTTCGCTCGATGGACCGTTCGGAGGTCCGCTGGCTGCCTACGGATTGGCTATCGCACAGCGTCGATATCGCCCTGCATGGTGACCTCGCGGCGCTCGGGTTTTACTCGGACCGAGGGCTCGCCGAGGAGCGCACGGACAAACTGCTTGAAGATGCGCTCAAGGTGACCGGCGATCAGCCGTGGCTTCGGCTCGGGCTCGAGGGCTTTATCTACAGTAAGCGACGCAAAGGCGACGCCAGCCTGCTGGATAATCTGCGCACGCTGAGCGGCAAGCTGCCCTTTTTCAATATGAAGAAACCACCCAAAACAGCGCCGCTTTGGCCACCCTTCGCGCTCTTAGGAATTGGTTTCATCCTGATCGGCCTTGGGACCTTAGTCGCTCGTACAAGCTACGCGATCGCCTACGGGCAAAGCCAAACCGGGCAGCCCGAGGTCAAACCAAAGGGGGTCCAAGGAAGCACTCGACTCGTGCTCAGTCTTCGCCGGTTCATGCCCGCCAAGCTCGCGCCCTTTATGCTCAAGGACGCGCTGATCTTCACCCGAGACGCCACCCAGTGGACCCAAGCTCTGGTCATCGCAGGCATGATCGCATTGAGCGGCTGGGGCTTTGCGGCAGCAGCGGAGCGCAGCAACCTGAGCGATCTGGCTGAGGTGCTGCCTTACGCAAGCGTCGTCATCTTTGGGATTGGAGCCTGGATTGGCACCTTGCTCACCTCCGCAGCGGCTGCCCGATTGGTCTTTCCGTTGGTCAGCCTCGAGGGTGAAGCTTTTTGGTTGGTTCGAGCGGCGCCCATCAGCATGAGGCGGATGCTCTTCGCCAAACTCGCTACCGCCCTACTGCCGACCATTATTTTGGGAACTTCGATCGCCTGGGTGGTGTGCAGCGCCTTGCAGTTTACTCCTCAGCTCACAGCGATGGCGGTCGCTATGTCTTTAGGGAATGCGCTCGTGACCTGTTGCCTCGGCATCGGCTTAGGCGCTGCGATGCCCGACTTTCGCTTCGTCAATGTCAGTCAGTTGGTCCAAGGGCCCGGCGGGATCTTGTTCATCGTCTTGTCGATGACCTACGCCACCATCTTGACCGGTTTTTGTTCGGGCTACGTCTACGCAGAGGCGCGCGGCACGATCAATGTCTTGCGACAAACTGCGCTGCTGGTTGCGCCCATTGTGATCGGCCTGATCCTCGCAGCGAGCTCGCTCAAGCTGGGCTTGAACCGCCTCGAAGCGCTACAGCGCTGAGGAAAGTAGGCGGAGCGTGAGAGTTGGCGTTGGCTACACCGCCAACTCAGGCTAAGAAGCCCAGGCCAAGGAGTCCTTCATGATGTACACTCGCGCCCTAGCGCTCACCGCTCTTCTCGCTCTGACCAGCTGCACCTCGGACAGCGACGACGTCGATCAACAAGCTCAGTGTGAGCAAAGTTGCATCGGTGCAGGGCACTCGACGGGCAACTTTGCTGACGGAATGTGCTCCTGCGAAACCGCTCAACCGGTTGATGCCGGAGTTCAGGTTCCGGCCGAAGACGCGGGCAGCGCACCAGCGACTGATTCAGGCACGACTCCCCCCGTACAGGATGGCGGAAGCCAGCCAGCACCGACCGATGGTGGAGCGCCTGTTCAGGGTGATGCCGGATACAACAATCACGACATCGGTACCATCGACCCGGACGCAGGGGCCATGGTCCTGAGTCGCGAGATGCGCTGCTCTGAAATCTGCCAGTGGGGATTTTCGGGTTGGAGCTTCGGTAACGACGGTGGCCCGGGGCAGCCCATCGAGTGCCCGCAGGACCGGCAAGTGGTCTTCGGCGCCGAATCACAAGAAGCCTGCACGGCCGCTTGCACGACGCAAACCGCCGACATGGACGTGAACCTGTTCCGGATGGTCAAAGAATGCATCGAAACCAGTGACTGCGGCCAGCGAACTCGTTGTGCTCCTGCGACGCTGGCGCAAAACTGGCCGGTGTCGATCTGCGACAACATCTGCACCGGGATTGTCGATTTCCGCACGCCAGCGACAGCCTGCGAGCCGCCGCGCTTTGGTGAGGAATGCGCTGCCGGCTGCGCAACGCAGCTGCGCGCTGCCGGCGCGCTCCACGGCCAAGCTGTCGAGCGCTGCTACGACAACATCGTCACCTCATGCGCCGGCGAAGATGATCGCAACGCCTGCCAATGCCGTCGCCAAGCCGCTTGCCACGATCGTGACGAGCGCCTCGCCCAGCGCCTAGCCTGGCAATACTGCAGCTTGCGCAACGAGCACTGTCGGCCCCCGGAAGAGCTTCCGATGAACATGGTCGATTGCATCGACATGCGGATGATTGAGGTCCTCGGTCATCGCAGCATGCCCGAGCTGCAAGCCTGCATGCGAGCGTTCGAAGCCAATCCAGTGAACTGCTTTGAGAATCTCGACGGCTGCCTAACCCCGTTCTAGCGGAGCGTTCTCAACAGCGTCACTTTCAAAGCGACGCTGTTGCCGTGGCTCCCGGCGGGTCGAATTCAATTGCATCGAAGCGGCGCCTGCCCTAACCGGCGGCTCCACTGTGTTAAACGGTCTACATCAAGGAGGTTTAGATGGCGTTTCATGGAATGATCGGTCGTAAACTCGGCATGACTCAAATTTTCGCTGACGATGGCACGGCAGTGCCCGTCACGGTTCTCGAGATGAACCCGAATTCAATCACCCAGGTTCGCACCGAAGATACTGATGGCTACACCGCCATTCAGGTCGCTTACGGCGAGCGTAAAGAGAAGAACCTCAGCAAGCCCCAGCTCGGTCACTTCAAGAAGGCTGGCGTAGCGCCGGCCGCTTTTGTGCGTGAGTTCCGCGTCCCTGCGGGCGAGCTCGAAGGCTATGAAGCAGGTGCTCAGGTCACCGTCGAAGCCTTTGAAGGTGTTGAGCACGTTGATCTGGCTGGCACCAGCAAGGGCAGCGGCTTTAGTGGCGTCATGAAGCGTCACAACTTCGCCGGCTGCAACACCATGACCCACGGTACTCACGAGTATTTCCGTCACGGCGGCTCGATCGGTATGGGTACCTTCCCAGGGCGTGTTTTCAAGGGCAAGAAGATGGCTGGACAGCATGGCAACAAGCGCCACACGGTCCAAAATCTCAAAGTGGTCCGCGTCGACGCTGAGCGGAACTTGGTGCTCGTCAAAGGCGGCGTACCTGGTCCTCGCAACGGCGTGATCGAAGTTCGTCCGGCGGTGAAGAAGTAAACTCTCGCTTCCGATCGCCGAAACGTAACCTCGAAGCCGCCCAACTGGGCGGCTTCATGGTTTTTAGGTACAGACAGTCCATGGCGTACAACCGAAAAGACGGCTTTTTCCATAAAGCGCAAAAAGAAGGTTTTGCGGCGCGATCAATTTATAAACTCGAGGCCATTGACCAACGCTTCAAGCTGATTCGATCCGGCGATCGAGCGCTCGATTTGGGCTGCGCGCCTGGGTCGTGGCTTCAGTATCTGGACAAAACGGTGGGAGGGCGTGGCCAAGTCGTCGGCATCGATCTGAAAACGGTGCGCGCTGTGGTGTCTGATCGGGTGCGTATTCTACGCGGCGATTTGCTCAAAACACCGCTTCATGAACTCAACCCCGACGGTCAGCGTTTTGATGTGGTCGTTTCAGATATGGCGCCGAACACCACGGGTGTGCGCAGCGTCGACCAAGAGCGCTCAGCGCAGCTCACGACCGCTGCCTTTGAGGTCTGTCCTCGGTTGCTGAGGCCGGGTGGCAACTGGTGCGCTAAAGCCTTTCAAGGGGAGCCCCTCAAAGCGCTCGAAGAACGGCTCAGCTCATCCTTTACTCGTTTTGAGCGTCTGCGCCCGCCGGCTACTCGAAAGAACAGCTTTGAGATCTTCTTGATCGGTCTGGATTACTGCGGCGCGCTCGATGATGCCTTGCCCGAGGCCGATGCACCGGAGTCATGGTCACCCTTTGATTGATGCAGGCTTTGAGTCAGCCACCAGCGATCACCTCGCCGAGCCCAACTCTGAGCGAATGAGCGTCCTTGACTCGTCCAGATAGGCAGCTCCCCCACCCGGCGCCAGCCCTTCGGCATGGTCGGCTCAAACCGCTCAGGACAATCGAGCACGCGACGGTCTTTAGGGACGCTATCCTGGACCGTGCAGCCCTGGGGAACCGGTAGATCAAGCGCAGCGATCGCGAGGGGGTTGACCGGTATTTTATCGCTCAACTCTTTCGGTAGATCGGGCGCTAACGGCAAGCCGACATCCTGACGAGGCGGCGTTCGATCGACAGCACCTGAGCACGCCAAAACCATAGCCAGCGCCACACAAATGTAAGGTCTCAATTGCTCCTCCTGCCTCCCTGTGGTTTAGGCAGGCAGGGCGTTGGGAGTCTAGTATGGCAATCTGGGCGATCTCGGATCTTCACCTGAGTTTGAACAGCGACAAGCCGATGGACGTTTTTGGCGACCATTGGATTGGGCATCATGATCGCATGGCTGAGGCTTGGGATGATGCGGTGAACCCAGATGATTTGGTCTTGGTTCCCGGCGACAACTCCTGGGCGCTCAAGCTCGAAGAGGCGTCCAAAGACCTGCAATGGATCCATGAACGTCCCGGCACGAAAATGCTGCTCAAGGGAAACCATGATTATTGGTGGGAAGGGATCGGTAAGGTCCGAAAGGCGATGCCTGACAGTCTGATGGCGCTGCAAAATGATACGCTCGAATGGAACAACTATCGTATCGCCGGCGCTAGGCTCTGGAACCAACCCGGGCATCGCCGCTTCAGCGAAGAAGATGACCGAATCTACAAGCGTGAGATTGAGCGCCTTCAGCTGAGCCTCAACCTCGCAAAAAAGCAATGCGCTAAAGACGGCAAAGAGTTGATCATCATGGTGCATTATCCACCATTTCGCGAGCATCAGCCGTCGGTCTTTACCGACATGATCGAGGCCACCGGGACCCAAACCTGCATCTTTGGTCACCTGCATGGACGCAACAGCCACAACCGAGCATTCCAAGGTGAACACAATGGGGTGAACTACCATTTAGTGGCGTGCGATTACCTCAACTTCAGCCCGATTAAACTCCGTGACTGACCGGCGAGTTGATTTTGTTTTAGCCGGCTGTCGAGCAGGCGATCCCGGTGACGATCTACCCGTCTTGCCGGGAGACTGGCATTGGTTTGTCGACCGCTGGACCGGCTTGATGCCGAGTTCGGAAGAATTGAGTCAGACGGTAGGATGCCCGGTTAAGGACTGGCCGCTTGCCTTGGCGGAACAAATCAAGACGGCGCAAGCGAATCCAACTGTTGTTTTGGTTCGCGGCGATCCGCTGGTCGCCACACCCCATCGTCACCTGGTCGATCAGCTCAAAGCGCTCGGTCAACGTGTGATGGTGCGTCGGCGACTCGGGGTCGCCGAGCTGGCTACCGAATTTGCACCACGTAAACCGCGAGTGCTGACCTTCAGCGCACGTGAATCGATCGATGAGCACCTTGCGTCTCAAGACGGTCCATTACTGGTCGTCACCGATGGCAACGAACAGGACCTCACCGTGTATCTTAACTCGGACTGGTCTCACCTTTGGCTCAGTCACCTTGGCTCGCGGCGAGCGTTTGTCGGCCGCTATCAACCCGTCAGCGACCTGCTCAGCCTGCTGTTCACAAAGCGAACGGCGCTCGCTCAGTAATCTACTCCGAGCGGGGCTGCTTGCCGCTCAGGAACGATTGGATCGCTGTGGCGATACCCAGCGCCAAACGGTCTTGATGCGTCGATGTTTTGAGCTTGCGTAGCTCGCTCACATTGCTCAGGAAACCAAGCTCCACCAAGGCCGCAGCGGCACCTGAGCGAACCAAAACAGCAAAGGGCGCTTGCCGCACCGAACGGTCCGTTCCCCCAACCGCGTCGACCATCCTATTTTGGATCAAGCGGGCCAAGCGGGCCGATTCACCAATCATCCGACCGGTATCGGCATCTTTCAAAATCTGATCGAGCACACCCGTGGGCGCCTTCTCGGTCTGGATAAGATCAGCGTTCTCGCGCTTTGCCAGCAGGCGCGACCTGCGATCACTGTGGGTGCTGCTCAGATAGTAGGTCTCAACACCTTTAGCCGATGTCCGCGGCGATGAGTTGACATGAATCGAGATAAAAACAGCCGGCTTGAGTCGGTTAGCGATTTCGGCGCGCTGCGACAAACCGAGCGTTTGATCTTCCCGACGAGTCAGCAATACACGGATGTTGGGTTCTTTTTGCAGCAGTCGAGCCACCCGCAACGCAACCGCCAAGCAGATACTCTTCTCAGGCGTTCCATCCTTCGCCACCGCACCCGGCTGCCGCCCACCATGCCCTGGGTCGAGCACGACGAGTTGCAAGGCAAGAAGGGCGATGGCGCTTGACAAGAAACCTCCGAGCGGGCGCTAAGCGTTCACCGAAATGAGGTATCTCGGCAATGAGCTGTTTGATCTGCGACGAAACTGAACTCGATGGCCGAGAAGCGGTTTGTCGTGCCTGCGTCGAACGTTACGGTCGTCAGGCCCAAGCGCGCAAGCGCGACCGCGCCCCACGCAATGAACACGATACGCGCGTCGCGACGGTCATCACCTGCAGCGAATGTGGCAAAGAGGACCGGATACCCTTTGTCCCTCGGCGCCGTGAAAAGGTGATGTGCAGAGACTGCGCTGCGACCATTTTGGATATCCACTTGCCCGGCGCCGAAGCGCCGCCGAGCGAAGGTGGTGGTCCGGATCTGTACGAGCAGCTTGGGGTTGAGAAAAACATCAAACGCCGAACCAAAGACCTGAAGATCGACAGCGGCAGCAAACCAGGCTCAGTCGTCTTTAAGCGCAAGAAGCGTCGAGACTAGGTCGCCAAATCATCCAGGCTAGCTCGCGCAGGCTCGCAATTCGGGTCTAAGCGCAACGCCTCGCGCAAGCTGCGCGCCGCTTCCGCTTCGCTACCTCTGGATTTGAGCAGCTCACCTCGGTGATACCAAGCCATCACCAAGGTCGGTTCGATTTGGATCGCTTGATCCAAGCACCGCAGTCCGCTCTCGAGATCACCTAAGAGATGGTGGGCAAAGCCGAGTCCAGCCAAGGCATAGCCGAGCTGTCCGTCGAGCTGGACTGCCTGCTCGAGTTGATCTTGAGCCGCCTGAATACCGGGTTCATCAAGAGGTTGATCGAGATGGTAGCCCAAGGCTTGATCAAGCAAGGCCATGCCCAAACTGGCTCGATAAGATGCCGTCTCCGGCTCAAGCTCACAGCACGACTCAAAGGCAACTACCGACGCAGAAAACGCACCCGACCGAGCTAAAAGTGTCCCGCGCGCGCTGTGATACAAGGCGTCATCCTCATACACCTGCGCATCGAGCAACTCGAGCGCAGCGATGCTGCCCTCAAGTTCGTCAACTGCGCGAACTGATGCGAGAAACTCTTCGAGTTCAGTGGGCATAGCGACAGGACTTTCAGGTTCCTTTTTGAACCTAGTAATGTGCGCCGATCTGACAATCGACGCCGTAATCCCAAACGTTCTTAAAGCCGCCCTCGATCGAGGACTGACGAATCTGGGAGTTAACACCCGAACCATAAGAGGCGGTGCTGAAGTTCTTCTGCGCCCGCACATTGAACGCCAGGAATGGGAACAGCTTCCAGCGCACTGCGCCGACGAGGATCTCGTTGTCTTGTTCAAGCTTGAACGCTTCATCAAAGGTGCCAAAGCCACGCAAGTGGTAGGTGCCAAAGACCTCTAGGAAGAGCAGCGGCATTTCGGCGTGAACCATCAGATGCTGATAGCGGTTGTCATCGCTTGAGCCGCCCTGAATCGAGGCGTTCTCGTAGCTGACTTGAAGACCATAGGCTTGTGGCTTGGCGTAGGCCCAATCGACGAAGTAACCCATGCGCATCTTATCGGCGTCTGCTCCGGACGTCAGGCCGTTGAGCCACACCATTTTGGTGGGCGTCGAGAGGTTTCCGTCTGCATCAGACACGGACGCAAACTGATAGCGCTGCTGAGCGTACAGGCTGTCGAAGTAGGTGGGCACGAAGCCCGCTTCAAACATACGACCTTCGAGGCGAAAGCGCATCGCTGTCGTGTTCTTGCCCGAGCCAAAGTTGAGTCGAGCCAAACCACCCAGCGAATAGCCCATGCCAGACACTCCATTTTCAACGCCGAGGTTGCTGATGTCGAGATAGGTTTTGAGGTCGGTCTTGGCGTCAGCGCTCTTGTAGAACTTGTACTCGGCGCTCACACCCGTCGCCGAGACGGCGCCGGCTGAATCAACGATGGGCAGATAGCCATTGTCGATGTCCAGGTTGAGTAAGCTGCCATTGCGGTTCAGGCTCTCAGGCGCCTCACGATCCTGAACATGAACGAGCCCCACACTCAAACTCCGCAAGCCAGCTGGGCTCTTTGCAGGGTCTGCATCGCTGATCGCGCCCACAGGCTTGATGAAGCCCAGCACACCCCAAAGGTAAGGGTTAGGAACCGACGACGCGAAGGCCTGGAACCCACCATGTTTGGTGTAGGCGTCTAAGCCAACCGACGTATAGGTCGTGTCCGTGGTCAGGTTTGGGTTGAAGCGGCGCATGACCGTTCCGTGTCCCAAGCTCGCTGCGCCCACTCGGCTCACGCTCAAATAAACCGGATCTTCTTTGTTCCCGTATTGAGCATACAAAATGGCGGCGATGAAATCTTCCGCTTGATCGTAGTCTTCTTGGCGAATCGTGAAGGTTTGATCGCTGAGCAAGGTCGAGACTTCGGCGCGGGTGCTGTACAGCGGCGCGCGAAGCGGCAGGTGAAAGCCCAGGCGCCAGCGCTTCTTGATCAGATGGATCTGCGGACTGACCTTCAAGAAGATGTCTTCGCCGATCGTATCGACGCCTAGACGAACGCCATACTCGCTGCGCGGCGGAATTCGAACGTTGGCACCTGCGGAGGTCAAATCACCCTTGATAAAGGGGAGCTTCTCAACCGGCTCTTTCTTCTCCTTAGCCTTGTCACCATCAGCGGGCTTGGCGTCACCATCAGCGGGCTTGGCGTCACCATCAGCGGGCTTGGCGTCACCGTCAGCGGGCTTGGCGTCACCGTCAGCGGGCTTGGCCTCACCGTCAGCAGGCTTAGCGTCACCGTCAGCGGGCTTGGCCTCACCGTCAGCGGGCTTGGCGTTAGCATCGACAGCCTTAGACATTTCCTCCACGACCGATTCTTTCTTCTCGTCTTTGGCATCCGCCTTCTTATCAGCCTTTGCATCCTTCTTAGGATCCACTGCTTCAGGCTTGGTAGCCTCAGCCTTCACGGTCGTTTCAGCAGCCTCAGCTTCTTGAGCCTGCCCGGTCTGAGCGAGTGCCAAAACACAAAGAGTCGTCACAGCAATGCGTAGCATGAAGATGCTCCATTTCTTTGGTCCGCATTGTGATGGACTCCGAGCCCTCACACAAGTGCTAGTTGCGCCTGAGAGCCCACTCCAAACTAGAGCAAACGAGTCATTGAGTCGGTCAGAAGACGTAAACCAAGGATCGCTAAGAGCAGGCGATAGGCTCGTCGAAAGAAAAGATCACTGATGACCGTGCGCCTACCAGCCCAAATCCCCACCAACACAGTGCCGCACATGAGCGTCAGTTCGACTAGGTAAGCGGAGTACGAAAATTCAAAGGTCTGTTGGCCGAGCACGACAAAAAAGGCCACCTTAGGGATATGCGTCGACAGCTGGCAGATAGCCTTGGTGGCGATCACCTGATTCCGGGCGTAACGATCGTTCATAAAAAAGGGAGCAATGACCGGGTCCGCTGCCCCGACCAGCATCGAACTCAGACTTGCGGTTGCGCCAATCGCTGTCCAACCACCGGCAGTTGGCGCACGGTCTTTGGCTAGCGGTCGAGCAACAGCATACAAGACATAAAGACCGAGTAAGCCTTTGAGCCAGTCGGAATCCAGCACGCCCAGTAAATACCAACCCAGCGCCACCGCTGGGATGACCGCAATCACAAAGGCACGCGCAATCGGCCAGATAATGTGCTCACGAAAGACAACCAGACGCGCCGCGTTGTTAAAAAGTTGAACAGCCCCATGCAGAGGCAGGGCGAGCTGTGGCGGCACGATGAGATAGAGCAAAACGATGAACAGCGTTCCACCGCCAATACCCACCGCTGCGCTGAGGTAAGCGGCAAGAAAGGCAGCCCCCGCCATCCCCGCTAGAAGCATCAGTCCTGGTCCGCTTTGATTACCATCAACGAGGGCCGACCGTCTTTGTCGCGCACATCAAATCGGACAGCGTGACCGTGTTTCGACTCGAGCGCCTCACGTTTTGAGGCGAGCTTGGCGAGGAAATCAGAGCGATTAGGCGCTTGTATTCCAGCTTCCTTGCAGAGCTTGCCATAGGCTTCAAAGGTCGCCGAGTCTGGATCTTTAGCTTTAGCCGAACGCTTTCGGTCGGCTTTAGCGAGGTGTCGCTTAAACGTACCCGCCTCGATCTCGCGCATTTGGCGGTCCCACAAACGGCCGTAACTGTTGAACCGTTGCTGCACTTGCTGCAGCCGAAACCGATCCGTGCTGAGCAGATCTCGTCGCACCCGAGCTCGGTTGAGTTCACGGCCGAGCTTCTCGCGAATCGGAACCGGCGGGACACGGTCGATACCCTGAAAATAACGATCCCAGGCGCGCCGAAGTTCTTCCAGGCGCTTCTGAAGATCGTTTACGTCTACCGGTTTCGAGCCATCGCTAGGTCGTTTCATAGCCCGAACGCTGAATCACGCCGACTCGACTGTCAAACGTTGACTTGCCAAGCTAGTGCGACTCGGTAGTCGCCTGGCAGGCTTGAGCCCACGCTAAATTCTCTTGCGCAGCTTGCCACTCTGGGTCCGAAGGTCCAGCCACTGCGTCGACCTCAGCCTGAGCCTTTTCGACCATCTTGCGAGCGCGAGAGGCCCGAAGATCACCCCACTCTAAGAGACGGTTTGCCAGAACCGTCACCCGATCGCCGACCACTTCGCAGACGCCATTTCCGAGCGCGAACTTCTCTTCTTCGTTACCGACTGCAATCCGGACCAAGCCAGGCTTGAGCCGAGACAAAAGCGCCGTGTGATTGGGAAGAATGGTAAACACTCCATCCGTCCCGACCAAGGTGACCTCGTCAGCTTCGCGCTCAAGCGGTACAGCGCCTGGCACGATCATGCGTAATTGAAGTTTACTCATCGGGATCTCCTAGCGTCTCAACCGAACCGCTTAGATAAGGCTCTTCGCTTTATCGAGGGCCTCTTCGATCGTTCCGACCATGTAGAATGCGTTTTCAGGTAGATCATCATGCTTACCCGAAACGATCTCTTCAAAGCCTTGGATCGTGTCCTCAAGCTTGACGTACACGCCCGGTGTACCGGTGAAGACCTCAGCAACGTGGAAGGGCTGCGACAGGAACTTCTGAATACGGCGAGCGCGAGACACAACCTGCTTATCCTCTTCGCTGAGCTCGTCCATGCCGAGAATAGCGATGATGTCTTGTAGATCTTTGTAACGCTGCAGGATGTTCTGCACATCCCGAGCGACCTTGTAGTGTCGTTCACCCACAACCTGCGGGTCGAGAATACGGGACGTCGAATCCAGCGGATCCACAGCCGGATAAATACCCAACTCGGAGATTTCACGGCTGAGCACGGTCGTCGCATCCAAGTGGGCGAAGGTCGTAGCGGGCGCCGGATCGGTCAAGTCATCAGCAGGGACATAAACAGCCTGCACTGACGTGATTGAACCGTCCTTGGTCGTCGTGATGCGCTCTTGAAGTTGGCCCATGTCCGTCGCCAGCGTCGGCTGGTAACCCACGGCACTTGGGATACGACCCAAGAGCGCCGAGACCTCGGAGCCTGCCTGTGTGAAGCGGAAGATGTTGTCCACAAAGAGCAACACGTCCTGATTCATTTCGTCACGGAAGTACTCAGCGCAGGTCAAAGCCGACAGCGCCACCCGAGAGCGGGCTCCTGGGGGCTCATTCATCTGACCGTAAATCAGCGCCGCTTTGTCGAGCACTGAGCTGCCGTCAGCGAGCTTGGCTTCTTCCATTTCGTTGTACAGATCTCGTCCCTCACGGGTACGCTCACCGACACCAGCAAAGACGGAGTATCCACCGTGCTGCTTAGCGACGTTGTTGATCAACTCCATGATGGTCACGGTCTTGCCCACACCGGCGCCACCGAAGAGACCAATCTTACCACCGCGGGTGTACGGTGCGAGTAGATCGATGACCTTAATACCCGTCTCGAAGGACTGAACTTCAACGCTCTGCTCCTCAAACGAAGGCGGCTCACGGTGGATGGGACGCGTCACATCAGCGTCGACCGGGCCGCCTTCATCGACGGGATTACCGACGACGTTTAAGATGCGCCCGAGCACTTTTTCGCCAACAGGCATCATGATCGGTGCGCCGGTGTTGGTCACTTCGATACCGCGCACCAAACCCTCGGTGGAGTCCATCGCGATGGTGCGAACGGTGCGCTCGCCAAGGTGCTGCGCGACCTCGAGCACGAGATTGCCCGCACGAACGGAGCCGTCAGACTCTTTGATGCCATCGTTGGTGCAGTGAAGTGCCGTACTAATCTCAGGCAACTCATCACTGGTGAAGGCGACGTCGACCACCGCGCCGATAACCTGTTGAACCTTGCCGCTGGCTAGATTGCTCATTGTACTTTCCTAACTCAAAGCGCCTCAGCGCCACTGATAATTTCTACAAGTTCACTTGTGATCGCTGCCTGACGAGCCCGGTTATAAATCAGGGTCATCTTGTCGATCATCTCACCCGCGTTCTTCGTCGCACCGTCCATGGAGGTCATGCGTGCGGCATGCTCACCAGCTTCGGTGTCTAGAACCGCTTGATACAACGTCAGAAACAGCTGTTGCTGAAGCACGTGGTCCACAAGAGTTTTCGAATCCGGTTCGATCAACACTTGGGTATCCAGCTCCTCCGCATTCTCAGGAAGCTGCGTCGGCAGCATGCGCGTCATCGACGGCTCTTGAGTCATCACTGACACGAAGCGGTTATACAGCACGTAGACGTGGTCTAGTTCGCCGTCGACAAATCGCTGAGACAGACGCTGAATCAGCTGCCGAGCTTCTTCAACCTCATCACCTTGCGCGAAGGCTTCGGTGAGGTCTGCCTCGTGCTGATAACGCCGAGCAACATTTTCAGCCGCTTTGCGCCCGATCGTGATCACAGAGACCTCGTCGTAAGCAGCGCCTTCATCGCCCATAAACCGGGCGAGCTTCTTGAGCACATTGCTGTTGAAGCCACCGCACAAACCACGGCTCGAGGTCAGCACAATCACCGCTGCTCGTTGAGCATTTGGTCGCTCAGCGAGCAGCTCATGATCACCCGCATCGACCATCGCCGCCACGCTTTGCATCAGATGACGATAGCCGTCAGCGTAGTGCTGAGCGGCGTCCGCAGCATCCTGCGCACGGCGCAGCTTCGCGGCCGCGACCATCTTCATCGCTTTGGTGATTTTCTGGGTGTTTTTGACCGACTTGATCCGCTTACGGATGTCGCGCAAAGACGCCATGATTCACCTCCCTAGAACGGGGTCTTAGGACCAGTTGCTCTTGAACTTACGCAGAGCGGTTTCAATCTGAGTGCGAATCTCGACCGTCAACTCACCAACCTTCTCGATCTCATCGAGCAGCTCGATGCTGTTCTCTTCGAGCGAGGTCTCAAGGTCCTGCATAAAGCGAACGATGTCTTTGGTCTCGATGTGACGAACGAAGGAATCCGGCGAGTCAGCGGTTTCACGGCTGGTTGCTGCAAAGATGCAGCAGACCTGAATGCCAACTCGTTGAGGCTTATACTGGCCCTGTTTGAGCGTCTCAACCAAGCGCTCACCACGAGCCAACTGATCCTGCGTCGCTTTATCCAAGTCCGAACCGAACTGGGCGAAAGCGGCAAGTTCACGGAACTGAGCAAGCTCGAGGCGCAACGTGCCTGAGATCTTCTTCATGATCTTCTTCTGCGCTGCGCCACCCACACGAGACACCGAAATACCGGGGTTAATCGCCGGGCGAACGCCTGCGTTGAAGAGATCAGCCTCAAGGAAGATCTGACCATCGGTAATCGAAATCACGTTGGTCGGAATGTACGCCGAGACGTCACCCGCTTGGGTTTCGATGATCGGAAGCGCCGTTAACGACCCTCCACCGAGGTCATCGCTAAGCTTTGCGGCGCGCTCGAGGAGGCGGCTGTGCAAGTAAAAGACATCACCAGGGTACGCTTCACGGCCCGGGGGACGACGAAGCAGCAGCGAAATCTGACGATAAGCCACCGCCTGCTTACTCAGGTCATCATAAATGATCAGGGCGTGCTCGCCGTTGTCGCGATAGTACTCACCCATGGCGCAACCGGTGTAGGCAGCAAGGAACTGCATCGGTGCGGGGTCCGAAGCACAAGCTGCGACGATGATGGTGTAATCAAGCGCACCATTGAGGCGCAACTTCTCAACCACCTGAGCGACGGTCGAGCGCTTTTGACCAATAGCGACGTAAATGCATTTCACGCCGGTGTTCTTTTGATTGATGATGGCGTCGATCGCCACAGCGGTCTTACCGGTCTGGCGATCGCCAATGATCAACTCACGCTGACCACGGCCGATCGGAACCAAAGCGTCAATCACCTTCAGGCCCGTCTGCATGGGCTCATGAACTGGCTTACGAGCGATGATGCCCGGGGCCTTGAGCTCAATCTGGCTGCGCTTTTGCTCGCCGATAGGACCCTTACCATCGATGACGTTGCCCAAACCGTCGACCACGCGCCCCAAGAGCTCCGGACCGACAGGAACGTCAGCGATCGTGCCCGTGCGAGTGACTCGGTCACCTTCACGAATCTCGGCATCGGAACCCATGATCACCACACCGACGTTGTCTTCTTCAAGATTCAACGCAAGGCCCATGACCCCGTTGGCGAACTGCACGAGCTCACCAGCCATCACTTTGTCTAAACCGTACACGCGCGCCACGCCGTCACCGACGCTGAGCACACTACCAGTCTCCGAGACCTCGACTGCCTGGTCAAAGTCAGCGATCTGGTCCCGCAGGATACGGCTGATCTCTTCTGCACGAAGCTCCATGTTCTTCATCTCCATCGCAAGGCAGCTCGCCCTGCAGCCATCAGTTGGCTAAAAGTTGTCGTCCGAGGCGATCAAGGCGCCCCTTCACAGATCCATCGTAAAGCTCGCTGCCAATCTGCACCTGCAAACCAGCGATCAAGCTCGGGTCAACCTCGGCCTCTAGGACGATCTTTTGACCGACTTTAGCCTCGAGCGCTTTAGCAACAGCCTGACGCTGCGCCTCGCTTAACTCACTTGCGCTGACGGCTAAGGCTCGAACTCGTCCAAGCCGTTGGTCCGTCAGATTTTGGACCGCACCTGAGATGCCGCGCAATGCCGGCAAGCGATCTTTTTCAATCACCAACCCCATGAAGGGTCGGAGTAACTCATCCAGATTCAAACGCTTCATTAACTCGTTGAATACAGCGGTGCGCTGCTGAGCCGAAAACCCAGGGTGATTCATCACCGCTTGAAGTTCGTGATGCTCCTCGCAAAGCATCGAGAGTTGCTCGAGACCCGAAGCGACGGCTTCGAGACGATCAACCTGTTCAGCCAGCTCGACCAAGGCACGAGCATACCGAAGTGAAATCGCAGCGGGGATCATGCTTCGCCCTCCACTTCGGTAACAAATTCAGCGTTGAGGCGTTCATGATCGCTGGCATCAACAGCCTCGGTCACGCGCTGATGCGCTGCCGAGAAAGCCAACCGAGCAGCTTCCTCTGCGAGGCGCCGTTCGGCGCTACGCCGCTGACGCTCAAGAGCGATCTCTGCGTTCTTTTGTAGCCTGGCGATCTCGGTTTCAGCGCTCTCCATGATCAGCACTTTTTCACGCTCAAGTTTCTCGTCGGTAGACTTCTGGAGCGCATCAATTTCGAGCGATAAGCCGTCTAGGCGAGCCTGCAACTCAGCCTGGCGTTTTTCTGCAGCCTCACGAGCTTCGTCTGCTGCACGAAGGAGCGCCTCGAAACGCTCTGCCCGTGCGCGCACTTGGCGCATAATCGGACCACGGATCACAAAGCCAAGTCCTGCAGCAAAGATGAGAAAGTTCATAATGAACCAACCCATCGCTAGATTGTGAGGGTCACCAACCGTAAACCAGTTGATACCATCAGCGGGGTTCGCGCCGGCCGTTGCGAGCGACGAGGACATCAACACCATCAGGGCAAGAAGACGCATTATGCACTCCTTCCCAACGCTTTAGTAACCAGCTCGTCGGCGAGCGCCTTGACGTCACCCTCGAGGTCGTTACGAGCTTTATCAATCGTGGCTTCTAGCTCAGCCTCTTCCGCGCGAGCGCGCTCGAGGATCGCCTGACCTGCATCGCCGATCTTAGCTTGGGCGTCCTGACGCAGACTCGAACGCTTGCTCGAAGCAGAGCCCTCGACCTTTTGACGAGCCGATTCCCACTTCGCCTGAACGCGCCGCTCAAGACGATCTACAGCGTGAACACCTGAACCGCTCGCTTCTGGCGCTTCGAGCGCTTCACGCGCTTCGAGCAGGTCCAGATACGGGCGGTATAGCCAAGGCGTAAATAGAAACAGTAATCCTAGGAAGATCACTAAAATTACGAGAATGCCAACAGTCGACACATACATAAGCCGGCCGCCCTCTCCCCTTGAACGAGCGGGCAACTAGCACCGAGAATAGGGGTCGTCAACGCCATCCGCAACAAGCTCTAGCTCGTTGTATTAGCTTCGAAATCTTGCCTATTTTCTGATGATACCTAGAATTGACAAGCGGCCGTTTGCGTCGCCAAGCGATCCGACCCCCCAAAGTGAACTCTTTACGAAAAACACAAGCGGACGCCACAACGGCGCCCGCTTGGACTCGATGCTCGCGTTGAACTCAAGCTTCGATGGTCTCTTCTTCCCCAGTCTCGGTGACTTCAGCGTCGGCATCAGCCTCAGCGGTCATCTCCTCAACAGGTTCCTGAACGACCGGCTCTGGAGCCGGGGTTTCAATCACCTCGACCGGCTGAGTACGGTCAGCGACCACCCAGACCTTGACCTCGGCGGTGACGCCAGCGGTCAACTTGACCGGGACTTGATACACACCAAGCGCCTTGATCGGCTCTTCGAGCACGATGCGACGAGAATCCACAGGATGTCCGAGCGCAACCAAACCCCGTGCGATGTCGCGGCTAGTCACCGAACCGAAGAGCTTATCTTGCTCACCGACCCGGACTGGGAAGGTTAGATCCACGCCATTGAGCGCAGTTGCTCGGCCTTCTGCTTCGGTAGCAGCCTTGCGCTTTGCGTGCTCAGTCAAACGCTGAGCATGCTCCCATTTGCGCACAGCTTTCGGGTCAGCGACCAGCGCCAAGCCCTTGGGCACCAAATAGTTGCGTGCGAAACCCGGCTTGACCGTAACCACTTCACCGACGAGTCCCAAGTTGGGCACATCACGTTGTAAAATGACTTGCATGACGCCTCCTAGTTTTGCTGACCAGCGTAGGGCAGAAGCGCAAGCTGGCGAGCCCGCTTGATCTCTACCGCAAGCTTACGCTGGGCTTTGACGCTCACACCACTGACACGTGCAGGCATGATCTTGCCTCGTTCGGTGATAAAGCGACGCAGAAGGTTCACGTCTTTGTAGCTGATCTTCAGGTTAGGATCTGCTTCAAAAGGGCACTTCTTAGAGCGCACAGGCTTTCCACGTTTTTCCTTAGCCATCAGTTTTCTCCTCTTCGTCAGCTGCAGCTTCCACAGCTTCTTCAGCCTCAGGCTCGCTCACTTCGGCGGCGGGCTCTTCAGCAGCGGCTTCAGCGGCGGGCTCTTCAGCAGCGGCTTCGGCGGCGGGCTCTTCAGCAGCGGCTTCAGCGGCGGGCTCTTCAGCAGCGGCTTCGGCGGCGGGCGCTTCGGCAGCGGCTTCAGCGGCAGCTTGTGCAGCGGCTTCAGCAGCCTCAGCGGCAGCAGCAGCCTCGGCGGCAGCTTGAGCAGCTTGAGCAGCAGCAGCTTCAGCCTGAAGCTTAGCTTCGGCGAGGCGAGCTTCCGGATCGTCGATATCAGCAAGCTGAATCGTCAGGAAACGCCACACACCGTCCATGATGCGCAGACCCTTTTCCAAGGTCACCACAGTGGACTTTTCGCCCATGTAGTTCTGCAGCACATAGTAACCGCGGTTATTTTTGTTGATTTCATAAGCAAGCTTGCGCTTACCCCAGTGGTCGGCGCCAAGCATGGTGCCGCCCGCTTTCGAGATGCTGCCTTCGATTCGCTCAAGAAGGGGTTGCAGGTTACCCTGCTCTTCCAACTCAGGATCGAGAATGCAGACCGTTTCGTATTCCCGGATCATTCGATCTCCTCCCGGACTTACGGCATGACCCCAATGGTCATGCGAGGATATGTTACCCCCTTGGCCAAATGCCGAGGGCGAGGCGCCCTATCAGCGCTCAACCGAGCGCGCAAAGCAAAAGTTGGAAAAACGAGAACGAGGCAGCCTAAGCCGCCCCGCCTCGCGATCAATCCTAGCGGATTTAGTTGGCGATCAGCGGTGCGATCACCAGAGCGACCACGGTCATCAACTTGACCAAGATGTTGAGCGCCGGGCCAGCGGTATCCTTGAAAGGATCGCCGACCGTATCACCGATCACGGCAGCATGGTGCGAATCCGAACCCTTGCCTTGATCGTTCTCGAGATCTTTGTCTTCGCCCTCGATCTGCTTCTTCGCATTGTCCCAGGCACCACCGGAATTGGACATGAAGATCGCAAGCAGCACACCCGAAACGAGCGAGCCTGCCAGCAAGCCTGCAAGCATATTCTTATCATAGAAGCCAGTAGCCACTGGAGCTGCAATAGCGAGCAGCCCAGGAAGCATCATCTGCTTGATCGCAGCCTTAGTCGAGATTTCGACGCATTTTGCGTGATCGGCTTTGACGCCCTCTTTGCCTTCTTTAAGGCCCGGGATCTCACGGAACTGACGACGGACTTCGACGATCATCTCGTTGGCCGCCAAACCAACAGCCTTCATCGCCATCGACGAGAAGAGATAAGGCAGCATACCACCGATCAACAACCCAACCATAACCATTGGTTTGGCTAAGTCGATGGTCTCAATGCCCGCTACGCCGCGAAACGCAGCGAAAAGCGCTAGCGCAGTGAGTGCAGCCGAACCAATAGCAAAGCCCTTACCAATCGCAGCCGTGGTGTTGCCCACTGCATCGAGATTATCGGTGCGCTGGCGAACTTCCGCAGGAAGCGCTGCCATTTCAGCGATACCGCCGGCGTTGTCAGCGACAGGACCGTAGGCATCAACAGCCAGCTGGATACCAGTGGTGCAGAGCATACCGAGCGCAGCCAAAGCCACGCCATAAAGACCAGCGAAGTGGTGCGACACAAGGATCGCAGCACTGATCTGGATCATCGGCAGCGCCGTGGACTGGAAGCCCACACCGACACCAGCGATGATGTTGGTCGCAGGACCGGTCTTTGAGGCGTCGCGAATGCTCGTCACTGGCGGCTTGTTGCACGCGCAGTAGTATTCGGTCGTAAAGCCGACAGCCACACCAGCAGCAAGTCCACCGATCACAGCATAAAGAACTTGCATCACACCAACGGTCTTACCGTCGAGGATCAAACCACCTTCTGGTAAGATCATCCCAGCGATGAAGTAGGTTGCGCCAATCATGACCGCCGCAGCACCTAAGGTTCCGCGATCCAGAGCGTGCTGTGCGTTGCCGCCTTCTTTGACGTTCACCGTGTAGGTGAAGATGATCGAAACGATCACACCCACAGCAGCGATTGCTAGAGGCAATACGGCTGCACGAACGCCGGCGTCACCGCCAGCGAGCGCGCCGAGCACCATGGCGCCGATGATCGAGCCAACAAACGACTCAAACAAGTCAGCACCCATGCCCGCGACGTCACCGACGTTGTCACCGACGTTGTCAGCGATGGTGGCTGGGTTGCGCGGATCGTCTTCCGGAATACCGGCTTCGACTTTACCCACCAAGTCGGCGCCGACATCGGCCGCCTTGGTAAAGATACCGCCGCCCACGCGAGCAAACAAGGCGATCGAAGAGGCGCCCAGCGAGAAGCCGGACAACACCTGAATCGCTCGACTCAGGTTCTCTTCACCGCCAAAGCCACCAACGCCGAGCTTGAAGTAAGCAAGGAACAAGCAACCCAAGCCGAGCAAAGCCAAACCGACCACGCTCATGCCCATGACTGCGCCGCCTCGGAAGGCAACCTTGAGCGCATCCGAGAGGCCGGATCGCGCAGCGTGTGCGGTCCGCACATTGGCGCTCGTCGCCACCATCATCCCGGCGTAGCCGGCTGCGGCGGAGCAGATCGCACCGATGACAAAGCTCACACCCACGAGTGCGTGGGAGGCGGCTTCGCCATTGTTCATCACAGAGAGCAACACGGCGACCACGACCACAAAGATCGCAAGCACCTTGTACTCAGCTGCTAAGAAGGCTTTGGCGCCTTCTTTAATATCGTTCGAAATCTCCCGCATGCGATCGGTGCCCACTTCTTGAGCGGTGACCCACTTCGACGTGACGAAGGCATAGATCAAGCCGATGAGACCGGCCACGGGGACTAGATACAACCATGTATCAATAGACATCATACTCCCTATAGAGTTGCTTTGAGCGAGCGCCCTATAGGGACGAGCCTCTAGCGGGTCAATGACGATGTGATGGACAGCCCCACCGACAAACGGCGCTGCGGCTCAGCAAACGGGGGGCAGACCGTTGACTGTATTCATTGCGGAGACGACTCCATCGCGCACCAACGCCTCCACCGCGTCGCATGCTCGCTCGATGACCTCGTCCAAGTCCCCGCGTTCACCGCTACTGAAAGCACCCAGAACGTGTCCGGTCACGTCACCGCCATGACTCGGCCGACTGATCCCGATCCGAACGCGCGGGTAATCACCGCCGCCTAATCGCGCACCGATGGAACGCAAGCCATTGTGGCCAGCATGGCCCCCAGACTGCTTGATTCGGACGCAACCAAAGCCAAGATCAAGCTCGTCATGAACGACGATCACACGCTGCGAAGAGAGCTTATAAAATGCAGCCATCGGCTGCACCGAATCGCCGCTGCAATTCATAAAGGTCTGCGGCTTGGCGACCACAGCCTTTTGGCCGGCGATCAAACCACTACCGAAGCGCGCATTGAACTTCTTGGTGTCGAGTTTGAACCCCGCGCGCTCGGCGAGACGCTCCGCCACCATAAAACCGATGTTGTGACGCGTCTTATCGTATTTTGAGCCCGGGTTACCCAAGCCCACCACCAACCACATCGGAGCGTCCTCAACGCGCAAAGAGCCCCGAGGAGCGGACTGCCCTTCGGAGCTCTTGCGGCGAAACCATGAAAGGATTCGGTTCAAACGACCTAAGCTTCTTCGGCGTTGGCATCATCCGCATCGGCTTGACGTGCTTCACGTCCCTTGACGCACTGAACGACTACGAAGTCGTTCTTGAAGACCTTCTCAATGCCGTCAGCGGCAGGGCACTCGCTGAAACGAAAAGCCTCGTCACCGTCGAGCGGTGTCACATCAACCGGGAAGGAGGATGGGATCACCTCAGGCAAGCAGCTCAAGTCCACCACACGGCGAACTAAGCGCATCCGGCCGCCGATCAAGACACCCTTAGCTTTGCCGACCATCTCGACAGGGACCTTGACCGTAATCGGGCTGGTTAGATCCACGCGCACGAAGTCTGCATGAATCAGTTGGCGCGTGATCGGATCCGATTGAAGTTCGCTGACCAGCACCGGTTCGGCTTTGTTGCCATCAATCTCGAGACCGATCAGGGTGTTGCGACGATGGGCGCTGCGCAGCAGGCGACCCAACTCTGCAGCATCGACCGAGACGCTGCTCGAATCGCCCTCACCACCGTACAAAACACCTGGCGTCTTGCCTGCAGATCGAAGCCGTCGGTTGTTGCCTTTTCCGGTTTTCGTCCGGCTCTCGGCTTTAAGAATATGCATGTCTTTCTCCTACGTCGCTCCACGATCACGCTGCTTCATTGCAGCCTCGCATGAGCGCTTCTTATTCAAAGAGGTTCGAAATACTTCGACTCGAATTCACTCGAGAGATGGCCTCAGCGAAGAGCCGCGCCACACTCAAGACCGTCACCTTGGGGCAGTCCTCAGCGATCGTATCATGGGGAATCGTATTCGAGACCACCACCTCTTCGATCACCGAATTCATGAGCCGCTCTTTCGCCGGGCCGCTCAGAACCGCATGGGTCGCAGCAGCTCGAACGGACAATGCGCCATGCGCTTTGACCGCCTCGGCAGCATGACAGAGCGTTCCCGCGGTATCGATCATGTCATCGACCAACAACGCGTGGCGGCCTTCCACTTCACCCACCAAGTTCATCACTTTACTCTGATTCGCTCGCTCACGACGCTTGTCGATAATCGCTAACGACGCGCCCAAACGGCGAGCATAAGCACGTGCCTTCTCAACACCACCCGCATCCGGACTCACCACCACCAGCTGCTGCTGAGGGTCTTCGACGCCCAGCTCGCGGAAATGATCGGCGAGGTAACTGCGCATGACCGGCATGGCGTACAGATGATCCACAGGGGCATTAAAGAAGCCCTGGATCTGCCCTGCATGAAACTCCATCGACAGAACTCGATTGACGCCTGCTGTCAGCAGCAAGTCAGCGATCAAGCGCGCCGAGATAGGAGCCCGAGGCGAGGCCTTTCGATCCTGACGAGCATAGCCGTAGTACGGGATGACGGCGGTGATGTTCTCTGCCGATGCGCGTTTGAGCGCATCGACCATCACCAACAGCTCCATCAGGTGGTCGTTGGCCGGAGCGCTGGTGCTTTGAATCACAAACACATCGCACCCACGAACCGATTCCATGATGTCGATGTTAACTTCGCCATCACTGAACCGGCCAACGGTTGCCTGGCCCATCGGCACACCAAGCGCTTCGCAGATAGACTCGGCCAGTTGCGGGCATCCGTTGCCCGCAAAGACCTTAATCTTACCTCGGGTTGCCATTGCAGAACCCATCCCTCGTTCACCCGGCGGATTTGGCTGGCGCGGTAGGACTCGAACCTACAACGGCTGGTACCAAAAACCAGTGTCCTGCCATTAGACGACGCGCCATGAAGCCAGGTGTGTGCCCCTACGGGGCGGACGCCTACTGCACGACCTTAGCCCCGGGTTCAACAGGAAATGGCAAAGTTCGACTCAGGTTCCTTCGAGATAACCAGAGCGCAGCAAAAAGGTGACCGTCTTTTTCACTCGCTCGTCGTCTTTGCGAAGCGCCTCAGCGATGCCGCTCAAATTTCCGTGATTATGCGCTGCTTGCAACGCACTCAACTGCTCAGGACTCAAGAATTCCAGGCTCGGCTGCATCGGATGTGCGAGATAAACACTCAAAGGCGCATCCCCCCAACGCTCGCGATAAGCCGTTTCGTCAACGCCCGAGTGGCCAGTGGCTGCGGTATCGCCCGGGACCGTTAACTCTGACTCAACCGAATCACCTAGATCATCGGCGAAGGGGTCCACCTCGTCGTCATCAGAGCCATCCAACAAGGCCTGGTCCTCTGGTGGCTTAGTATCCGACTCTGTATGGACCTGCTCATCGGCAGGTTCATCGATGGGGTCATCAAAAACCATCTCGTCGGGTTCGAGCACAGGCTCTTCATCTGCGGTCTCAAGGTCTACCAGCTACGGCTCGTCATCTTCTACGGGTTCGGCTTCCGCCGATTGGTGCTCAGCTTCTTCCTCTTCGTCAGCGTCTTCATCATCGCCGTCTTCAGCCATCGAAGCGATCGCAGCCGCTACCGAGGTTGCCGTCGCTCCCGTCAAACTCGATTCATCAAAATCCAGATCATCGAAATCATCAGCTGAGGGAACCATCGTTTCCAGCGCAGCGGCGCGCTCTGCTTGCTCTGGTTCAAGAGCAGCCACCTCGTGGGCGGCCACCAAGGCTTCGGAGTCGGCTTGAGTCGTACCGCTTGCGAGCTCTTCAAGCCGCAGGATCGAAGTCCCCATCAAAATCCGATCACCAACCGCTAGCTCGCAGCGCTCAACCCGCTCGCCGTTGACGAACGTTCCATTTTTCGAGCGCAAGTCCTCGACGACCACCGAGCCCTTTTCGACACTAAACCGCGCATGGTGACGACTCACCATCTCTTCAAATAAGGTCAGCCCAGCGTCCATGCCGCGCCCCATGACGACCTCGTCACCGTCGGTTAGCTGATAGGTTCCGCCTTGATACTTGCCGCTGATAAAACGGAGTTGATGCGCGCTCACGGTTGAGACTCCTTCCCCGTCACCGAAGCTTCGGGGTGAAGTTTGGGCTCCTCCGGATGCTTGACCGGGTCTGCAGAAGCTCTTTGCGTCAAGACTTTGAGCCACGCCTTGTCCGGGTCAGTGAGTGGTTGATCTGCAAACTCCGTCCGCGCCATCTGCCAGCGCGACAGGGCAGCTTGATGCCGACCTTGGTCGGCTGTCCAACGAGCAAGAAATACGGCTTGCTGGTAGAGCAATCCCCTCGCTTTGGACTTGATCGCCCGAACTTTTTCCGTGCGCTGGTCATCAGCGTGAAACCTCAAAAACGCATTCGCTGCGATCACCGTCGCGCGAGCGTCCTCTAAATCCCGCTCATAAGCGGGCGGTAGCAAGGCAAAGTCTCCTGGGCGCTCGGCCCAGTTGGTCTCCATGATTGCAAAGCGCACGTCGGCTGTTTTTGGGTGCCCTGGGTGTTGCTTTAGGAACCGTGTAAAGCCGTCCAATGCGCCCTCTGCCTCGCCTTGAGTCGCAAGCGCTTGGGCATGGCCAAGCTCGGCAAGAACGGCGTAACGGGAGAAGGGGTACTTCTCGATCACGGTGCGAAAGGTCTGGGCAGCTTCGATCCCCAAATCACCCTTCAAGAGCTTTTGGGCGCGCTCATAAAGCGCCTTGGCTTTTGCCCGATATTTCAGCGGGTCTGTCTCCTGCTCGGCTTCGACGCGCTCAGGCGCGCGGTCAAGCCCATCAGGCTCCATGTTGAGCATCGGATTATTGACCTGCGCAAACATCAGCGCAGGGATCATGATCAGCGTCACTGCTCTTCTCCACTCAGTTCGATCAAGTCACCGCTCTTCATCCAGCCCATGACCCCTGATCCTGTCCGAACCTTCACCCACTCATCCTGAGTCTCCACAGCATCTAAAAGGTTTCCTTCAGGAATCTCAAGAAGACTGCGCGCTTTGACCTCGGGACGTTCCAGCAATGCACGCTCCTGCACTGTCACAGTGCGCGAATCTAGCGCAAGCAAGAGATGGTGCATCACCAACAAGAAAATACTCAAACTCGAGATCAAACGCGCCAGGCGAAACAATGCGTCGCGCTGGCGCAGACGAAGCAAACCGACCAACGCTGCCAACAGCCCAAAGACGAAAATCGTACGCAAGGGCAAGCGGGCGAGCTGCCCAAGCGGCGGCTCTGCGTCGTCCCCTGCCCCTCGATCCAATCGAGCCAACAATCGATTAATGCGCACTGCGTCATCTTCGGGGTCACGCAATGTCAGCCATTCATAATCTGCCATGGCGCGACCTAAACGCCCTGCAGCGTGAGCGCTGACGGCACGGTTATACCGCCAAACAGGATCCGATGGACGCGGCGACTTCTCGAGCAAGTTTTGGGCTGCAGCGGCATCCCCTGCCTCGAAGCGCTCTTGGGCTGTAGCTGCCAGCAGCAGCAAAGAAAGCATCATGACGACGCTCCCAACCAAACGACCAGACGAGCTTTGATCGCCTCAGCGGTTTGCTCAGACGGCCCATAGGCTGCTGCGTCCAGCGCGCTGAGTTGTTCATCCAGCTCCGCAGCCCGTTCAACGCCCAAGGCTTGAGCCGCCTGGTCCAGTAACTCGTTGCGTCCCAAACCTCGAACAGGGACACCTAGGGCAGCTTCAAGAGCCAACTCTAAGTCACCTCGCCTGATCTCTTCAGGTCCAGCGACCGAGCGCACCGTTCGCGGCAACCACAACAAAAGGACCAGCAGCGCTAAGATCAAGATGGCGCCTGGATGGGCGAGCCACGAAGCCGTCATGCGCTCGCTCCGAAAGCTACCGATTGGTCCGCGTAGAGGATGAGCGGATCCGGAGTCCGCCTGCGCGGCGGGGTCACCCTTTGGAACCGTAAGCGTTCCCACCACGTCGAACTCGAAGGGGCCGACACGAGCGGTCCGTATGCTTTGCTTATCCGGATCGAACCAACGTACGTCCATCGCCTGCAGACGGTGTTTACCGGGCACGGTCGCCTGAATGGGCAACACCCAAGTGAGGGTACCCCCAATCAAGGTGCTGCCTTCATTCATCACCACATCACGCTTGGGCGTAAAGCCCCTCAAGCCCGGCGCCAAGCGGACCTCCGGCAATGGAAAGGCCTTGATGTTGCCATCGCCCTTCACGGTCACTTTAAGTTCGATCACGTCACCCAAGTTGAGCCGATTGGCGATGTAGCCGTGACGCACAGAATATCGCCCCACTTGAGTCGCCCGAGCGTCCGGAGGCAGCGCTTGAACGTTCAAGGTCACCGGGTTCGCATAGAGTGTCTTCTCTTTGAGCCCACCAAAGAACAGATCCCCCTGCATGACTTGAACCGCGGCTTCACCGCCGGTCAGCACCAGCTCGCCCTCTCGCTCGGCAAATCCAGCGATCCGTCCCACCATATGTCGGCGATAGCGCCGACCGGAGTAGACGACGACCTCGCTGCCTGCGCGACTCGGGCTCTCGAGCTGCTCCCACCAAACGCCTTTAGCCTCGGGGAAATCGAGATCGGCGACCCCCTCAAGGCGGACTCGACTGTAGACGTGAGCGGTCACCGTGAACTGCTGACCGACAAAGGGCTCCGGCGGATCGACCGTAAAGTCGACGAACAGCTCTTCGGATGTGTTTTTTGCCCCTCGAACGACGTCACCAGCAGACACCACGCGAACAGGCACCTGGGCCGACTGACCCACCTGAGCGCCAGCTGACACTTTAACAGGCCCTAAGGGGTAATCACCTGGTGACTGAGGCGCCCTCAAGACGAACCGGTGAACGCTGCTGTGCACGACATTACGACGACCACCAGAGAAGGTCATTTGCGTGCTGCTGCTCGAGCCTCCTTTGGAGATCAGCGAGAAACTTCCTAGCCCGAGATCCTGAACCTTAACCGCCGCTCGTGAGTCTGATGAGACGCGCAGGGTCAACTGAACGCGCTCACCTGCGCGTGCTGGAGCGGGTTCAATTTCAGCGACAACTTGCAGTGCCTGAGCAGGCGCTGCGATCAAGATGCCGAGCCAAAGAAATCTCACCAATCCTTCTCCACGGGACGCTGTTGCCGACTGCCCTTCCAAAGATCGAGGGGCAAGAGGCGTTCGCGCGCTTGATAGTTCCGTAGGAGGTTCTCTTGGTCGGATTCAGGGCCCGCATCGCCACGCTTTTCCTGCGCCTGTTGGGGTTGATTATTGGCACCTGCATCACCCGATTCAGGCTCTGGCCCGGCATCGCTCGAAGGCTTAGGTTCGGGTTCTGCTTGCTCGGGCTGTGGCCCCGCCTCGGGTCGCCCTTGCGGCTCTTGTTGCGGCGAGTCTTTGGATTGAGTTCCAGAGTCTCCGGTAGAGCCTGCATCAGGTTGAGGACCCCCATCACCTGATTTGGGGTCCGACTGTTGGTCGCCGTCTTGATCTTGGTCCTTATCGTCTTGGTTCTTATCTTTGTCGTCGGGCGGCTTGGGCTGAGGCGCTAGAAGATGCCGCAGCCACGGTGTCGCCACCGGATGATTAGGCTTGAGACGCAGCGCATTGGTGAGCGCCCGTAGCGCCTCTTTTTTGTCGCCATTGCGAGCAAGCGCCATGCCTCGAGCAGCCTCCGCATCAGCGCGCTGCGCGCCCTCCAAGCGGGCGGATGCCCTGCCAAAGGCTTGAGCAGCCTTTTGGGACTCACCTTTACCCAGCAACGCCAGCCCTCGATTATAGGATAGAGCAGGACTCGCCCCGCGCTGGCTTGCGGCGTCAAAGGCAGCAAGGGCTTCATCGGCTTTACCCTCTTTGAGCAGAGCCAAACCACGGCGAGCATCAGGGTCTTCATGGCGCATACCGGTCATGCCGGTTAGGAAAGGCAGCAGCGCAAGAATTAGGGCTTGTGAAGGCAGCCGTCGAGCGAGCGCTCCGAGCAGCCAAGCCCCAGCTAACAAACCCAGATACCATCGAGGCCTGCGCTCGTGGCGAGTCGGTCGGTTCGCCTGCCGGTCTAAGGCTAAAATAGCGCCCTCTAAACGATCCGCTGCAGGCGAGCCGGGCTGCAACCCAAAGAGCACGCCATCAGCAGCGTCGGTCATCACCTTTAAGCCTTTCCGGTCGGTCCGACTGACCACAGGGCGCCCCTGCCGATCTCTAAGATACCCGCCCTTAGCATCAGGAACCGGCTCACCCAAATCCGACCCCACTGCGACCAGGTGAGTTTTGACCCCTGCAGCCTTTAGCCGCTCGCCAATCGCCTTCATCTCCTCGCCGCTATGGTCTTCGCCGTCGGTCATCAGCACCAAGACGCGATCGCCTTCGCCAGCGCGCTCAAAAATCTCGAGCGCCAGATCAACGGCTTGCGATAAGTTCGTCCCGCCTACGGGCAAAGCGCCCGCCTCGAGCTGCTGCACATAACGCCTGAAAATCGACAGATCAGCCGTGAATGGACATTGCAGGTGTGCGACGCCAGAAAAGGCGATCAAACCCATGCGGTCCCCCTGCAAACGCTGACTCAACGATTCCACTAATATTTTAGCCGCAACCAAGCGATCAGGTGTGAGGTCACGCGCAGCCATCGAGCGACTGGTATCGACCGCAACCAAGACGTCCAGACCCCTCCCTGGTACGACGGTCGCTTCCGGCGGCCCCTCAAACTGAGCTAGCGCGAGGACGGCTAGGACATAAGCTGACGAGGCCAGGATGCGGACCCATCGCTCACGCGATTCAAGGTCTTGATTACTCCTCAAGCCGACCGGGTCACCTAAGCGTTCCAGCGCATCAGGACGCCCGGCTACCAAACCAAAACCCCACCGCCACAAGAGCGGCATCATGAGCAGTCCAACCAACCACAACGGCTCAGCAAACCTCATGATCAGGCCCTCACCGGCACGAGGGCACGAAAGGCTAAGCTTAAGAGCAGCGCCAACCCGAGCCACGGCAACAAGCCAGGCGTCAAATCATGGCTTCGAGCCCAAGCAGCTTCGTCGTTGAGTTCGCTGCGCTGGAGGTCATCAAGAATCGTATGGAAACGATTGCGTAACTCCTCTTCAGCGCCCGCTTGATAAGCCTCTCCTCCAGTGGCTTGGGCGATGGCTTTGAGGAGCTCTGGGTTGGCGGGAAGCGCCGCCTGACCGATCCGCGCCATCTCTCCTTCTTGATCCGAGAGGACCGGGACCATGCCCTGGCCCTCGCCGATCAAAACGGTATCGACGCGTACGTCTTTGTCAGCGGCCGTTTGGGCAGCATCCTTAGGCTCAACATTGCCTGCTGTATTGTCGCCATCCGTCACCAAGACCAAGACCTTGGTGTGAGCCTGACTTTCTTGAAGGCGAGCAACTCCAGCCAGCAACGCGTTGCCGATCGCGGTGCCATCGGGGAGCAGCCCTGGACGCAAATAGCGCAGGACCTCGCGCAGATAATCATGGTCGAAGGTTGGCGGCACCTGAGGAAAGGCATCGCCCGCAAAAACGACCAGACCGATTCGGTCGCGAGGTCTTTGCTCAATAAATTCATCAACGACCCGGCGTGCCGCTGCGATTCGAGTGCGCATGCGAGCCTCTTTGAGCGTCATGGCGCGCCTCAAAACGTCGCCGCCGGCGAGATCAAGGGCGTTCATCGAGGTCGACAGATCCAAAGCCACGACCAAGTCGATACCGCTGCGCTGCTGTTGTCCTTTTTGGTGCGCTCGAGGCCCTGCGAGCGCAACAGCGCCTAGGGCAAAACTGATAACCCAAACCAAGCGCGTCACGCCATGCACCGCACGAGCCCAGCCTAAGCCCCTGCCCACATCTCGAAAGACAGGAGCGGTCGCGAGCGCAATGCTACGCTGTCGACCACTGCGCCACAGATGGAGCAGCGGCGCGAACGCCAGCAGTAAGACCCATGGTCGCTCCCACAAGATGCCAAGAATTGGAGTCAGCTCAGGGGTCGTCATCGATCCTCCTGAGTCTTGGCTTGCTCGGCTGTGCCGACCCAAACCTCAACCTGATCGAGCAGATCCGCCATCGCCTCTCGACTGGACTCAGCGGCGGCATAGCGGACTTCATCGGCTCGCTCGAGCAGCTGGCTCAAACCCACACGCGGAATTCCGACGATCCGCGTCGAGGCTAGAGCGCTGAGCATCTCCTCGGTCGTCGACTGAGCGGATTGCAAACCAAAGCGCCGATCCAAATACACCCGAAGCCCGGTCAACAGATCAAACCAACACCCGCGAACGATCTCGGGGTCATCACTGAGCTGCGCCCGCAAACGAGCGACTAAAGTCATGAACTCACCGCCCGCATCGATCACCGCTTCAGGCTCGTCAACGATCACTGAGCGCTTCGACCACCAGAACCGCAGCGCCAGCACCAACGCGATCAGACCGAGAACGAGGGCCAAGGTCGGAATAACCCAAGGTGCAGGACCCGAGCGATAAACCACCATACCCTCAAGGTCCGGGTCCGGCGCCTCGCTCGAGGGCCCTGCATCGGGAACCATCAACGGTAAGGACGGAATCGCTAACTCATCGTCTCCTACTCGAAGCGTGAACTTTGGTGTCCGAACATCCGTTAAGGCTAACAAGACAAAGGGAAACCGCAAGGTCTCAAGCAGCGCATCGCCGTCGTCTTTTGGGCTTCGCTCGGGAGGTCCCAAGGGTGCCATCCCGCGCCCGTCCGGAAGGACCTCTGGGACATCCACCGATAAGCTCTTGTCGTAGCGCAGCTTGAGCACCAGCCAGATGGGATCACCGGGCTGTGCGTTGCTCGCCTCTACCGAGACCTGAAGGCCATAATCTTGGCTCGAGCCTGCATCCGCTGATGACGCATCGACAGACGCCGCCAGCCGAGGTCCGGCGTCGCTGATCGAACCAGCATCAAGCGCTAAGGCGAGCAGCAAAAACATTAGGCAACCCGTCGCCGGCCGGCACGCCGGCGCAACCAAGCCATCACCGCAGGCAATGGATCTTCACCCGCCACCAGCTCGACCAGACCAGACCCGCAACGGGCTGCTGCCTGGCGAACCTGGGCTTCGGCTTGCTCACGTTGCGCAGCATAACGAGCTCGCAACCCTGCGTCACTCGTATCGACAAGACCTACCCCCTCAAGCCGAACCAAACCCGCATTGGGTAAAGCCCGCTCCAGCGGGTCGCGAACAGCCAAACACAAGACCTCGTGCCGGGCGGCTAAAATGGGCAGATCGGCTAGCTCTTCGGCTGTGAGTAGATCCCCGATCACAATCACCATGGCGCTGCGACGAAGCAAGCGACCGCAACGCTCAATCGCTCGGGCAAGTGGCTCGACCGAATCACTGGACTCAGGCGCCACCAGGACCTCACGAATAATGCGCATCGCCGGGTCCATTCCTTTGGCGGGCGCAAGCCCCATCGGTTGCTCTTCGCCGTAGGTCACCAAACCCACTCGGTCGCGATTACGAACAGCTAAAACCGCCAAAAGGGCTGCAGCTTCGGCGGCGGTATCTGCTTTGCGCCACTGGTTGGAGCCGAAGTGCATCTGGCGGCCGCGATTGACCAACAACATGACCGTGCCCTCACGCTCTTCATGATACCGCCTGACGAAGGGCTTTCCCATTCTACCGGTTGCGTTCCAATCGATATGACGAACGTCGTCACCGGGGCTGTACTCATCGAGCTCAGCGAAATCGAGACCTTGACCCTTGAAGGTTGAGCGATAGGCACCCGCAGCCTCCGAGCTGCTCATGCGCGAGGCGAGCGCAACCGCACGGCGCACACGCGCCAGCAGATCACGGGTCCGCGCTTCAGTCGATGCAGGGCCTGCGCTCACGGTACGGGCACCGCAGCGAGGATACGGTTGACGATCTCATCCGCCGAGACGCCCTCAGCGCGTGCCTCGTAACTCAGCACCATCCGGTGGCGCAGGACGTCACTTGCCATGGTCTTGACGTCGTCGGGTGTGACGTAGGCACGGCGGGCTAAAACCGCCTGAGCGCGTGCAGCGAGGCCAAGCCCGATGCTGGCGCGAGGCGAAGCACCATACTCGAGCAGTCCTTGAAGATCGCGCACTTTAAACGCTTGAGGGTCACGGGTAGCGAAGACCAAATCGACCATATAATCGCGCACCCGCTCGTCGACATAAATCTGGGGTAGCAAACCGCTCAAGGCTTCAAGCTCGCTCGCCGAGGCGACCGCTTCGACAGCGCTCGCCGAAGGGGTAATCACGGCATCGACGATCAGACGCTCCTCTTCGATGCTCGGGTAGCCGACGTTCACATGCAATAAGAAGCGATCCAGTTGAGCTTCGGGCAGCTGGTAGGTACCCTCTTGCTCGATGGGATTTTGAGTCGCCATCACCGTGAAGGGGCTGGGTAGATGGTGCGTCCCGTCGCCCAAGGTCACCTGGCGCTCGGCCATCGCCTCTAAGAGGGCAGACTGAACTTTTGCCGGCGCACGGTTGACCTCATCAGCGAGTACAAGATTGGCAAAGACGGGGCCTTTGCGCGTCTCGAACTTTCCGTCTTGGGGGCGATAGATCGTGGTACCGGTCAAATCTGACGGCAAAAGATCAGGCGTAAATTGAATGCGCCGAAAATCGAGCGCTAGCGCCTGCGCCAACGCATTGATCGTGCGCGTCTTGGCTAAACCCGGAACCCCTTCGACGAGCAGGTGACCACGCGCCAAAAGCGCAGCGAGCAAACGGTCGACCAAGACGGTCTGACCGACGATTGACTTGGAGACTTGCTCACGAATCGCAACGAGCACGGCGCCCTGTCGACTCACGACCTCGGTTAACTCTCCTAAAGCAGCATTCACGATCATCTCTCCTGTTCCAAGGAACGGTCACAGAGCGCGCCCTGTGGCGCTCGTCAAGCGACAGAAACATTTCAGCGCCAAACTTCATCCCAAAAGGGACAAAAAATCCTCAGGCAAAGACGCCTCGACACGGACGCTACCAGCCTGCGGATCAGGAAACTCGAGGACGGCGGCGTGAAGAAGTTGTCGGTTGGCGCCAAAGGCTTGAGCAAGTTCCGGGGTCAGACCGTGTTCACAGAATACATCATAAGCCTGATCGTCGGCCGATCCATAAATCTTGTCTCCGATGATCGGATGGCCAAGATGACTCAGGTGCACCCGTAGTTGATGCATTCGGCCGGTCTCAGGAAAGCAACGAACGAGGCTGCGGTTTCGGGTCAAATGACGTTCGAGGACCACGCGAGTGAGCGCCTGAGCGCCACCCTCTACAACCGCCTGCTTGAGCCGAATCACTTCGCTGTTCGGATCGTTTCCAATCGGCCCGTCGCAGATGACTTCATCCGGCGCATGGCCTTCGACCACGGCGAGGTACTCTTTGCGGATCTGCTTGCGCTCAAAGGCGATACCTAAACGGCGATCTGCAGGCAGCCCTAGAGCGATCAACAGCACACCGCTGGTCTCTCGGTCCAACCGATGCACCAGACGGGCGTCGTCAAAGCCTCGCTCTTGCTGCTCCATCCAGGCCGTCACCGTTTGATGAAAATAACGGGCGGTGGGATGGACGGTCAGATCACCAGGCTTGTTGAGCGCCACCCAGTCATGCCCGCGCGTGATCTCGGTAGGCCAGCCACCAGCGGGTGGTTCAGGCGGCGGGATACGCCAAAGCGCAATCTGGTCGCCGGCATGAAGACGCTGGGAAGGGGTCGTCTCGGTGCCGTTGAGCTCGACATCACCGCGTAGAATAAACCGCTGCAATCGGCTGCGGCTGAGCCGCCTGATCTTACCGCTCAAAAATTGATCAAGGCGCATCCTCGACTCGTTGCCATCGACAACAAATCGAACCGCTATCGCACCAGGTTGCCCTTTAGCTGCTTGCGCCTGCTCAGGCATTGCCCGCCGTCAAAGCAGGCCGCATATTGACCACCGGCACCGGAAGATCATCGACCGCAAACTCCAGATCCGTTCGCCAACCCGCTCCATCTCCACCCACCTGATAAGGAAGCGGTGCATCGCTCTCGATCCGAATGCGGCTGCACAAGAAATCAAAGCAACCTTGCGGGTTGCGATAGTTACCGCGCCACAAAGCGCCCAAATTTGCGACGGCATGAAACACGCTGACGCTTGCGACTCGAAGCTGGAAGGTGCCCGGCTTTTGACCGGCGAACGGGAAAATACGAATTCCGTAACCATAGAAGGGGACCGAACCGACTGAGGCCACGGTGGCGGCACCTTCAAACAAGACCGCACCCGCTGGGTGTTCAACCGGCTCATCGTTGTTGAGCGGGTCCATATACCATGCAGGCTCAAGCGCAGTGATCCGCATCGTGGTTGAGACGCCGCGCCCCCGCATGTGCCGTGGCACCGTTTTGAGCCCGAGCGCGAGAAAGTAGCCGGCGACCGAGTGGAACAGCTTTTTAAGAATCGGGTTCTCGACGCGCTCTTTGAGCCACAGATAATCGTTGAGCAGCTCGCCATCGTAACCGAAGCCGGCAAAGGGGAAACGCTTCCCTTCTGCGACGATCATATCGACCGGGATCGGCGGTCCAACCCGTCCATCACGAAGACGCATGAGATCTCGAGTCGGCCGACTCGCCCCCGTCAAACCAGCGACCGCGTTGCCCGTACCCAGACGAAGCAAACCAATCTGTGGGTACTCGCGCGGTGGCGCGTCCGGGTTGGCGACGTTGTCTGCGCGGACGCGGTCGGTCATGTCATTGACCACTTGAACGAAGGTCCCATCGCCCCCACCGCTCATGATCCGCTCGTAACCCTCGTCAATGAGGTGAGCGACGATCGCTCGCGCTTCGTCAATCGATTCAGAAATATAGAGATCTCGCTCAGGAACCAGCTGTCGAAAATTCGCAATCAAGCGAGGACCAACCCGCTTGGCATTGCCGTTGAGTACGACCGCTGTTTTCAACGTGGCTCCCCAACGTCGGCTGGATTCGACGCCCCAGCATCGGCGCGAACTTGCTGATCGGCAAGTGGCCGACCTGCATCTCTTGAGACGGACGGAATCGGAAGCACCACGGGCGCCTCAAATTCCAAGACGGGGACGTCACGATTGTGCGCCAGCGCCAGGCAGGCACGCAGCGCGAGCGCTGAATCGATCGGGTCACCACCGCAACCGATAACTCGCCCCTGCCGCTTCAAACCCAAGGTATCTTCGATCACGTTTAGTTGATCATCAAGACGCAGCCCGAGTACCGCCCGCGGCGCCAGACTAAGTAATCGATCAAGACGGTCATCATCGATGGCTTGACCGTTGCTCAACCGCAGCTGGGTCTTTGAGCGAATCAAAGG
>JBDQPD010000083.1:0-15449 GCA_040260805.1 Myxococcota bacterium | reverse complement strand
GTGAGCGATCCGGGCTATCGACCGCGCTGATGGACCGCTTGTTGCTTGATGAGGACCGTCTTGAGTCGGTCATCGCTGACTTGAGAGCGGTGGGCGAGCTGCCGGATCCTGTCGGGCGTATCTTAGAGGAGCGCCGAATCGAGGATGGGCTGACCTTGCGCAAGGTCGCCGTTCCGATCGGCGTGGTTGCGGTCATCTATGAGAGCCGTCCGAACGTCACCGTCGATGCCGCCGGTTTATGTCTACGAAGTGGAAACGCAGTGATTCTGCGCGGCGGAAAAGAGGCTCGACGGACCAGCGCAGCCTTGGTCGAGGCGATGCGCCAGGGCCTGGTACAAGAAGGCTTGGACCCTAACCTGGTGCAGCTGGTTCCCAATCAGGAGAGGCGCTTCATTCGTGAGCTGTTAATCCATGAGGAGGGGATTCAGCTCGTCGTTCCTCGCGGAGGCCCTGGCCTGATTCGTGCGGTGATTGCTCAAAGTAGAATCCCTGTCGTGAAGCACGATAAGGGGCTGTGTTCCGTCTATATTCATGACTCAGCCAAGTCAGAGATGGCGCGCGCGATCGTACTCAACGCCAAAACGCAGCGACCGGGTGTCTGCAATGCGATTGAAAATCTGTTGGTCGATCATTCGGTTGCAGCTCGCCTTTTACCCGACCTGGCTTCGGATCTCGCCGCTCGCGGCGTCGAGCTTCGAGGTTGCCCTCGTGCGCTGCCGCATTTGCCGGCGGGCGTGCCGGCGAGCAGTGAAGACTGGGACACCGAATACCTTGATCTGATCTTGTCGATCCGGGTGGTGGATGATTTGGATGAGGCGATCGCCTTCACCCAGCGCCACAGCTCAGCCCATTCCGATGCGATCATCGCCGAGGATGGTTTTGCGGCTAGGCGCTACTTGGCTGAGGTGGATTCAGCCGCCGTTTATCACAACGCCTCGACGCGCTTTACCGATGGCGGCTGCTTCGGACTCGGAGCTGAGGTCGGGATCAGTACGAACCGGTTGCATGCGCGGGGCCCGATGGGGCTGGCGGAGCTTTGTACGTACAAGTTTCAGGTCCTCGGCGATGGGCAGATACGCGGGTAAAGAGGCGCTGTACAAATGTTCACGTGCTCTACTTCTACTAGAAGTCGAATAGCGCCGAGTGGTCGAGGTTGTGTTCTCTAGTCACCTGTTTAATCAGTAATAAAATAACTTTAACCAGAGGGGGGCTGCAGTAGGCACTTGCCAACCGGCCATCAAGGCCTAGCCTGTGCGTCGATTCGGAGAGAACTGAGCGTGTTGTCCCCTGCGCGAAGAAATGGTCGTCATCGAGATCAAGTGTGCGTACTCGATTTGGGTAGCCACTGTCTGCGTGCCGCCATTTTTGATTGCGGTCTAAACGGGCAGCCGCCCGAGGTACGCGGCGTGGCTCGTCGGTCCTCACGGGGAATCGGCGCTGGCGCGGTCATTGATCTTCCCGCTTTGTCCCATGAGATCCAAGAGCTTCTCGGTCAGTTGGAGCTGATGTCGGACACGCGCGTCAGCCGTGTCGTGATGGTGGTCACTCATCCCTCTTTGGCTGTAGACGCAGCCTCGGGGCTCGCAAGTGTCTCAGGTGCATTAGTTCAGCCGCGCGATTGTCGGCGAGCAGAGGACACGGCGCGCGAGCGGTTCACCCGTCGCCGTCAGCGCTTGGTTCACGAAGCCGTTCGAAACTACCGCCTCGATGGGCGATCGTATCGAGAGCGCCCTCATGCGCTCAAAGGACAGCGGCTCGAGGTCGACGTGCAGCACTTGAGTTTGTGCGAAGCGACACTCGATAACTTGGTTCGAGCGGTGCGCAGCGCCAAAGTCCAGGTCGAAGCCGTGTGCTCGAATGTGCTCGCCACAACCGCTGGCGCCCTATCGCACGAAGAAAAGACGGCCGGCGTTGCGCTGCTTGAGCTCGGCGGACAGACCACCACGGCAGCGACGTACGCGAAAGGCGCTTTGATCGCTGCAAGGACTGAGCGCGGTGGCTCGAATGAGCTCACCAAAGCGCTCTCGCAGGGCTTATTGGTGCCTCAACGAAACGCTGAGCAGGTCAAACAGAGCTACGGGCAGGCGTGCAGGGATTTAGTGGAAGCCGGTCAGCTGGTTCGAGTTGAGACCATCGGTCTGCGAGAGCCGCGCCAGCTGTGTCCTAAGTTGTTCGCCGAGGCGATGGAGCCAGCGGTCTGTGGTCTCTTACAGCGGTTAGCGAACCTCGTCTCGGAGACGGGACTGGCGAGCCAGCTCAGCGCCGGGCTGGTGCTCGCTGGTAACGGTGCTCGTCTCAAAGACCTCAGTGAGCTGGCTGAGCGCATCCTCTCGGTCCCGGTTCGAGTCGCGACGCCGAACAAGGTGCTCGGCTTGCACGAGCTGCTTGATCAGCCTGGCGATTGTGGCTTGGTGGGGGCTGCTTCGCTCTGGTCTTTAGACCAGTTGCCGAGCTGGGAAGCTCCGCAGCGACGCGCCCGGGCGCGACGCAATGCACAACCGCGCTGGCTCGATCTGTTGGCTTAAGCCAAAGAGTGCTCGGAGAGCCTGCCATGTTTATCGACAGTCATTGTCATATTGGGCCGAGTAACTTCGGCGATGAAGTAGACGCTCTGGTTGAGCGTGCGCGCGCCGCAGGCCTGACCCACTTAATTCACATCGGTGCAGGCGGTGATGTGTCGGCTTGTCATGAAGCGATGCAGCTTATCGATGAGTACCCAGAGGTCTTTTGTACGCTCGGTGTGCATCCTCATGACGTGGGCGAGGGCTTTGACGCCACTGAGGTCTTGAACTTGGTGCGTCGTTTGGCGGTTCACGACAAAGTGGTCGGAATTGGTGAAACAGGGCTTGATTATTATTACGACCACGCGCCGCGAGCGGCGCAACGAAAGGCTCTAGAGCAGTTTCTAGAGCTAGCGGGCGAGCTCAATAAACCCGTCGTCTTTCATGTGCGCGACGCCTACGAGGACTTCTACCCGATCATCGATGAGGTCGGGTTACCGCCAGCTGGCGGGGTTTTGCATTGTTTTACTGGGACCATGGCAAACGCCATGGGCGGCTTAGAGCGGGGCTTGATGGTGAGCTTTTCGGGGATCGTGACGTTCAAGAGCGCCGCCGATTTGCGTGAGGTCGCCCTCGCGGTTCCGCTCGAGCGCATGTTGGTCGAGACCGACTGTCCCTATCTAGCGCCTGTTCCCAAGCGCGGTAAGAAGAATGAGCCATCCTTTGTCGTGCACACCGCAGAGCTGCTCGCCGAGCTCAAATCAGTCCCTGCGGAGGATCTGCGTCATCAGACCGCTCTCAACGCGCAGCGACTCTTCAGTCTGCCAGAGTAAGCGCCTCAAGAGCTTGGCGGTCGAGTCGAAAGAGCGCGCCGTTCGGGAGTTCAATGCCGACACACGAGAGATGGACTCGCTCCGCGCTTTCTCCACCGTAGCGTCGATCACCGACGATCGGACAACCCAGTGCGGCGAGCTGAACGCGCAGCTGATGCCGTCGACCGGTGATCAACTGCAGCTCAGCCCAATCGGCGCCCTGCGTGATGGTATGAGTTCGCATTAGTTTCGATCGTTTAGCGCCCGTTTTGACCGCCTGAGCGCGGCCGCGCTCGAAGCGCCATCCATGCTCGAGAACTGGCGGTAAGCTGGGCGCATTTGCAGACAGTCTAGCGCGATAGAACTTGCCGATTTCTTGGTGTGATTGGGCGGTTTGCAAGCGACGTCGCCCATCCGCTGAGGTTGCGACGAGGACCAAGCCAGAGACCGGACGATCGAGACGGCCGACGACCGCCGCATCGGCCTGATACCAGGTCAACAGATCCTCATCACCACGTGGGTCAGGCTGGACTGCCATTCCCGGGGGTTTGAACAGAAGCGCGAAGCCATCTCCCTCATGTAAAATGGCCGGCGAGCTGATCGGTTCAGCTAATGAGAGATAAGCTGTCATTGACAAGGCGAGGGGCACTCCATAATCACCGGGCTCGATCGCCCGACACTACCCTTTAGGGTAGGGACAGGGTGTAAGAGGAGACACACCCATGTCCATGGGCAAATTGAAACGACAGACGAGCAGCTTCAAAAACCAACAGCGTGACAAGACCGCCTCCGAAGAGCAGGCGAGTCGAGACGCGCTCGCTCGCGAGCAGGCTCTGGCGCTCGAGGTTGAAGATAACCTCAAGCGGAACAAGAACCTGATCCTGGCAGCGATCGGGATCGTGGTCCTAGGCGGCGGATTTTACGCTACGCAAGAGTCGCGTCAGGTCGCTGGTGACGGCGAACTCACGGATATGTTCCGTGAGGGCACGATGGCTGCTCAGGGCCGCGTGGTGAAAGAAGGCGCCTCCGAGGATGAGTCTAGCGATGTTGAGAATCCGCTTCAGGCGCCCAAGTTTGAGTCCGGTGAAGAGCGCCTTGAGGCCATGTCGACGGCGTTCTCGGCGGTCATCAAAAAAGGCGCATCGAGCGGAGCCGCTCATTTTGCAACGCTAGGGCTTGCTGCGACGGCCTTGCAAAAAGGCGACGGCGACGAAGCTGCCAAGCAGCTCGAGACCTTCCTTGCGGGCGAGAAGAAAGACACGGTCTTTCGTCGCCGAGCGCTGGAGATGCAAGCGCACGCCATGGAAGCGCAGGGTAAGGCTGGCGATGGAGCCGCTAAGCTCGCCGCTATCGCCGCAGAGTATCACGAAGAGACGAAGCGCCTTGCTGCGACCGCTGAGGTCAAGCCTTCGGCCGAACTCGACGCTCGCTTGAAGGTGACCCGCGACCACAGCGTCGATCTCTTTGTCGAGGCAGCGTCGATGTATCGTCGAGGCAATATGCAGGACAAAGCGGTTGCGCTGCTTGAGATGGTCACCAGTGACGATGAGTTGAAGAAGAGCAACGAGCGCTTCCGCGCCGAAGAGGGACTTAGCCTCCTCGGGAAGAAGGCCGGCTGATGCTTCTGACCTTGCTCCTGGGTACAGCGGCGCAGGCTTCGCCAGCGCCGGTCGGTGCTCAGTATTGGGGGATCCAGTGGTCTGCGCGACTGCAGGAAGCCGCAACGAGTACAGAGCAACGCAGCGCGCCGACGATTGTGCCCTCGATGCGCATCGTCTTGGTCGGTACGGATGAGGGGATGCTCTCGGCGCTTGAGCTAGGGACCGGTGCGGTGCGCTGGCAGCGTAAGATGTCAGGCCGTGTCAGCGGTCAGCCGGTGGTCTGGGGGCCTGCGGTCTTGGTGACCGCCGACGATGGTTATTTACACGCTCTGCAGGTCAAAGACGGCAGCCCCGTTTGGTCCTTACCCATCGGTACGGAGCCTGTGTCCTCGCCGGTCGTAGAGCGTGGGCGGATCTATCTGCAGACGGGCTTAGATCAGTTGATGGTCATCGACCTGCGAGACGGCTCAGAGATTTGGTCATGTGATCGTTATGAAGAGGGCGGCCGGCCGAACAGTGTGACCATCTTTGGGCACACGACGCCGACCCCGGTTCTTTTACCCAAGTCCGCTCGCAGCAACGCCGAGCGCGTGGTCCTCGTGGGCAGCTCGGCGGGCCACCTAACCGCCTACAACGATGACCCGACTGATGGCGAATGTGAAGTGATCTGGGAGCGCAAACTCGGTAAATCGGGCGAAGACTTTGCTGACGTCGATGCGGGCCCTGTGGTCCTTGACGGTGTAGTGTACTCGGCTGCGTACAACACCGGCGTCTTTGCGCTGCGCTTGGCTGACGGGCGCTTGGTTTGGAAGCGTCCGAAGCTGCGCGGTGTTCATCGCATCGCCGCTGACGCCGACCGCGTCTACATCGGCGCACGAGGTCGGGTCGCAGCGCTTCGACGCACCAACGGAAAAACACTCTGGAAGTACCGCTTTGATGGCGGAATCCCTAGTCAACCTGTGGTACGTAACGGGCGCTTGTGGTTCGGGCGAGATGATGGGCCGATGTCCTTGCTGCGCGCCAAAGACGGTACCGTCTTGCAGCTCCTCGATACGGGCTCTGGCTTTAGCACTGCGCCTGCGGTCGCAAGTCAGCTCGCAGTGATCTACAGCAACGGTGGCGTCGTCTACTTGGTCGCTAAGGGTATGGCGGACGCCGTTCAATGATCGATCCGGTGCTCATCATGGGCAGCGGCCCCTGGCTGACCGCCTGGTTGCGTCAGGTCCTGCATGATCACGGATACAAAACAGTCGAAGCCTATCGTCCTGGCGACCTCAAGCCGGGTTCCTTGCATCGCTCGGCGGTCATTGATTTGAACCTTCCCGATCTGATGGGCTGGACTTTACTTGAGACGGTTGCGCACGAGGTACCGACTGCGGTGGTGCTCGGCGCCGACGGCGAAGACGCTGCGCGCGCCCTTGAGATGGGCGCCAAAGCGTTCTTGAAGCGCCCCCTTGATCCGGCTCGCTTGCTCGCCACCTTGCGCTTCCTTGAGCGCCCTGAGCGTCCGGGTAGCGCCAGCTTAGTCGACGATCTAACCGGCTTACCCGAAGACGCGCCAGCCTAATGGCGACAGCGGGCAAAGCCTTGCCGGTCCTGCGTGTGGTGGGCGCGCTCTGGCGCCGCGACGGGAAAGTGTTGCTCGCGCAACGAGCCGAGGGTGATCATCACGGCGGCTTGTGGGAGTTCCCGGGCGGCAAACAAGAGCTCGGCGAAACCGCAAAAGCGGCGCTTGCGCGTGAGGCTCAAGAAGAGCTGGGTGTCGAGGTCACGGTCGGGCCCGAGTGGGCGGTCACCGCCGAGCGGCGCCCAGATGTGCGTTTATCCATGCGCATCTTTCAGGTGCATTGTGACCAAGAGCCCCAAGCGCTCGAGCACCAAGCCATCGGCTGGTTTGATGTCGAGCAGCTCAAGGGCCTACCTATGCCTCCTATGGACGACGCGCTCAGGCAGCGTTTGATGGGGGAAATGAGTCAGCCTGTAGGCGACGTATGGGATCAGACCTTCGCCTTCGTGCGCGGGATCAGCGCTCGGGTCGAGACGGCGCTGTGGACGACTGGGCTTATCGATCACGCACATTTTCTTGAGGCCTTCAGCCACGAGTCGAGCCGGGATTCGGTGATTGCGCGAGATCAGGTCGTTCGTGTTCGCCAAGCGCTCGCCCTCGACGCTGAGATGAGCGAGGTCGAGCGCTGGAACGCTACGCCTGCCCGTCACCGGTGGCGCCTGCTTGAGCGCTGGGCGCCCCAGTCTACCGCCCTTGATTTCGAGTGCGACCGGACCGGCGCTCCTACCGTCATGGGCGTCGCGCAAGACGCAGAGACGTTCACCGCCTACGTGGATGAAGAGGTCGTCCGCTGGTGGCTCGCTGGTGCCGCTGAGCAGCTGCCGGGTCGCTGGACACAGACCGGGCCTTCGAGCGGTCTCTTGGACGGACTCTCCGTCCGCTTTGCATCCTTTGACAAGGCTCCGAGTGAGCTCGCTCGTGACGGCCTCATCTTAGTTTTTGGTGGTCGCAAGTTCGACGTCGCCATGTTGCGCAAGGTCTATGATGCGCAGCCGATCCCTGAGCGTTACGGCGACCTGTTGGATGTCTCTCGACAGGGCAAGTATCGTGGCGGGCTCAAAGCCGTTGAGCGCTCCTTTGGGATTCGTAGAGACGCCCGTATTGCCGACTTGAGGGGGCGCGACGCGATCACGCTCTGGGATCGAGTCAGCAGCGGAGGGGATCAAGCCTATTGGGCCTTTGCCGATTTGATCGCCTACAATCGCGCCGACACCGTTAACCTCTTTACGCTGCGTGACCGCCTTTTGCTGGCGATGAGCGACCGTCTGGGCTTTCCCGATTGGTATCGCCGGATTCGATCGAACCCTAGCCCTCGCTAGGCTCGTTGGATCGCCAGCCGGCGAGGTATTCGACGTTGCCCTGAGTCCCTGTGATCGGACTCTCGATCGTTCCAAGCAACTCAAGCCCAAGGGCCTCGGCGGTGGCTAAGACGCCTTGGACGGCCTCTTCTCGAGCCTTGTCGTCTCGCACGATACCGCCTTTGCCGATTCGTTCTCGCCCCACCTCGAACTGGGGCTTGATCAAGGCATAGATACGCCCTCCTGCCGCCAAGTGAGGCACCGTTGCCGGGAGCACTCTGCGCAGCGAGATGAAGCTCACGTCGATGACGGCGAGGGTGGGAGCAGGCTCTAGGCTTCCCACCTCAAGCTTTGCGATGTGGGTGCGCTCAAGATTGATCACGCGAGGGTCTTGTCGAAGCTTCCACGCCAATTGATTGTGACCCACGTCGACCGCGTACACTTGGCGCGCCCCTCGCTGCAGGAGCAGGTCGGTAAAGCCACCGGTTGAAGCGCCGACATCCAAAGCGACCCGACCGGTGAGCTCGATAGGCCACGCATCGAGCGCGCCCTCAAGCTTTAGGCCGCCCCTTGAGACGTAGGCTAAGTCGTCGCCTTTGATGCGGATCTCGGCCTCGGTAGAGACCTTGGTGCCCGCCTTATCGATTCGGTGATCATCGACGATGACCTGACCCGCCATGATGCGCGCCTGCGCTCGGCTTCGCGTCGAGCATAAGCCGCGCTGAACCAATAAGATGTCGATTCGCTCTTTCATTCCTTGGAGCTAGGCGCAGTGACCTAGATTGGCAAGCCGGCTTCGGTTCCTACCTCGGCACCATGCTATCCCTTGTCGTCGGTCACAACAGCCGTCAGGGTCTCGCGGTTAGGAGAGACCTCGTGACTCAGTTGTGGTTTGGACGCGTGGCGGTAAGCCGGTCGCAGTACCTCAAGCACGGTCTCGGCTTGTTGGTCATCAAGTACGCTCTTGATTCCTTGGTTTTGTACCTCGATACCGCTCAGTTTATGGCGCCTTGGACTTATCTGAGCCCGTCTTTGATGTGGCGCCTTGATGGGATCAATAACGCGAACTTGAGTTTCTTGGTGATGGCGTTGCTCAGCCTGCCCTTCGTCTGGATTGGTGTGAGCATGAGCATCAGGCGAGCTCGAGACGCCGGGTTCTCCCCATGGATAGGCCTCTTGTTCTTTTTGCCCTTGATCAACTGGTTGATGATCTTTGCGCTGTGCGCGGGGCCAACGCGTCAGGCGAAAGAGAAGCGCAAAGGCGACCAGCTCCCGGCAGCCTTACCCCAAGCGCTCAAGGCTCTGGTCGCTGGCATTGCGACCGGTTTGGTGGCGTTGCTGGTCAGCGTTTTTGGTTTAGAAGAATATGGCTCGGCGCTGTTCGCTGGCACCCCTTTTGTGATGGGCGTGGTCAGCGCCTATTTGGCGGCTCAAAGCGGACACACGAGCATCAAGCGAAGCGTGGGGATTGCGCTGCTCGGGCTCGGATTATGCGGAGGCGCCATGCTGTTGCTGGCGCTTGAGGGGGGGATCTGTTTGATGATGGCGGCGCCGTTGGCTGCAGCTCTTGCGGCGATGGGCGCGCTCGTTGGCCGGAGCATGGCGCAGGCTCAATCGGGGGGGGCGGTCGCTAGTCTGCTGCTCGCGCTGCCTTTGACCATGGCGATGCCGGGGCAGGATCTCGATGGCTGGGTGCACAGCGCAGTGACCGAGGTCGTGGTCGATGCGCCACCCGAAGCGGTCTGGAAGCATGTGGTCAGCTTTCCCGATCTACCCCCTCCGAGTGATTGGCTCATGAAGACGGGAATTGCGTGTCCGGTGCGCGCCCGGATCGAGGGTGAGGGCGTCGGCGCAGTCCGGCATTGCGAGTTTACAACCGGCGCATTCGTAGAACCGATTACGGTCTGGAACCCACCGCATCATCTCGCATTTGACGTCACGAAGCAGCCGCCGCCGATGCACGAGTGGAGCCCTTATCAGCATGTGCACGCTCCGCATCTGGCGGGTTCGATGAAGAGCCGCCGAGGCGAGTTCAGGTTGGAGCGACTTCCCGATAACAAGACCCGGCTGGTTGGGACCACATGGTACACCTTAGATATGGCGCCGCAGATCTATTGGAAGACCTTTAGCGACGCGATTATCGGTAGAATCCACGAGCGTGTTTTAGACCACGTGAAGGCCTTAGCCGAAGCCGATGTACAAGGGACTAACCCTTAGTCCCGGGCCGCTTCTGCTGTTCGGTTCTTGCGCGCCCAGATAAAGGATCGGACGCAGCTAAAGGTATAGACGCCGCCGGTAATCAGCAGCATCAACTGCGATGCCGCCGCTTTAGGCTTACCCAAAATCCCTGCCTCCGAGCTAAGCCCGGAGAAGAACCGAAAGCCACCTAAAAAGGCGAAGAGCCCAAAGAGTACGGCGATGTGCATGATCATTTTGCGTCGGGTAGGGAGCCGATGAGACAGCAGACCCGATAACAGAATCGGGGCGCCAATCATCGCTGGAATCCAAGAGGTAAAGGACTTGCTACCGATCGAGAACAAAGCAGCCCATACGATCAAGAGTACGCCATAGCCGATCGTTATCTTGACCATCGATAAGCCGAGGAATCGAAACTCCTTGGTTGCGTTCGTCACGCTGCGCTCCTGTGGCCACAAAGCCTAAAATTCAAACAAGAAGAAGTAGCTGTAAGCGACCAGTAGCGCCGGTATCGTACTGTAGGCGGTGGCTACGATTGCAGCTTTCGGTGCCATCACGAGCGCTGGAAAAAGTGCGTCGCCGTCGTTGCTGATCGAATTACCGAGCTGGGCGGAGAGCGGTAACGCTCCACTCAGGTAGAGCGTCGTCGTGAGAATCTGCGGACCACACCCTGGGATCCAACCAATCAACACAGCCGCCAAGATGGCCACCGCTGGTACGCCTGCAAAGAGGTTGGATAAACTCCAGCCGGTCCCGAGAATCGTCAGTTCGAACGCCAGAAACGCTAAGATGACCCAGCAGGTCACGTTGTTGGTTTCGTGCGCTACACGCTGAAACAAGGGAACGTCATCGGTACTCATCTTGGCGAGTTTAGCTTTGCCAGATGGTGCGATCGCCCAAAGAAACATGGTGAGCATAGCGAGCGCTGTACCCAGAAAGCCGATCGTGCCTGCCGAGAGACCGAACACCGCGTCAAGGTCGGTTTGAAACGACAGACAGCCTGCGACGATGATGGTGGGAACCAGCGCATGCTTCCAGAAGAACCCTTGCGCTTCAGTCCTCGCCGATAGCTCGTTTTCGACCTCTTGCAGATCTTCGATCACGACGTCTGGAACCAAAAATCCATTCGAGTGAATGCGATCCACAGCCCAACCTGAGACCAACGCCGCCACCAGCGAGATCCCGAGCACTAAGAGTCCGGTCTTGGGCTGCGCAGCGAGCAACAGGAAGGCTGCGTCACCCATGGTAGCGGTCAAGACCGCCACGACGGCGCCAAAACTTAGCCGCCCTTTGATAAACTGAGTCATCACGATGATCGCACCGCCACAGCCTGGCAGCGATCCCATCAAGCCGGCGAACAGAACTTGATAGCCTCTATTGTGCGCGATCAGCTGCGAGAACTTGCTGGTGTTCGCAAACTTTGCCTGAAGCCAATAGACCACGAAAATGGTAAAGGCTACGTAGGAAGAGACCGCCCAGTAGGCATCAGCCAGAACTTGTATCGTCGCTTCTCGAGTTGCCGAGATCGACAGCAAGAGCACTAAAGCGCTAAAGAAGAGGAGGCGACGATGCTCAACAGGCGGAAGTCGCCAGGCATCAAAACGGCGCTTGTTTCTTGCGCCTTGAATGATATTTGACGGGGCACTCTTCATCGGAAGTCGGCCAGTCGTGTTTCGATAATAGGATTCATTATCATTGTAGGCGAGACGACATACAGTCTAAAATCAAGGTTCCGAAACTGAGTCTCGGCGAGTAGCGCATGGGGCCGTTGACCATTTTTCCCAACAGATGAACAGGCTAAATCGAAGACGGTTTAGTCATCGTTTTGGGCGTCTTCAACGGCTCCACAGAGCGCACCGCTGACGTTGACGTCGATCAAGAAATCAACGCCCGCAGTGATCGTTGTGTCTTGGTCGGGTCGCCGTCCTTGCACGACCGTTTTCAAATCCATCGTCTCGGCTGCGGCGTAGGGTGCGAGGTCCACATCGTCCAGCGACAGCTCGATATCAGCCTGTCCCTCTGGAAAGGGCCCGCCGTGGGCGATCCGCACTCGATCCTGACCCTCTGCTTCGACAAAGAATTCGAGCCGATCAAGAAAGGTAAAGTCGCCAGCGGAGGCGTTGAGACGCAGCGCAGTGAGTCGCACTGAATCAATCTGGTGGCGTTCGACACCTTGGTTCGCGAACTGCTCATTGGCGGTGACATCAAAGGCGAGGAAGCTGTCAAAGCCCATGTCACCCGCGAGTTGCTCGAGGAGGGTGCCGCCCTCTATTTGTGTTTGCGCTTCGACCGTCGTCGAAAATGACGTGGCTTGAGCGCAGGCGAGCAAAGCGCCTAAGCCGACCAGGCGGATCGAGCGAAGCGATCGACGAACGGCGGGTAGAGTCATGAGCATAAGCACCTCGGGTTCGTCTGTAGTTAAGCACAGTTTAGAACTATGCCAAGAGTGTAGCGGGTTTAATATCGTCTTCGTCTGAGGGGGGTGCTGGCTCGTGAATCGGTCATTCGGGTGTTCTCCAATGTTTCTATTTGAAATGAGAAAATTCATGTTTCAGCGGTATTTTGTCGTCGGGCTGGTGCTCTCGAGTTTGGCGTGCAGCAGCGCGCCGAAGAACTCTAAACCGAGCGTCGATGGTCCGATGATGCTGGCTTGGAAGACGACGCTTGATGTCGATCATCCCTTGGTTGGACAGGTCTGGTCGACCAAGGAGCACAAGTTCGTTTCTGTTCGGCAGCTGCTCGCTGCGGCGGCATCCCATGATTTGGTTTTGGTGGGTGAGCGTCATGATCATCCGGATCATCATCAGCTTCAAGCGCTGCTGATTGATCAGATGGGACCGATGTCATTGGTTGGATTTGAGATGCTCGATGAGCAAGACGCGCCCAAACTCAAGAAGAACATGACCGCACAAGAGATCGAGCAGGCGAGCGATTGGGCAAAGAGCGGCTGGCCCAGTTTTGAGCTCTACCAGCCGATTTTCCAAACGATGACGAGACATCAAATGACCGCGCTTGCGATCCACCCATCACGAGATCGCCTGATGAACAGAGCGCGCAACTCGAAGGAGTTTTCCGAGGAAACCGTCTCGTATATTGAGCGGCTTTCTGCCCAAGGCGTTGCGACACTAAGGCAGGATATTCATCGCGGACATTGCGGCGCTGCGGGTGGTGCAATGCTCGATATGATGGTGGCTGCGCAGGTGTTCAAAGATCACTGGATGGCGTCGCAAATGACCGCTGCGCTCGATCGGCAACCGCTTGGAACGAGCGAGGCCAACCCATCGCGCAGGCGCGGCGTGATCATCGCCGGTAACGGGCACGTTCGAAAGGACTACGGTCTGCCAAACCACATCGAGCGTAAGACCTTGAGCGTTGGGCTTATCGAAGTACAAAGGGACCAAAACACGGCGAAAAGCTACGACCTAGAGCGGTTTGATTACACCTGGTTTACGCCGCGACTCGATGACGAGGACCCCTGTCAGAAGTACAAAAAGGCGCTCGAGAAAATGAAAGAGCATGACCGAAAAAGACGCTCCAAGGAGCGCAGCGTCTCGATGCGGAAATAAGAGCGTACGACGCGCTCAAGTCATCAGGGTGTCGCTTCGAAAAATCCGACGATGAGGTCGTATAAACCGTCCTCGGTCGTGCGCGGGATGTTGTGCTCAGAGCCCACAACGCCGTAGTGCACGACCCGATGGCCTTCGTCGCAGGGAGCCCAGACAAAGCGCCTGTTGCCCGCTTCGGTGTCGCCCGCTTCGGATGGGCTGCGCGGGCAGCCGAGCTGATCAGCCCAGATCTGGGCGCTGGCTTCGGCGGCGATAAAGTTTGCGCGTACTCGACCCGGTCCGCCTTCATAAGGGCAGACGGGGTCGTCGACGCCATGCAGCGTTAAGAACGAGGCGCGATGGACCTCGGCGCTGGGCTCATTGCCCTCGATCAGCGCCGTCGCCATCGCTGCGTGCGCGGTGAAGTGCGATCGATTGGCTGCGAGCTGGTGCACCAAGCCGGCGCCGTTTGAGAACCCGAGCGCATACATGCGTCCCAGGTTGAGCCCACGAAACTGAAGAAGGTAGTCGATGATGGAATCGACAAAGGCGAGGTCGTCAGGCTGAGTAGGGTCGGCGCCTAAGTTCCAGCCGCGGTCGATACCATTCGGCAAAATTGCAACGAAGCGTCCGGCCTCGGCGAAGGGGATCAATGAGCTCACAAAGTTTCGTCCCCGGCCGCCTCTACCGTGAAAGGCAAAGAGCACCGGGTAGTTGATGTTCTCATCGATCCTAGACGGCGCCATGATGTGAAAAGAGCGCTCCAAATTCTCACCGTTGACGACTTGGTCGATGGTGTGATCGGTGACTCGCCGCACCAAGGGGCGATCCCCGGGAGCGTTTGAACCGGTGTCGGTTATCGGTACACCGACATCGCTCGCCGGCGAGTTGGCGTCTGCGCTTGAGCTCCCCGTGTCCTGCGTCGTTGAGCCGGCGTCGCTGGTCAGCGAGCCTGTATCCGCAAGGCTTGGGCTTGTGGTCGCAGGGCTGCACGAGGCGAGCAGCGCAGCCAAGGGCAGCAATTGACGCACCTTCATCAGCATTTCCATCCCCGTTCCCTGCGCCACTTTAGACGAAACCAGGGCGCCACGCTTGAGTTTCTTCTGGTTGCCGAATCGACGAGTAGCTGGTCAGTTGCCGCCCTCGACCACGACGCGCTGGGGCTGGTTCTTGCCGAGCGTCAGCAGCATGTTCTCGGTGTAGGGCGTACCGTGGCAGCCTTGAACGAACTCAGCGACCACGCGCACCGCGTACTCGGAGCCGAGCGGTTCAACAGCGACCGAGCGAAGGCGCACAAGTCGAGCTTCCCGCCCAGGTCGGTCGCGTAGGCTCGGTAACTTGGTGAGTTTAACCTCCGGCGGAGGCATGTCCACGCCGATTGGGCGGGTCGGAATCGAGGTCAGTATCTCGAGCTTTGAGGGCGCAACCGCTTGGTATGGAGCTCGTGCGCATGCCTTGCCGGGCGAGTCGCTTGGTTCGGCACAAGGCACCTCGACCCGTTCAAATGCCCAGACGCTGGCGAAGCCCATGCTGGCTTGGTCTTGGTCACCCAAGGGGCCTTGAATCACCTTGGTGAGCATGTCGTAGTTATCCGCTGGGTAGGGGTTGTCGTCACCAAAATAGTCGGCGATTTGGAGCTGGTGCGTCGCCGAGTCGATCGTGACGGGCGCAATCTCGCTGGCTGCATGCGCGTTGACCTGAGGGTCGTCGCAGAGCATCTTTTCAAGCACGATCCATTCCTCGACCTCATCGTGCTCCATCTGATCTTTGCTGTTAAAGTGCAGCAGGCGCGCCACGTCAAAGGCGTCAAGTTGATCCATGGGATGAACGGGGTCTTTGATTTTTGTCCTCGGGTTGGCGCCTGCGGCGAGGAACTTCTTTGTCAGCTCTAAAGAACGAATCAAAACCGCAAGGTGCAAGGGCGTGAGC
>JBDQPD010000168.1:0-5108 GCA_040260805.1 Myxococcota bacterium | reverse complement strand
GGATAATAATCTCTGATGCTTGCGAGTTACTCAGCTTAAGATCGCTGCGCAGATGCCCCCGTCGAATCATGTAAGGGGCGGAGCGCACGTACTCTTTGTGGTTGGGTTCAAAATGAACTCGGTGAGCCGGCGTTTGGGCGTTAAGCCAATTCGCTAAGCTCCGATCAAAAACGTCGTAATACTGTCGTTCAAAGCCACGGGTGACGGCACCAGATAAGCCGCCGATGTGGTGACCATAACTGCTCAACTCGTGACCTGAAAATCGAACCGTGTCCGCAAGCCCGGTGCTCAGCAGCACAGCGACCAGGGCGACACCCGCTCCACGAGTTTCAAAGCGCTGACCGCCGACTTTGATCAAGGCTTGACGCAGTCGTGAAAACCCAATCCCAGCGGCGATGGCAAAGAGCGGGAAGAAGGGGAGGAACAACTTCACGCCGCCGTATTTAGGCACCGGGGAGAAGGCTACGGTTCCAATCGCAACGAAGGCATGGATCGTTAGGAACCGTGCGAATCTGCCCTCTTCTGTGCGCGCCCTTAGCGATCCAAACAGCGTGCCAAAGCCGACCATTCCGCACAATAAGGTCAGGGTAGGCAGAGTCGCCCAAGTGAGCTTGAAGGGTGCGTACCAAGGGGCGAAGGGGCGCTCCCAGATCTGCCCCTCGAAGAACAGATAGATTGGATAATGTTTGGTGTGAAAGGCGACGTAGGTCGAATAGCGGCTGATCGCGTCGATCCACATGTGGGGCCACAAGACGATGTGCAGCGCAAAGCCGACGCCCGGTATGATCACCATCCAAAGGGGAACAGGTGGCAACACCAGGCCCTTCCCATCGCTCCGACTCTGTCCGATATTTTCAGCGATCCAATAGAGACCACAGCCGATCAAGGCAAAGGGCGCATTGAGCTTACTCGCAAGCGCGAAACCGAAGACTAGACCCATCAAGATAGGCGCACGCCAGCCGGGTTTTCGATGCAGATGCCAGAAGCAAAGTAAGAACGCGCTGGTGGTGGCTGCGACCGTCATGTCCAAAGTCGGCACGCGCCCATGGAAGGCAAACCGAGGAAAGAGCAGCAAAGCCAGCGCCGCAAACCACGCCGCAAGCGGCCCCGCTCGCGACAGCGTAAAGGCGAAGGTCACCATGATCGCTAGGGCAAGCATGGCACAGATACCTAACCGTGAAGCCTGCGGCGATGACCACAAACCTAAGAGATCGTGAGCGATCCATCGCCCACCACCGATCAGGTATTTCGCTAAGGGTGGGTGCTCTTTGTTGTGCTTAAAATGAGCATCAATTTCTGTGGTCTTAAACGCCTGAACTGGGTTGTTTGCCGCCGTCTTGACCCATCGAATATAAGCATGCCCAGCGTGTTGGTAGAAGTCATCATCATCGGTGATACCGATGGTGGGCAAGGTCAGGATCGCTCCGGCCAAGCTGATCAAGCCAACCAACCAAACTTGCCGCCGAGCGCTCATCGAATCACCGCCTTAAAGCAGTGATGACGCTGCCCGTCTTGTTGTGCTCGAACCGTCAATTCGAGAAAGCCTTTGACCTTGTGCTGGCTTCGTTTCCAGCCGCTTTGATTGGTCGCTTGGAGCGTCGCTTGTCCGCCTTCCCACTTGAGCTGAACCTTGACCGGATGTTTGTTGTTCGAACCCGCCGCGGTGTCACTCAAGCCGTGCTCAAAGGTCAGCTGTCCCTCGGGGATGTTGCGGTAGCGAACCACTAAGGGCTTGGCGCCCGAGGGAGGGTGAGCCCAAAGGCAGTGATGAGTCGTCCCTGATCGCCGCAGTTGAGTCGGCGCGACGTACATCCAATCAGGGAGGTGGGCGCAGCGAAAGCCGCCGTCTTTAGGTTGTTGGCAGGGTCTGCCTGCGGCACGAATCTGGGCGCTGCGCAGTTCGTCGCTTGCGTGCCAAAGCACGCTGCCAGCGGTGCGAACGAAATGCTTGAGGTACAACCCTGGCGGAGGGGTTTGTTTGGGTAGCTCATTGGCGCCAAGCTCTCCGAGCCCTTGCTCAAGGAATCGGTGCGTGCCCACCACCCAGAGTCGCCGAATCCGACCACGAGGCTCTGGAAGCGCTAGACGGACTTCAAGACCTGCTGCTTGTAGAATGTCGAGGCCCTGGGTGCTTCCGCCGTTGTGCAATAAAATGGTGTCACCTCGAGCGTGCTTTTTGAGCAACTCGGCCATCGTTTGCCAGTCGGCTTTGGCGACCGTTCGCTCACCTCGGTTCCATTCACTAAGCGCCACCACGAGCAGCGCGACCGCCAGACTCGCCGCCAAGACCCTTTCGATACTTCTCATCGGCCCACGGTCTCGGCGAAGGCACTCAAAGCGCACAGGTTCCAAAGAATCTTGGCATGGTTGCGTTTGCCTGAGAGATGCTCTTGTCGGAGTTTTTCGACCGCCGCTGGTCGCACCAGATTGTGCCGACGTAAAAGAGCCTCGTCGAGCAACTCAGCCGACCAGGCTTTGAGCGGTCCTCGTAACCACTGCGCAAGCGGTATCCCAAAACCTTTCTTCGGTCTTTTGGTGATGGATGCCGGCAGCTGTCGTTCTGCCAGTTTACGCAGGGCGACCTTGGTGGTGCCGCGATGGATTCGGAGCTTGTCTGGGCAGCGCGCGGCCTGAACAACGACCGCTGGATCGAGAAAGGGCGCACGCACCTCGAGGCTGTGCATCATGCTCGCTCGGTCCACCTTTTGCAGGACCCCAGCCGCGAGATAAGTGCGAGCATATACAGCAGAGAGACGCTGAAATTCGGAGCCCGGGCTGTCGTCCCAAATGTTGCGGCTCGGCTGGTAGCGAGAAGGCCCTTTGCGATCAGGCATGAGGCCATCAAGGACGCTTGGAAGTGCGCCGCCAATCCAGATTTGGTGACGCTCAGGCAAGGGTCGAGAGGCTCCACCTAAGAACCGCTTGATCTTGTACTCCGCGGTGTAATGCCCTGATCCTGTAGGCAAAAGAGTATCCGCAACGCCGTGGCTTGTTGTCCATAACCTCTTGGGCGCCCACGAAAGGGGTCTGAGCAGCTGTTCAGCGACAAAGGTTGCGTAGCCAAGGAACAGCTCATCGCCTCCATCGCCTCCCAAGGCTACGGTCACTTCCTCACGGGCAAAACGGCTCAGCAGATTGGTGGGGATAATGCTCGGATCGGCGAAGGGTTCATCTTGTCCCGCGAAGATCTCAGGGACGGTGTCAAGGAGGTCGCTGGCGCCAATCACTCGACAGCGATGGGTGACGCCAAGGTGCTTTGCGACCGCTTCGGCGTGTTCACTTTCATCAAAGCTTTTTTCTTCAAACCCGATGGCGAAGGTTTGGAGTTGAGCCGGGTCGGTATGCCGAACGGCGTGGGCGGCGATCAGGCTCGAGTCGATTCCACCCGACAAGAAAATACCAAGCGGCACATCACTGACCAACCGCGCCCGGACCGCTTCATCAATAGCCCGGTCTAAATCCATGAGCGGATCAGAGTGTTCGGTCTCGACACCGAAGGGGAGCTCCCAATAGGCTCGTCGAGTCGGCCCACTCAGGGGGTTGCTTCGGTTGAGGAGCCAGACTTCACCCGGCGCGACTTTGTCCACGCCTTCGAAGATTCCATCGCTGTCGGGTACAAAGTCGTAAGCGAGGAACCGCGCCACCGCATCACGATCGAAGCGGTTAATGGCTCGATCTTCACCATGATAAGCTTTGAGCTCACTAGCGAAGCCAAGGACCAACCCTGGCATCATCGATGCGTTCACAGCGAACAGGGGTTTTTGCCCCATTCGATCGCGCGCTGCCCAGACTAAATCACGTCCGGGATCATCGACTACCATCGCAAACATACCGTTGAGTTTGGTCAAGCAATCTGGGCCCCATTCGGCCGCTGCGTGGACTAGAACTTCCGTGTCGGAGTCGAGCTTGAATTCGTGCCCTAGGGCGATCAGCTCACTGCGCAATGCTCGGAAGTTGTAGATTTCTCCGTTGAAGCTGATGCGCACCCCGCCGGGACCGGTCATCGGTTGTTTGGCGCCTTCAAGGTCAATAATCGCTAACCGGCGATGACCTAAACCCACATGCTCGGCGATGTCGATGCCTGAGCCGTCCGGCCCTCGATGGGTCATGCGGTTGTTCATGCGCTCAAGTTGATCGCGTTTAGGTTGCGATCCTGGCAGACCAATCCAGGCGAGGACGCCGCACATGAATCAAGCCTCCATCAACAGGCTATTCGTCTCGGAATCCGAGGGCCTGCCTGACAATATAGGTACGCTTGCCCTGACTTTCGTAAAAGGTGCGCATTTGAAGGTCCGCTAGAATCCCCATGAGAATTGATTGAATGCCGATCAGGAACAAGAAGATCGCCAACAGGATCATGGGATTTTTGTGGACCATGGTGTCGAAGAAGAACTTTTCGACCAACGTTTCTGCCCCGCATAAGACGCCGAGGCTACACATAAGTAGACCGAAACCGCCGAACATATAGATGGGTTTTTGTCCGTAATCGCCCAAGAACTTAACGATGAATAAGTCGAGAACGACTTTGAAGGTTCGGTTCAGTCCGTACTTTGACTCGCCGTGTTCTCGAGCTCGATGCAGTACGGGGAGTTCGGTGACTTTAGCGCCCTGCCATTTCGCGTAGATCGGAATGAAGCGATGCATCTCGCCATAGAGCCTGACGTCCTCGATGACGTCACGCCGGTAGGCTTTGAGCGAGCAGCCGTAATCGTGCAAGGGAACGCCACCAATTTTACCGATCAACCAGTTAGCGACCTGGCTTGGTAGCTTTCGGGTCAGCGCTTTGTCTTGGCGATCTTTGCGCCAACCGCTGACCACATCGTACCCCTCGTCGAGTTTAGCGAGCAGTTTTGGGATCTCGCCAGGCGGATTCTGTAAGTCGGCGTCGAGCGGCACGATGACGTCACCGGTCGCGTGATCAATTCCCGCCTGCATCGCCGCCGTTTGACCGTGGTTTCGACGAAAGATGACCGCACGATAAATTCCGCCTTGAGACGCCTTGTCAGCGATCATTTCAGCCGTACGGTCCTGCGAGCCGTCATCGACTAAGATCACTTCAGCGTCTAGATTTTCGGCCTGCACCACCGCATCGATCTCTTCGATGAGAT
>JBDQPD010000153.1:0-6564 GCA_040260805.1 Myxococcota bacterium | reverse complement strand
GCACCATCTGCGGGCTCATCCCAGTGGACACCACGGGCGATAAAGTCGTCGATCAGCGCAGCGCTGCGGGGGTTATTGGGTTGGTGGCCGGCGAGGGTAAAGCCAAAGAGCGTTTGGTGTCGTTCGGATCGAGACAGCGGCTGGGTATCCGGCGCGTTCGGGTCCGGTTTTCGGATGGCTGTAAGGTAGGCGCAAAAGACCTCAGCCGGTATCGGAAGGACCGCCTGAGTGACCTCTTCACCGGGCGCTGGCGGAGGGTCGATGCACATGACGATCAAGAACTCACTGGATTGCTTGGAGAAGCCAAAACCAAAGCCCACACCGATGATCAGCGCCAGAACAACCGCAGCCTTAAGTATTATTTTGGTCATCGATTAAGGCTCTTAAGTCATAAGTTTCGTGCACGAGTTGGCTAGTTTTTCCAGCAGTCTTTGAGTCCAAGCTCAAGGCCGATGTCCCGGAGGGGGTATCGAGCCGCTTTGGCGAGCGATCGTCGTTGAGCGGTATCATGCACTCCGGCCGACCCTTCGTGGCGTTCAGGTTGTGCGCCTTGACGGTGGCGTATGGGACCCCTGGAAAAGGCTGCAAGCCGCCTGCTGGCGCAGGAACACTGAAGGTGAGCACGAGGAGCAGGGTAAGCCAGTTTTGCATGCGGTCGTTAGACCAACAAATGGAAACATCGACAATGGGAACCGGAGATACAGGCAGGGTGCTGTGTCCGTTAGGTAGGTGGTTATAGAGAGTGTTAATTTATACGATAGATCACGGTAAATAGAATCTATATGATCACCTCTGGAGGCCCTGCTGGCCTACTGTTAGAGAGGGTTTCAGATTCCTCTTCGTGAATTGATAACCGCTCAGGTTCTCGGGCTTTACATCGATGACCTGCCGGCAGAACTCTGGGTTGATAACGCAACGCCCTATGCCTTGGCGTTCGGCGAGAGCCTTCACGAACTTGACGGTGAAAATACGCTGTCTTTAGGTGGTTATTCCCAGTTGTTCGGGGGGTGTGCTCGTCTGCCTGCCACCGGAGAACGCTCAGATTTTTGGAGATGAACATGCGAGCTATTTTAGTTCTGGCTGCCTTGTGTGCTGGTTGTGCGACTGCCAATATTAAGCCTTTCGTTATGAGCAATGAAGCGATGATGTCGCGGGTTGCTATGGAGGCTTCCTTCACCAGCGAACTTAAGGACTTTTTTAAGTCAGCTGACGGCAAACGCGTGGTCGTGGTGAATATCGAGAACTCGCAATTCACGAATGATCAAAACCCCGAATATATACTTCACGACGCCTTTTATGGGCGCTTGACGAACGAAAATGTCCAAGTGCTTCTCCTCGATCGCGACCCTGATGTTCTGGAGGTCCTTGCGGCCGAACGGCGCGGTCGCAGTGTTGTGGAATCAAGTGAAGATGGTCCCACTGACACGTTGACGGCAGAGGAGCGTCGAGCAAAAATTAGTGGAATGATCTCTAAGTTACTTGATCAGATCTCGCCGCAGGATGTGCTGGTTCATCACCAGGTCACCGGCGCAAGTAAGCAGCGCCTCAATGCGCTACCCAGGGGAACCGTCGGTGTTCGAAAGAACCGGCGAGCTAAGAAAGCCGTTTTACCTATCGCTCACGCTGGCGATCCCGTCGTCAGCCCAGAGCTAGTCGCTAATGAGCTAGGCCCGAGAAAGGCGGCGCTTTTACGACACCTAGTGAGTGAATACGCAAAGCTGTTTTCGGTCCCTAAAGCGAAGAAAAAGAGCCAGAAGTTGGATCTAGCGAGCGCTGATTATCTCCTCGCTTACCGCGTCTACGAGTTCGGCCCTTACAACAACAAACTGTCCGGCGGTGGCTACGAGCGAACCACCTATTTGAAACTACATTTACGCATCGTCGACATGAAGACCGGCGGAATCATTGCTTCCGATTTTATGGAGCATGCGCACGTGGACAACCTATCAGCTGAGCAATTTGCTGTACTTCAAAATGTGCGAGCGAAGGATGCAGACTTCCGTCGGCCTGCGGGGCGGTCGCCAAAAAAGTCACAGGCGCTTCAGCCAAAATCCAGCCCTAGTGCCACCTCGGAGGCGCGCAGCTGTGGGTTGCTCAATTTGTGGTGCGCTTTTTAGCTTGAGCCGCTGCTGACGAGATCGGTCGCAGAAGCGCCCGCTGGAGCTCGCTCGGTGCATGTGAGCGTAAACGCTCTGACTGACGGTGGTCGGCGTGGCTTGGCATCTCGCTATGGAAAGCGTACCCGGCACGCCGCACCATCCGTTGGGAGCTTCTGATGAATCGTTTAGCGCATCCCTGTGTCGCCCTCTTCGCTGTACTGAGCCTCACCGCGTGCGGCGCGCCGGAATCTCAAGGCACACGCACCGCCGCTGATGCCGGCAGCGAGGCTTCAGGTGGAGGAGAGACTCTTGAGCACCAGTTTACGATCGTGACGAGCCTGGGGACGCTCAAGGTGCAACTCGATGCAGTCAATGCACCGCTCACCGTGGCAAACTTTGAGCAGTACGCCGACGACGGGTTCTACGACGGCTCAGACGGCGACGGCGCTACGGTGTTTCATCGAGTGATCAGCGGTTTTATGATTCAAGGTGGGGGGATCTCGGAGTCCGGGAGCGACAAGCGCACACGCGCCCCGATCGCGATCGAATCCGACAACGGGCTGAGCAACGCCCGCGGTACGCTCGCGATGGCGCGCACCAACGACCCCAACAGCGCCACCAGCCAATTCTTTATCAACCACGTCGACAACGACCCGCTCGACTATGTGAGCCAAGGCAACCCCGGCTACGCAGTCTTTGGTGAGGTCATCGAGGGCTTAGAGGTCCTCGACGCGATCGCCGCCGTGGAGACGGACGGTCGAGACCGACCGCTGACGCCGGTGGTGATCGAGTCGGTCACCCGCACCGAGCCGTAGCCGTAGCCGCTGGCACTGTGAGACTGCGGGGCAGCGATCGCGCGTTCGAAGAAGGTGTTTTATGAATCCATCAATACCATTTAACCCCGTGCTCGTCGCGCTCATGTTGGCGTTCGGTGCTCAACCTGCTTTGGCGGTTGAGCGCCCCTCAATGGTCGAGGGGGCAAAGTGTGTAACGACCAAGCAGTTTGAGCGCTCGCCGAGCGGTGAGCCGGTGGATACCGTGTGCACCTTGTCGATCGATGTGGACGAGGACGGTCGCCAGGAGGAGGTGACCTTCACTCGTGAAGCCGTGACCTTGTGCACGGTGTCGGTGGACGAAGATGAAGACGGTGTTATGGAAGAGCTGAGCCTCCCATGTGACGGCGAAAAGTTCCTTGTGGTGGTCACGATCAAGGACATTCAGCGCAAAACAAAACACCGCTATCAGCAGTCGACCGTTCACGAAGGCATCGAGTATGAGGACGTTGTGTTTGGCCTGCTCAAGGGCATGCCCGCCGGCGCGCCGCGTCTGATGATCGCCTTTGATGACATCGCACCCGGGGCTGATTTTGGATCCGCCCGCACGACGTATCTGTCGTATTCATCGACCGCCGGTGTCCAAGCAGCGATCACCGCCTCGGCGTTCGTGGCTGATGGCTGGCGTAACGACTCTGAGGTGAGCTTTCGCCCAGACGGGAGCGTTGACCTGCGGCAGATTAAGGGTGCCGCCTCGAATCGCAAGGAGGTGACCCAGCGATGGTGCATGAGCGCTGGCGTCTACGCGCTGTGTCCGCTGGCGGTCGGCTCGACCCTTTTTGTTCAGGCGTCGGTCGCCAACGTTCGCCCCGCCGTCGGCTCGCGTGCCAAAGTCACCAGCCTGCCGATCCAGACGCCGGTGAAGGTCGAGCGCATCGAGGACGAGTGGTTGTTCATCCAAGCCCTTGGCTATAAGGGCTGGGTTTATCGATCGCTGCTCGGTCCCACGGAGCCTGACTTTAATCAGCTCATCGCTACCTACCGAGCGATTAAGCCGTGCTCGAAGCCGGGCAAGGGGTCGGGATGCGACGCAAAAAAGCTTAAAGCGAGGCGTAAGTGGGCTGAGCGAGCGACCGCGATTCGACCCAAAGATAAGCTGGCGGTCGGTCTCTTGGTCGAGTCGCTCGAGCAGCTGTTGGCAGCCAAGGTGCGTGGCGTCTTTGCCTCGAAGAAAGCCAGGCGAGCCACTCGGCGTGAGCTTGCGGTCGCGCGCGCCGGACTCGACGCGCTCGAGCCCATCTATTTTCGAAACGGGACCTTTGACGACCACGGAGAAGACGTCAGCGAGGAGTTCGTGGCGTCGAGACTGAGCTGTCGCAAACAGCTCATTCGCCAATTCATCAAGCCGGCGAAGCGCCCTCCTGTACACTCGAACGGGTCGTCAACTGAGTGGTCCCACCAGGTGTCGCCTGGCGAGCTCAAACCCCTTCTGGAGAGGCGCTGCGCGGAGTTTAAGCCTGACCGACCCTTGTGGAGTCTGGTTCCGAATCCAGCCTCGAACACTGCGACCTGGAACCTGGAAGCGGTCCAAGTTGGACTCAAGATTCGCTCGTACGTGCAGACGAACTGCGAGGACACCGTTCTTGAGCCGCCCAACGCAGTCCTGAGCTTGAGCTTTAAGTCTCTAAGGCAGATCAAACCCAGTCTGTTTGCGAGCGCGCCTCAGTCCCCGTCGATGCGAGCGGTTGATCATTACTCGGTGACCAACTTCACGACGGAGCCGGTGCCGGGGGCTCGAGTCCCGAGCAGCTTTCCTGGCGCTAAACCTGATCAGATCGGTCGCAAACAGCTGGTGGGGTCGGTCCGGCGATTGGGAATCCGTGCCGTGTATGCTCAGACCCTGACCGGTGAGATGGAGATGGGTTACGGTCCTCGGCAGCGCCTCCTTCAGCAGATCAAAGTGGTGGTGGTGTGGAGCTCAGGTCAAGAGCTGGTGCTCTACCAAGAGCACGGTAATCCCAAAGATGGTTACCGCTCACCCGAGGGACCGAGCCAGCTGATCGTGACGGACCTCGATGGCGATGGTCAGCCTGAGTTCTTGATCGCCAGTCGAGCCGGATTGGCGATTGTAGACACCGTGGATCAAGCCCTTCATAAAAAATGGTTCATCGTCAAAGCACCGGAAGGCTACGAGAACGGCTGCTGAGCTTGCCTTGTTCGGATGAACTCGTGATAACTCGGTGAGGAGGAGCGATCATGCTCGGAGCAGATACAGCGCAAGGTCACGACGTCTTTAGCCGTCGTACCACCGACCAGCCCATGGTGGGTCGAGGGGTCTACAACCTGATCATCGGCGGCGTCTTGTGTTGGGGCTTTGGGCTCAACGCGTGGATGGTCGCCAACATCGCCCCTGAGGCGCCGCTGGTGTACGGCTTCTGGCCGTTTATGATCGGCTACTTCGTGTGCTGCTTTGTCGGGATCATGATGTTCACCAAGTCCGACAAGCCCTTCGTGAGCTTTGTCGGCTACAACCTGGTGGTGATCCCCTTTGGTCTAGTGGTGAACACGGTGGTCGCCGGCTACGATCCGCACCTGGTCCAAGAAGCTGTCCAGGTCACCGGCGCGATCACCTTTATCATGATGCTCATGGGCAGCACCTTCCCTAAATTCTTCCTCGGGCTCGGTCGCATTCTGTTTATGGCGCTGATCGCTATGATCATCATCGAGCTGTTGGCGGTGTTCGTGTTTAACTGGGACCGCAACATGATCGACTACGCGGTCGCTGCGATTTTCTGCGGCTACATTGGCTACGACTGGGCGCGCGCGAACACCATCCCGCCGACGGTCGACAACGCCATCGACAGCGCCGCCTCGATCTATATGGACGTGATCAACCTGTTTATCCGGGTCTTACGCATTATGGGGCGTCGCTAGCGCTTAGCGGGTTGGCGATTAGACAGCGCTAAGCACTGGTATTTGTTGACTGACGACTGCAAATAGATCGGGTGAGGGGATCGTTAATGCTTACTGCTTTATTTAGCCTCATCTTGGGTTCAGTAACGCCAGTCAATCTCAGTGATGGGAATCTTGGCTTTCTCATTCGTTGCGATGGCAGCGGCGAAACAAGCGATACATGTAGGATGTTCGCAGGTTTAAAGTGTGGTGAGTTTGGTTACAGATTAATAAATGCCGAGACTGAAAAGAGTGCAGAAAGTAAGAGCTCCTTAGGTGTCGCAGGGAACTTCGGACTCGGAAGCAGTAAGAGTAATTCCCGCATTGTTCGGTCGATGCTTGTAAGGTGTGGCAAAGATGCCGAGGCTGAAGCCAAATGGATTGCGGACAAACGGCTTAGAGATTCGCTAAAGGCAGAGGCTCGCAGGAAACAGGCTCTAAATCGTGCTCGTCAGTTGTCCCAACAAAATTCTGAACAGAAAAGTAAGGGTGTAAGCATACTGACTGCTATTTCGGTGATGGGCTTATTTACGTTTTTCGTGATTTTAGCAGCACTCAAGTAAGCCAAAAGTCCATGCTCCCAAGCCTGCCAAGGCGCCTATTGCGGTGATGGCTTTCGTCAAACTGGCGAAGCCTGTGACGACGGCAACTCAAGCGATTCGGACGCCTGTTTATCCAACTGTGCTCTGGCTCGCTGCGGCGACGGGTATCGACGCTCCGACCTGACGCCTGGCTCGCTG
>JBDQPD010000181.1:0-3791 GCA_040260805.1 Myxococcota bacterium | reverse complement strand
TGGCGCTGCCTTTGATGCTCGGCGCCGAAACTCAAGGTAGCTTATGCGGGGCTACTCCAGGCGAAGACGATCTTGATCTGTATCAAGTCACCGTCGCCGAAGGTCAGCGTATTGGCTTTATGCTCGAGCAGGGCGGCGCCGTCAAAGATGGTGAGCATCGGCATGTTGATCGGGTCGATCACGCCGTTGCTCGCCCGCAGGCGCACCATCACGGCTCGCTTGCGCAGGCGAACCTTATACCAATCGCCCTGCCCACAGGTCCAAAGCCCTTTGTGCACGCTGCCGACGCGTTTGGCTTCAAGCGGACGGTTGTTGGGTTCTAGCTCGTCGTCGTCACAGGGCTCTGGCGGGCTGCAGCGTAAATCCTCGCCGCAGCTTAGGCCATCAACGCAGTCGTACTCGTCTTCGCATTGCGCGGCGCTTTGGCATTCGCCGTCGTTGCTGCACAGCTGTCCGCCAACGCATGCGGCGAGCTCATCGCCCCAGCAGTCATAGCAACCGCCGCGCACGCAAATCCGAGCGTCCCGGCAGTCTTCGTCTTCTTCGCAAACTTCGGGCTCAATGCAGTCCAAAAACTCAGGGTCACACTCCTGCAAACCGGTGCAGTCGCATGGGTTCGGACCGATCGTTTGACGGCCGACATCGACAGGCCCGGTATCGGCAACCCCGGCATCGGCTGGGCCGGCATCAACAGCGGGCTCAGCCTGCGAGCACGCCGCAAGGACCATGAGCAAAGAAGCGAGTAAGGATCGATGAAGAAGCATACGGGATCATTAGCTTGCTTCGGGCTTTCACGCTACCGACTTCAAAAAGCAAAAACCGCCCACCTAAGTGGACGGTTGTTGCAGACTCAATGAAGAGCTCAGGGCTATTCGACGTTCCCCGTAAAGGAGATGGTGTAACCACCGCCGCCGCCCAAGTTCTGATCAACCACTCGCCAGATGTAGAGCGATTCGCCCCACGATTCCGGCCAGGTTACGCCGCGGCCGGGGTAGTAAAGGTATGCCCCGGTCAGCACGATCCGGTCTTCGTAGAAGGTGAGTCGCTGACCGAATACATCCACCCCGTCATCATCGGTGAAGTTCCGGAAGGGATAAAGTGCTGGCGTCGCATCGCTGTCCTCGCCTGGTACAATGCTCCACGTGAGCCTTTGACCAGCCGTGATACTGCGCGCAAACCAAGCACCGTGGCCCGGACGAGCCAGTGTCGCTTCCTGAGGCTGCCCAGTCGCCGGAACCATTTCGATCTGCTCCCCACCGATGCTGTACGTCAACTCGGCGCCAGCCAAGCCTTCGCCATGATCAACAGAGGCGAAGTAGGCAGCCGTGCGAGGGGCGATGAACTCAACGGTGTTTGAGCTCGCTTCAAGGAAGGCGTCTTCGTTGGTCCACAAGGCCGCCCCGTCATCGCCAGAAGCAGGCAGCGAGACCGCAAGGTTGACTGGGAAGTCAGCATTTTGAACCTCGACTCGAACCACTGTTCCGGCTGGAATCAGCGGGTTCTCGCCGCGCGCTAAACGATACAAACCAAAACCGTTTTCGAGGGTAGCCTCGATGGTGCCATCGAGCGGCATATCCACTGCGGGGCTGTCTTGGATTTGCAGCGCCGAGTAGACCGGGATGGTCTGCGCGGCGTTGAGCGTGATCACGCGCCAGTTCATCTCACCGCTGACGGCGTTCGGAGCGACTAAGCCCGCAACGCCTAGCCCGGTAACCCCCTGATCTGCACGGCCCTCGACCCCGAGGTTTTCGGTTAGGACGATGAACTCAGCGGCGTCGTCTTCTAGGTTCCATTTGACGCTTGATGAGCCGCTGATGCTGAAGCCGGGCGCAAATTCAATCGTGCCCGAAAAGGTTTGCCCGGGGCGCACCGGGTTCGTTTGACCTTCATCCAGAACAAACGTTGCCGCAGGGACGACTTCAACCGTCTTGGGGAGCTGAAGATCGCCCATGACCAAGCTGGCTTCGCCGCCACGCACGTCCTCAGCCGCGGTGATGGTGATGACCATGCTGACCGGGCTGGTGACGACTGCGCTTAGGCTGATGCCAGGGTAGTCCGTTGTGATCTCAGGAGCTTCAGTCCACTCAGTGTACTGTCCCATGACGTGCATCTGAGCGCTGCTACCAGCAACGACCGATCCACCCGTCACCGAGACGATCGAGCCTTCGCGAGCCGGCGCATCCGCGCCGTTCGCTCCAGCTTCACCTTGAACACCTTGCTCGCCTTGCGGGCCTTGGACGCCAGCTGCTCCGTCGGCCCCATCGGGACCGGCGGCGCAAGCGACCAAAGCAGCGCATGCCAGAAGGCTTAGAAATGATTTTTTCATATCAAGCTTCCTTACTGCTCAAGGCTGTATTGTAAGGTGTAGGCTCCGCTGCTGGTGCCGAAACCGCCGGCGATAACAAACACCGTGGTGTTGGCGGCCATGTTAAAGCTGACAGCAGAATCATAAGCGTTAGCACCCCTGTAGTCATCGTCGTTATAGGCAACCCAGTCGCCGTAACGCTCTGCGTTGCAGTCATCGACAACCCACAGCTTAGTATCCCAAGCGGCTTCCATGTTGATGCTGACTTGTGTGTCGGCGGTTACCGTCAAGCTGTAGACTTGAATGGGGCTCGAGTTTCCGTAAAGCGGCTGGACCGCTACCTCAGAGCCTACAGTGTTTCCTTGGATCTCAAAGTCACCAACGCCGTTCTCTCCAGTGCTCATCACGGGCGAGTTGAGACAGACCAAGAGACCTGGCGACTGAACTAGTGCGTTGGCGGTAAAGCTCTGATCTTCTTCCGCTACAAACTCACGATCGCTGACATGTACAAAGAATGTACCTGCGCTGATCACTTGACGTAAAGACGCGGTTTCACTGGAGGCAAGCGACCCTCCGTCTGCCCCGTAAAAGGTCAATCCGGGTTGCATGTGCTCAGCCGTCCCAGGAGTCAGGGTTACGGTCAAAAGGGTATCTTCTTCGAGCGTTCCCATGAACCATGCGCCCGTGTTTTCGACGGCTTCTCCAGCATTTTCTTCGACTAGGCTGAACGCAGCTGCCTCGTGCAGGGTTGCTTGAACCGAGACGGTCACACCTTCGCCAAGGTCACCCTCCATGCTCAATGAAACCAGCAGTTGGTTATCCCCTGCGGAGGGCAACCAGATCATGTTGTCACCACGAATGATCGGAGCGTTACCACCGACCCAGGTGCCGCTGATCGCAACCGTAGCATTTTCATTGGTGCTTGCGGTGAAATGGAGCACTTGACCAGCAGGCACATCGACTAAGAAGTTCGTGTCTTCTCCGGTGATAACCGTTGCCGTTCCCGCTCCGTTTTCATCGGTCAAGTTCAGAGCACTACGCTCAAGCTCAACAGCGAAGCTGAGGATACCATCATCTTCTGCTTGTTCGTCATCGAGCACGGCGAGAACGATATCTCCTGCAGGAAGGACACCTTCCCAGGAGGTCGCACCCGTATCGATGACGGCGTCGTTGTGTAGGAGAGCAAAGCGGCTTTGCAAAGCGTCCTCATTTTCCGGGGCAATGGTGACTGAAGCAAAGACGGAGCCTTCGTTTGAGAAGGTGTACCAGCTGCCACGACCGGCTTCGTTAGCACCGGCTTCATTAGCGGGCAGTCGCTGGTCTTGAGTTGCGCCATCTTGAAGCACCGTCATCGTGGTGTTGGGCGTAATCTGAGTCAGGTTGAAGGCAACCGGGTCGTCGCCTTCGTCCATAGTAGCTGCGACGACAAAGAGGAGCTCGCGCTCGACCATGCTAGGAACTTCAAACCAGCTGTCGTCGCCATCAT
>JBDQPD010000152.1:0-6644 GCA_040260805.1 Myxococcota bacterium | reverse complement strand
GCCGAGGTCGTTGTCCGCACTCGCGTGGCGCAATCCGCAGGCGAATCGATCAGCAACCAAGCCGAGCTTACGTCGGGTGATGAGGTGCTTCGAAGCGATGATCCGAACACCGACGAAGACGGCGACGCAACGGTCTTAGCGATCGAAGCGGCGCCTCTAGATCCCGTGCTTGAGAAATCGGTGGTCGACTTGAACGGTGAGCCGCTCGAGCCCGGCGATGAGGTCGAGTACCAGATGGTCTTGATCAATCGTGGCACCGAAGCTTTGCCGGCGGTCACCGTGACCGACACCCTGGACTCCGGTTTGACCTATGTGCAGGATTCGCTGATATTTGAGGGGACTCCAGTAGCCGGAGACTTCCCGCTGCAGGCTGGCGCAACGCTCCCTGAAGGCCTCGCCCCTGGCGAGCGCGCAAGCGTGTCCTTTAGGGCGTTGGTGGTCGATGATGCCGAACAAGGGCAGGTGATCACCAACCAGGCGACCCTATCCGATCCCGATGGGAACACCTGGCTAAGTGACGACCCGAACCTTCCGGGCAGCCCTCAGCCGACCTTGCTCCAAGTGGGCAGCTCTGGCGCCGTGGCAGCCTTCAAACGGGTCACCCCGGCCGAGATTGATCGTGGCGATGAGGTGACCTGGACCATTGAGCTGCTCAGCAGCGCCAACGGGACACGAACAGTGCGTCTGACCGACCTGCTGCCTGCTGGGCTAAGTTACGTTGAAAACACGGTGACTCTGGATGGTTTACCGCTGACTGATGCGGTCGACGCTGACGAGGTCACGGTCGATCCGGGTGTGGGTCGTTTGGAGATGACCATCGACTTGGGGCCTGATCGCCCTCGGGCTGTCTTGGAGTTCCGCAGCCAAGCGGACGTCTCGAACCAGAGCGTCCTGAACCAAGCGGTCCTCGATGTTAACGGCGAGACCGGCTTGACCGATGGTGACCCTCAAACGCCTGGTTTCCAAGGCACCGCCTTGGTGATTCGCCCCGATGGGGCTGGGCTCGAAGGCGAAAAGGTCGCGACCGATTCCAACGGCGGCACGGTGCAGCCGGGTGATGAAATCGCTTACGAGATTCGCCTCCGAAATGGTGGCGATCAAGACCTGGTCATCCCAGCGGGCGCTTTAGAAGATCCGCTGAGTCAGATGACCTACAAAGAGGACAGCGCAGAGCCCGCAGTGCTCACCCTTGGTGGGGACACGCTGCGCAACACCGAACCGCTGACCGTTCCGGCAGGCGGCAACCTGACCTTACGCTTTGTCACCGTGCTGAATCCTGATCTTCAGGTGGGGCAACCGGTGGTCAACACGGTCTTTGTGCGTGAGCCGGTCGAGTTCTCAGCCGAGGCACGTTTAGAGGTCGGCACCGAGCCGCCAGGGGCGACGCTAACCGGTACCGTCTTTGTCAACGGCGCCAGCGATCGCAAGCTGCAAAACTGGTTGGTGCGTGTCGCCAACAGTCGAGATCGTGCGCAAACGCTTGAGACCCAAACTGACGCCGACGGACGCTACACCTTCGCCGGCTTGAGCTGGGAGACCGTCGAGATCGAGGTCCTCAACACTCAAAATACCCGCTTCTACACCAAACAAATCACTGAGCTCGTCGACGGGGCGCAGGTCACCCATGACTGCGCGATCGATCCGTCGGGCGTGATCTATGATCAGGTGTCGGGCGCGCCGATTGCCGGCGCTGCGGTTCAGATTCTATACGACGCATCCGGTGATCCGGTGCTCAGTGAGGACCTCCCTGAGGGGCAGCAAGGCCAAGTCACTGGCGCCGACGGATTCTATCGGTTTGATGTCAATCCGCCGCATATCTATCGATTAGCGGTGACGCCACCAGGCGCATTCCATAGCTTCCCGAGCCAAGAGCTTCGTCCCGTCGGTGCCACCTTGTCGCGTCGCTTCGGTCGGCCCTCTCGAATGAGCCAAAACCCAGACCGTAGCGATTTCTTTGAGCCGGTCGATGGCGACGGCAACCCCATGGAAGGCCGCGCCGTCGTGGAGGCGCCGGTGCCCGACGCCGCCGCTCGCATGCCGTACTTCTTACGCTTTGATATCCAAAGCGGTGAAGACGCCGTTTTCCATAATCATGTGCCGCTTGATCCTTTGCGCAAACAGGTCAAGCTGACCCGTCGTGCCAGCAAGAGTCAGGCCTCAGCAGGTGATCTCGTCACGTTCACCGTCGAGGTCGAAAACCGCAGCAGCCAAGTCCTCGACGCGAACCTCGATGGCGGCATTGATCTGCTCGATATGTTGCCTCCAGGCCTTCTGGTCCTGCGCGATGGTGATAACCGAGTTAAGGAAGCCTTTGAGCGCTTCGACAGCGAGGGCCGCCGCGCGGTCGTGACCGATCTACGCAGTGAAGGCGATGGCTTCTTGCGTTCCTTGCGCGGCGTCACCTTGCAGCCAGGCGCTCGTTTGCTCTGGCATTACCGTGTTCAGGTGTCGGGTTCGATGGCGAGCGGTGAGCTCTTGTCGTCCAATCATCTGATCACGCGCATTGGGCGCATGCCGGTCTCTGAGCCGGTCGAGCATCGTTTGATCCTGACTGAAGATCCGATCTTGCGTGAAGCCACGCTGATCGGTCGTATTTACTGCGACAACAACGCCGACGGTCATCCGGCTGCCAATGAGTTTGGTGTCCCCGGTGTACGGATTTACGCAGACCACGGTGTCCGCGTGGACTCCGACGCCTTTGGTCGCTTCCACTTTAGCCGACTGAGCCCTGGGCTGCGTCGCTTTAAGATCGATGTACGCACCTTGCCGCCCGGTATTAAGCTGGTCGGAACGCCAGGGCGTAACCGCTTGATCACGCCTGGTGTGCCGCTGACCCTCGATTATGCTGTGAGCTGTCCTAAAGACCTGGCTCGAGCGGAAGAGATCTCAGCGAATCCGTTGGCTGAAGGCGCCGAGGCACCTCCTCCGCCTGACCCGCCACCGATGATTAAGGTGGCTGCCGATTTGGTCGGTCAAAAGATCCTAGCGGATGGCGCAGCGCTCAATGGTCCCGTGGTCGAAGCGACGGCGACAGCCGTTGACGGCGATCCGAGCTTTGACCTGCCGCAGGGTCCCAATTTAGATCCTCTGGCAAGCCTGGTCGAGCTTCACGCTCGCGTCGCGGGCTCCTTACCCTTAGCAAGCTGGCAATGGCGTATCGTCAACGCCGACGGTATCTCGGTGTTTACCAAGAAGGGTCAGGGCGCAGCGCCTGAGCTCTTGCGTTGGAACGTGGGTGAGAACGTACCGCGCAATGCTCGCTATGAGGCGGTGCTCTCGGTGACTGACGCCGGTGGAGACTCGGCGACGAGTCGCGTCATCCCTGTGGGCTTAGGCTTGGGTATGGCGGTTGTCGATAAGCGCCGCAAGCAAGCGCGCATCAACGAAGTCAACGGCGTGTTGTTTGTTGATGCAGGCTCAACCCCTGCGCCGCGCCTGCGCGGCTGGTTTAATGACCGCATTGCTCGTCTTCGAGGCGAGGCCGATTTGATGGCGCAGGTCTTTGTCTACGGAGCTCCCAAGAAGGGCTCTAAGGATTCGGCGATGGCGTACACGCAGCGCCGAGCGCGAACTCTTGAAGGGATGCTGCTCGCCGCAGGCTTGCCGCGTAACCGCTTCCGGGTGCAGTCGATGGGCAACGTGCGCAAACTTGCGCCCGAGAATGACGCCCGTTTATCGCGTCTGAACCGACGCGTCGAACTACGCTTTAGGCCGGTTGCCAAACAGCATCCACCGCTCGAGCCCGAGGCTCAACCGGTGGCGCATTTGCTGGTCAATGGGCAGCCCGCAGAGATCTCTAAAGAGGGGACCGCTGAGATCAGAGCGAAGGTGCCTGTGGGGCATTTCCTGCGGGTTGACGTGGTCTTTGCCAGCGGGGCTCGCACGGTCTTGCGCCGCTTGCGCCACCCTGACGGTTTGAGCGCTCGCGCCGTGGTGCGCCGTGGAACCGGTATTCCGGTGTCCGGTGCCTTGCGCGGCGATCGAGCCCTCTCGGTCGCGGGTCAGTCGATCAACCTTGATGCGCTGTCGGTGCGCTTACGACCCATGCATGTTGCGGTTCCATTGAACGACTCAGGCAGCGGTCTGGCCGAAGGCGCTAAGGCGGCGTGCATCGGGATGTGCTTTGGCACCTCGAGCGATATGGCGATGCAGGGCTGGGAGCTGCGGGTCTTCTCGATTGAAGACGGCGAGCTCAAGCCTGGCGCGAAGAGCCAAGGTCCACGAGACCCGATCAAGATTCATGAGATTAAGGGTATTGGACCGGTCCCGCCGGTGGTCAACTGGGACGGCAACAACGCTCAAGGCGCCTTCATCTTGCGTGAAGGGGTGTACAGCGCGCGCTTGATCGCTCGCGGTAAAGGCGGATTGGTCGGCCTATCCCGCCCGGTCTACTTCAGAGCCTATCGACCGCAGCAGGACTTCCGCATCGTGCTCGCCGATCCATTTGGCGACCTCAAGGGCAAGAAGGGGCTTCCCAACTTTTCGCTCAAAGGCAACGCGCAGCGTGACTTCGATCGCTTCGTCAAACTCGCCAACCGAGTGGGTGGGTCCATTGAGCTGACCGGTCACGTCGACGTGCGCCTCCGGGCGAGCCAAGCCCAAGCCATGAGTGGCCGGATGGCTGAGTCCGTCCGTGATGCCCTGGCGGCTCGCGGTGTCGACACGGGTCGTGTCGCGGTGCGCGGTGAGGGCAGCTCAAGCCGATTGGTCGAGCGAGCTCGTAAGGCTTCGGATCATGCCAAGAACCGTCGCGTGGAGATGGTCCTGCGCAGCGATGAGTTGCCGAGCCTTCCAGCCCTTCGCAACCGCTCCGCTCGAGTGCACAGTCCAGCCGGCGATCTGCTGGCACAGCGTGACGGAACGGTCACGGGTGAGCTGTTCCCGGATGCTTCAGGTAAGATCACGATCCAGGTCGAAGATGGGTCGGGCCGTTCGGCTCAGATGCCGCTACAGCTCAGTGTTGAGCGTAAAATCCCAGACATGGAGATGGTGTTGGTCGTACCGGCCGTCACCGCTGATGGAGCGCCGCTACCTGAAACCGACGCCACCAGGCTGCGTGTTCAGTTGCCTGCGAATGGCGCGGTCCTAAGCTCGAGTCACCTCGGCGTCTTTGGTGCCAGCGCACCGGGCTTGAAGATTCGAGTTAACGGTAAGCTCGTCGATGTGCATCCGCTGTCGGGACGTTTCGGCACCGCGCTCAACCTCAAAGATGGTGAGCATAAGATTTTGGTCGAAGCCGAAGACGCTGAAGGGCACCGAGCGCGCATCACTCGCACCATCAAGGTCAAGCAGAGCGGTCGCTTTATGATGGCGATCGCTGATTTGGGTTATCAGACCGTCGCGGCTCGCTTGCCAGGACTGCGTGATGATCGAAGCGTTGATCTGGGTGGCTATGGCCGCATCGGTGGGCGCGCAATGGTCTGGTATAAAGAGCGCTGGAACCTGGGCTCGTCGAGCTTCTTTGAGCAGCTTGAGCTGAACGCTTATATGGACACCGACCGCCGCTGGGGTGAGTTCGATGACTTCAGTCGAGATGATCTGAGCCTTCGTCTGCTTCCGCCTGAGTTCGGCGATGAGGCTAAAGAGGTTCAAGAGATCAAGGCTGCAGGTCCGATCTTCTTAGACCTCAAGGCCGACGACAGCCGCTTCCGCTTAGCCAACTTCAAGACCGGTCTGCCGAACCGTGAACTGCTCAAATACAACCGAGCATTTTACGGCTTGGACCTGATGCTCGATAAGACCTTCGGCGACGCGAAAAAGCCTGAGCGCGTGATCGCTCAAGTCTACGCCAGCGATACCGGCGCCGGTCTACGCACCGCCACCAACTTGCTGCGGGCGACCGGTTCGAGCTTCTACCGCTTGCGTCATCGTGATGTCTTGCCTGGTTCGGAGCGAGTGCGCTTAGTCGTGCGTGACGCCGCCAATGGCTTGGTCCTTTACGAGCGCAGCTTCGCTCGCTCGACCGATTATCGAATCGACGCCACCGAAGGTCTGTTGATGCTCAACCAGCCCCTCTCGTCGACCGCAGGGACCCAGATGGCTTCGGCCTATGGCGTCAGCACCGCCGACTTGGGCGGGCACCCCGTGTTCTTGCATGTGACCTACACCCATCGAGACAGTCAGCGCTTGGCGAGCTTCGCTACCGGTGGTCGAGTCGATGGCTCGTCCAAGAAGCTCGGTCTCAAAGGCGGCGTATCGTATGCTTATGAGGGGCGCGCCGATGGCGCCGACGCCTTCCAAGCTGCCGGCGCCTTTGCGGGCTGGAAGCACAAAGACGGTCACATGGCGAAGGGCGAGTTTGCTTGGAGTCGCGCCGTCGATGGAGACCATTTCGCCAGCGCTGATGGTGGCAACAGCTTTAGCCGTATGGGTGAAGACCCGGCGCAGCAGCCCATCGACTTCAACGGGCGTTTGTATCCCACGAGCTTTAACCCCACTGGCAGTCCGCGCACCGGCATCGCCTGGTCGCTCTCCGGTAAAGTGGTCGCAGGCAAGTGGCTCAAGCGGAAGAAGAAAGACGACGCCACCTTGGACGCTTATGTGCGTCAAACGGCGCCTGGCTTCTACGGCGGCGGGGCAAGTCTTGACCAAGGTCAGACCCGTTGGGGTTTGTCGGGTGGCTACAAAGTGGATCACCGCGACCG
>JBDQPD010000062.1:0-20070 GCA_040260805.1 Myxococcota bacterium | reverse complement strand
GCCCTCGCCTTGATCCACCCGGTTGTTGCCGCAGCGCTCGAGCTGGCACACGCCGTTGCAGCCATCGCCGGCTTGCGTGTTGCCGTCATCGCAGGCTTCCACGCCGGCGCGCAACGAGCCGTCGCCGCACACCGCCTCAAGGCAGCTGTTCAAGCAGCCGTCAGTGTCGACGCGGTTGCCGTCGTCGCAAGCCTCAAAACCAGCTTGTCCCGCCTCGAGATCTTGCCTGCGCGTGCCATCGCCGCAAGCAGCGGCTTGGCAGACGTTGGTGCAGGCGTCGCGGGTGTTGCGGTTGCCGTCATCGCAGGCTTCGCCGTCATCGACGCGGCCGTTACCGCAGCTCTCCAAGCGGCACTGATCGTCGCAGCCGTCACCGGCTTGGTTGTTGCCGTCATCGCAGCCCTCGCCGCGGTCAACCTGACCGTTACCGCACCCTTCCACCCGGCACAGCGCGTCGCAGCCATCGCCCGGGGTTTGGTTGCCGTCATCGCAAGCCTCAGCGCCGGCGCGGATCGCTCCGTCACCGCAGGCGGCTAGAGCGCAGCTGTTCAGGCACGAGTCGGTGTTGATTTGGTTGCCGTCATCGCAAGCCTCAAAGCCAGCTTCTCCCGCTTGAAGGTCCAAGCGCTGAATCCCGTCGCCGCAGGCGGCTAAAACGCAGCCGTTGGTGCAGCCGTCACGCTGATTGTCGTTGCCGTCATCGCAGGCTTCGCCGGGCTCGACGCGGCCGTTGCCGCAAGCCTCTAAGCGACACTGTGCATCGCAGCCGTCGCCGAGGTTCTCATTGCCGTCATCACAAGCCTCGCCGTCATCGACTCTGCCGTTACCGCAGCGCTCAATTTGGCACACGCCGTTGCAGCCGTCGCCCACGTCGGCGTTGCCGTCATCGCACGCTTCGACGCCCTCGCGCAGCACACCGTCACCGCATAAGGCGTCCGCGCAGCTGTTCAGGCAGGCGTCGGTGTGGACCCGGTTGCCGTCGTCGCAGGCTTCATAGCCGTCGTCGCCCTGAGCGAGCCCTCGGCGCAAAATGCCGTCGCCGCAGGCCGCTCGTTGGCAGCCGTTGGTGCAGGCGTCGTGATCGACCTCGTTGCCGTCATCGCAGGCTTCGCCCGGGTCGAGCTGGTTGTTGCCGCAGCTCTCAAGCCGACAGGCGTCGTCGCAGCCATCGCCGGCTTGATCGTTGCCGTCATCGCAGGCCTCGCCGCGATCCACGACGCCGTTGCCGCAGCTTTCGGTGCGGCACACGCCATCGCAGCCATCGCCCGGGTCTAAGTTGCCGTCGTCACAGACCTCAACACCCTCTTGAATCACGTTATCGCCGCAGACGGCGAGCGCGCAGCCGTTGCGGCAAGCGTCGACCTCCACGCGGTTGCCGTCATCGCAGGCTTCAAAACCCTCTTGGCCCGCCTCGACATCGAGCCTCTGGATCCCGTCGCCGCAAGCCGCGACCCGGCACGAGCTCGTGCAGGCGTCGGTGTCGACTCGGTTGCCGTCATCACAGACCTCACCGTCGTCAACGCGCCCGTTGCCGCAATTTTCTAAACGACAGACGTTATCGCAGCCATCACCCACCTCGGCGTTGCCGTCATCGCAGGCTTCGCCGCGATCGACCCGCCCATTACCGCAGCGCTCAACCTGACACGCTAAGTTGCAGCCATCGCCCGCCTCGCGGTTGCCGTCATCGCACGCTTCGCCCGGATCCTGGCGACCGTTACCGCAGCCCTCAAGGCGACACTGATCATCGCAGCCATCGCCAGGCTCAAGGTTGCCGTCATCGCAGCCTTCACCCAGCAAGTTACGCACGCCGTCACCGCAAGCCGACGCCTCGCAGGCGTTGGTGCAGTTATCGGTGTTGGCTGGGTTGCCGTCATCGCAGGCTTCGCCGTGATCCACGCGCCCATTACCGCAGCGCTCGATCAAACACCCATCAGAGCAGCCGTCGCCCACATCTGCGTTGGCGTCGTCGCATTCCTCAAAGCCTTCGGCGCCTTCTTCTAAGTCACGCCGATGAATCCCATCACCGCAAAAGGCGACGGCGCAAGTGGCAGTGCACGCATCTTCAGCGTTGGCGTTGCCGTCATCGCAAGCCTCTTCGCCGTCCCAGAGCACGCCGTCGCCGCAGACAGCAGATGCGCAGGTGTTGAGGCAGTCATCGGTGTTGATGGCGTTGCCGTCATCGCATTGCTCGCCCTCTTGCACGGCGCCGTCGCCGCAGCTCGCCGGCTGACAGGCGTTGCAGTCATCGGTCGGATCCTCGTTGCCGTCATCGCAGCCCTCACCAGGACCTACAACTCCATCGCCGCAGCGCGCCTGTTGGCAATTCGTCAGACACGAGTCGGTGTCCTCGTCGTTGCCATCATCGCAGGCCTCAAAGCCTTCTTCGCCTTGAGCCAAGTCTTCACGGACGATCCCGTCGCCGCAACGAGCGACCAGACAGCCGCGTAAGCACGCATCATTATCGATCTCGTTGCCGTCATCGCAAGCCTCATAACCGGCGTCGCCCTCGCTCAGGTCAAGACGCAAAATACCATCACCGCACACGGCGGCGACGCATGAATTGGTGCACGCATCTTCGTTGGCGTCGTTGCCGTCGTCACAGGCTTCAAACCCAACATCGTCAGCGCCCAAGTCCGAGCGCACGATGCCATCACCGCAAAAAGCGCCGCGGCATGAGCCAGTGCAGGCGTCATCATCGAGCGTGTTGCCGTCATCGCATTGCTCTTGGGCTTCGAGCTCGCCGTTACCGCATAAGGCTGGCGTTTCACGCACCACCACCTGCTCACCGCAGGACAAAGAAAGCACCACTGCGACCAAAGCTAGAAGTCGAAACTTACCTGAAAAACCGACCATAACACGAACACCTTTAATCACGTGACGATCGAAGGTGCCTGTTGGGCGTACGGAAGCGCAAGACGGGACCTAGTTCAGTGTAGATTTGAGCCGTTTTAGTAGTGCGGCGTCATACGCCGCGGCGTCTGATCTTTGCGGCCCTCAAAGACACCAAAATCACCATCGTAATCCACATCGCAGAGCGCTCGAGCGATAAAGTCATCGCCTTCAAGCTCGACCTCGTACTGACACCAGGATTTAACGCCAACAAGGTGCCAGCCCAGCGCCGCCCAGCCCGAGCCTTTGGCGAGCTCTTCAGGCCAGATCAGTCGCCCTGACGCGTCGGGCTGCGGCGCCCGCTTCGCCGCTCGATACACCCCATGCTTGGCGTGGTAATCGGCCTGCGCCTTACGGATTTTCTCAACGTGCCGCATCGCTTCGCCGTGCTTGGCGCGCAAAGCAAAGGTGCGAAAGTTGTTGTAGGACATGGCGACGAACACCACCAAACCCAGCGCAAAAATAACCTGCGCCAAGCGACCAAATCGACCCAAGACACGCCATATCCAAGCTAATAAACCCGAACAAAAGCTCACCAGCGCCAAGATGAAGGCGACGCCGGCGAGCGCCTCCCAGGCGAAGCCGGCGTCGGCGCATTGGCCTGAGCTGCGCTCACAGGCAGCCTGCGCTCGAGCGGCCAACAAACGAAACATAAAACTCAGACCAAGAAAAACGCCAGAAGCCAACACCAAGCGCTTTGGCCATGACTTCGGTTTTCTTATTTTTTGTGGTGGTTTTTCAGTCAATAAACAATGTCCACTCAGCGCAACCAGACGGTAAAGACAGGGTTCGTCCCTTGCTCAGACTGACTGCAGCACACCCCGTTACGCCCGCCGTAGCAGCTCCGGCACCAGCTGTGCCCTTTATAGCTCGACCGGTTCGAGGGGACATGCAGCTCAGCCGTTCGGTTCTGCGACCAGCTGCCGTCGCTTGATGTCGATTGATGATGGGATCCTAAATGGCAGGCCATTCCGCCGCAGCTGCCCCAGCCTAGGCTGTCTGCGCAGAGGTAAGCCGTCTGCGTTTGTTGCGAACCGGCGCCGCGCAGCTTGCGGCTGCTGCGCCCCGTGGATCCACCGTTGCACGCGCCGCTGTAAGCCTTGTTCTGATCATTGTTCAGGTCGACACGGAGCGCCTCCGAGTAGCAGCTAATGTCTGAAGACCCGCAGCGAGCGCCGTTAAAAGCGGCTGCGAACACCACCTGTGTCGCCGCCGGGTAATACGGCCTGACGTCGATATTAAAGTTGGTCGCTCGGTTCGGGTTTGGGCTGCCGCCGTTGGGAAAACCGTAGCGCAGATCGAGGTGTCGCATACCGAGGCTGTCGGACCAAGGCATGCGGTTCGCGAGGAGCATCCACCCACCGCCGTCGGTGACCATGTCGCAGTAGAGCTGCTGCGCGTTGGCGCGGTCGCCGCCGTCGGGGTCAACCCAGAACAAGCCGGAGCCTAGCTGCGGGTGCTCTTGACGGATCACCTTACAGCTAACCCCTGCGCTCTCTCGGGTCCCGCCTGAGTTGGCGAGCCGGCAGTTGTTGTCGCACGCGTCCTCGTTATTTTGGTTGCCGTCATCGCAGGCTTCAACGCCGGCGCGGACGTGACCGTCGCCGCATGACGCGGCGACGCAATTGATCAAGCAGCCGTCGGTCTGTGCGTTGTTGGCGTCATCGCAGGCTTCGACCCCAGCTTGGACGTGACCATCGCCGCACGACGCGGCTCGGCAATTGGTCAAGCAGCCGTCGGTCTGCACGTTGTTGGCGTCATCGCAGGCTTCAACGCCTGCTTGCACATGACCATCACCGCATGAAGGCGCCGTACAATTGTTCAAGCAGTTGTCGGTCTGCGCGTTGTTGCCGTCATCACAAACCTCTACTCCGGTTTGGACGTGACCGTCGCCGCACGACGCGGCGCGGCAGCTGTTTAGGCAGCCATCGGTTTGCACGTTGTTGGCGTCATCGCAGGCTTCTACCCCAGCTTGAACCTGACCGTCACCGCAGCGTGCCGCTTGGCAATTGGTCAAGCAGCCATCGGTTTGCACGTTGTTCGCGTCATCGCAGGCCTCGACCCCCGCGTGGATATGACCATCGCCGCAGCGCGCCGCTTGGCAATTGGTCAAGCAGCCGTCGGTCTGCACGTTGTTGGCGTCATCGCAGACCTCAACGCCCGCTTGAACGTGACCATCACCGCACGACGCGACGCGGCAGCTGTTCAAGCAGCCATCGGTCTGCACGTTGTTGTTGTCATCGCAGGCTTCGACCCCGGCCTGGACGTGACCATCACCGCACGAGGCGGCCTGGCAATTACTCAAGCAGCTGTCGGTTTGCACGTTGTTGGCGTCATCGCAGGCCTCGATCCCCGCGTGGACGTGACCGTCACCGCAGGACGCTACGCTGCAATCGTTCAAGCAGCCATCAGTCTGAACCTGGTTTCCATCATCACAGTCCTCGAGCCCGGGCACCACCACGCCATCACCGCAGCGCTGTACTCGGCATGCGTTGCTGCAAGCGTCCGTGTTGACCTGGTTGCCATCGTCGCATGCTTCCCGACCCTCCCAGACCTGCCCGTCACCGCAGCGAGCCACCACGCAGGTGCTCAAGCAAAAGTCGGTCTCGTCGCCGTCGCCGTCATCGCAGGCTTCATAGCCTGGCTCGTTCGGCTGCAGATCGGTGCGCGCAATACCGTCGCCGCAGCGCGCCAGCGCGCAGCCGTTGGTGCAGGTGTCAAAATCGCTCCGGTTGCCGTCATCGCAGCCCTCGCCTTGGTCCAAGCGACCGTTGCCGCAGACCTCGACCCCACAGGCTGAGGAGCAGCCATCGCCCGAGGCGACGTTGCCGTCGTCGCATTCTTCATAACCATCTTGTTCGGGCTGCAGGTCTTGGCGCCGAATACCGTCGCCGCAGAGCGCCACCGTGCACGAGCTCGTGCAGGCATCCGCTCGGTCCATATTGCCGTCATCGCAGGCCTCATACCCAGGCTCGCCTTCAGCCAGATCGACGCGGGTAACGGCGTCGCCGCAGCGAGCGGGGGCGCAGGTGTTGAGGCACGCGTCGGCGTCGACCTCGTTGCCGTCATCGCAGAGCTCATCGCGCTGCACCACGCCATCGCCGCAGCGCGCCGGGACGCAGCGAGCGCAGTCATCCGTCGGGTCCTCATTGCCGTCATCGCAGCCTTCATTCGGGCCTACAATTCCATCGCCGCAACGCGCCGCTTGGCAGTCGCTCAGGCACGCGTCGGTGTCCACGTCGTTGCCGTCATCGCACGCTTCGTAGCCTGAATCGTCCTCGCTTAAATCCATACGGGTGATGCCGTCGCCGCAGCGCGCTTGAGCGCAAGTCGCTAAGCAGCCGTCGTTATCTGACGCGTTGCCGTCATCGCAGACCTCAAAGCCAGCCACACCCTCGGCTAAATCCGTACGCACCACGCCGTCACCGCAGGCGGCGATCACGCAGCTGTTCAAGCAGCCGTCTTCATCAACGGAGTTGCCATCGTCGCAGGCTTCTGCGCCCTCTTCTCCGGGCGCCAGATCGGATCGTAAAATACCGTCGCCGCACTCAGGGGTTTTGCAGCCGTCGGTGCAGGCGTCGCCGGCTTCTTCGTTGCCGTCATCGCATTGTTCGCCCACATCGACCACGCCGTTGCCGCATAAGGCGAGCTGGTCACGAACGACCACCTGTTCGCCGCAAGCGACCATCAACACCAAACCCATCCACAGATGACGCTGCATGAAACCCTCCTCAAATCAGGGTGAACTGACTCGTTGTAGGCTGACACTAAACGGCTCAAGAAGTCACCCCTTGTGCAGATAAGGTGTTGCGCTCAAACTGACCAAACTGGCCTGGAGGATGCTTTGGCTCGAAGCGAAAAACCCTGGAGTAAAAAAGGCGGACCAGACGGCCCCTTTGATGTGATCGTCATCGGCTCTGGGATGGGCGGCATGACCGCCGCGGCGATGCTCGCTGAGCTCGGCAAAAAGGTGCTCGTGCTCGAGCAGCACTATGTCCCCGGTGGTTTTACTCACGCCTTTAAACGAGGCCCTTACGAATGGGATGTGGGGGTGCACGCCATCGGCGAGGTCAACGCCAAGGCGATGCTCGGGCGCTTGCTCACCACGCTCACCGACGACGAGCTTAAATGGGCGAGTCTAGGCGGTGTTTACGACGAATTTTACTACCCCGACCTGCGCATCGACTTTCCCGACAACGCGGCTGCGTTTCGAGCCAATCTGATCGACGCCTTCCCCGATGAGGTCGAGGCGATCGACGCCTACCTTGAGCGCGTTCGAGTGGTCGGGCGCGGCATGAAAGGCTACCTCAAATCCAGAGCGCTTAAACCCAACTTCCTGGGCAAAGCGCTCGGTAAACGTATGGGGAAAGACGCTCAAGAAGGCTTTGAGAAAACCGCCCAAGAAGTGCTCGATGAGATCACCGACAACACCAAGCTTCAAAAGGTGCTGACCGGACAGTGGGGTTACCATGGCTCGCCGCCCAGCCGAGCCGCTTTTGCCGTCCAGGCGCTGGTCTCAAGGCATTTTATGCACGGCGCTTTCTATCCCGTCGGCGGCGCCAAAGAGATCGCCAAGGCGCTCTTAGGTAAGGTCGCTAAAGCCGGGGGGTGGACCCTTGTTCGCGCCGACGTCGACGAGATCTTAATCGAAAAGAACAGCGCTTACGGCGTGCGCCTCAAAGACGGCACCGAGCATCACGCCAAGCGGATCGTCTCGGCGGCGGGAATCATGAGCACCGCGAATCGTTTGTTGCCCGAGTCGAGCAAGGGGGCATGGTGCGAGGAGGTCGAAGCACTCAACCCCGCCCCTGCGCACCTGTGTTTATACCTCGGGTTCAAGGGCGATATTCGAGCGGCGGGCGCCGGACCCGCGAACAAGTGGTTCTACGACGTCTGGGACACTGAGGCGGGTCTTTGGGAGATCGAGCCGGGCCAAAAACCGGGACACTGCCCGGTGCTCTACACCAGCTTTCCTTCGCTCAAAGACCCTGATCATGATGGCGGTCCTGAGCAGCACAACACCGGCGAGATCGTCACCTTTGTGCCCTACGATATCTTCACCCGCTGGCTCGATCAGCCCTGGCGCAACCGCGATGAGGCGTATCAAGAGTTCAAGGCGCAGCTCACCAAGCAGCTCCTCAAACAGTTCTTCACGCACCTGCCCGAGCTTGAGCCCATGCTCGACTTTGTCGAGCTCGGCACGCCGATCACCACCGAGCACTTCGTACGCCCAATGAGCGGCTCAATCTACGGGATCGAACCGACCGTTGCGCGCTATGCTTGCGATCACTTACGCGCCCACAGTCCGATCAAGAACCTCTACTTTGCGGGCTGTGAAGTCGGCGCGGTCGGGGTCATGGGCGCCATGGCTGGCGGGCTGACCTGCGCCCTCGCTATGGAGCCTTTAGCGGGTGGAAAACTGGTGGCTTCGCTGAGCGGCTGATCAGTCGTCGAGCAGCTGACGAGCGGCGGCGGTGGGGGGCACCGTCCCGGCTCGAACTTGCGCTTCTAGGTCTTGAGACTCGCGCTCGGCGCGCAAGCGTGAAGCGAGCAGGTCTTCTACCGAGTCCCACATCCAGCGCACCCGCTGATCGGCGCGACGTACCTCGATTAAGCCCTCGGCTTGAAGCGCCGCTCGATGCTCGCCGATCAGGCTCCAGGTCTCGTCAATTCCAGCACCAGTAAGCGCTGAGGCGGCGTGGACTCGCGGGAGCCAGACCGCATCATGGCTGTGCAACATGTGAAGCGCTGAGCTAAAGGTCTGAACGGCGCGTTTCGCCGCTGCTTCGCCAGGACCGTCGGCTTTATTGATCACCACAACATCAGCGAGCTCCATGATGCCGCGTTTGATCCCTTGCAGCTCATCGCCGGCGCCGGCGAGCAAGAGCAAAACAAAGACGTCCGTCATCTGTGAGACCGCCCACTCGCTCTGACCCACGCCCACCGTCTCAACGATCACCACGTCGAAACCGGCGGCTTCGCAGATCAACATCGCCTCTCGGCTGCGAGCGGCGACACCCCCTAGCGTGGTGCCGGCTGGCGAAGGACGAATAAAGGCGGACTCGTGACGGCTCAAACGCTCCATTCGAGTTTTATCACCTAAGATCGAGCCCCCGGTTCGGCTGGACGTAGGATCCACCGCCAACACCGCGACGCGATGACCCTGCTCGATCAGATGCAGACCAAAACGCTCGATAAAGGTGGACTTGCCGACGCCAGGCACCCCGGTCAGACCAATGCGCTGCGCCTTTCCAGCGTGGGGTGCGAGCAAAGCCAGCAGCTCAGACGCCGCTGGGAAATGATCTGACTGACGGCTCTCGACCAAGGTGATCGCCTGACCGATCTCAGCGCGTTGACCAGCCAGCACGCCGTCGCACAATGCGTTAACATCGGTGTTCAATCGCCACGTTCCAAGAGATCAAGCAGATCCACGGCAGCGACCGAGAGCACGGTCCCCGGCGCAAAGATCGCCGCCGCTCCGGCAGCCCTCAAGGCGTCGTAGTCCTGAGGCGGAATGACGCCACCCACCACCACCAAAATGTCGCCTCGGCCGTGCTCAGCGAGGGCTGCTTTGAGCGCAGGAACGAGGGTCAAATGCCCTGCAGCGAGGGACGAGACGCCGACCATATGCACATCGTTTTCGACCGCTTGGCGCGCCGACTCTTCGGGCGTTGCGAACAAAGGACCGATGTCCACGTCAAAGCCCATGTCGGCGAAAGCGGTAGCGATCACCTTTTGACCGCGATCGTGACCATCTTGACCCATTTTGGACAGCAAGATGCGCGGCCTTCGGCCTTGCCGCTGAGCGAAGCGATCGACGCGCTCAATCACATCTTCCATACCCGCTCCTTCATGCTCTAACGCACCTCGATACACACCACGGATGGCATGGGTCTGCGCCTGATGGCGACCCCACACCTGCTCAAGCGCATCAGAAATCTCGCCGACCGTCGCAAGGGCTCGCGCCGCATCAACCGCTAAGGCTAAGACATTGCCCTGACCCGTTTGTGCTGCGCTCGTGAGCGCCGAGAGGCACTCTTGAGTGCGCGCCTCGTCGCGCTCGGACTTAAGCGCAGCGAGACGGTTGAGTTGCGCTTCACGCACCGCCGAATTGTCCACCTTGAGCACCTCAAGCGGCGCCTCGTTACCCACTGGCCAGCGATTCACACCGATCACCGTCTTATGACCTGAATCAATGCGGGCTTGGGTCTTCGCCGAAGCCTCTTCGATCCGCATCTTGGGGATGCCCTGGTCAATCGCGGCTGCCATACCGCCGAGGGCTTTGATCTCCTCAAGGTGCTCACGAGCGCGCTCGATCAGCTGGTCGGTCAATTTCTCAACAAAATAAGAGCCGCCCCACGGATCCACGGTCGCGCAGGTGTCGGTTTGATCTTGTAAGAAAAGCTGCGTGTTTCGGGCGATCGCTGCGCTAAAATCGGTCGGCAGAGCCAAGGCCTCGTCCAAGGCGTTGGTGTGGAGGCTTTGCGTACCACCTTGGGTCGCCGCCATCGCCTCGATGCAGGTGCGCGTAATATTGTTGTACACGTCCTGTGCGGTCAGACTCCAACCGCTGGTTTGGCAATGCGTTCGCAGGCACGAACTGCGCGGGTTTTGCGGCTCAAACTCAGCCATCAACTCAGCCCATAAACGGCGCGCAGCGCGCAGCTTGGCGACCTCCATAAAGAAGTCCATACCGATAGCGAAGAAGAAGCTCAGACGCGGCGCAAAGGCGTCCACATCGAGCCCCGCAGCGACGCCGCAGCGCACGTACTCTAAGCCATCAGCCAGGGTGTACGCGAGCTCGAGATCAGCCGACGCGCCAGCCTCTTGCATGTGGTAGCCCGAGATCGAGATCGAGTTGTACTTGGGCATCTTTTGCGAGGTGTACTCAAAGATGTCCGAGATGATGCGCATCGAAGGCGTCGGCGGATAGATGTAGGTGTTGCGCACCATAAACTCTTTGAGGATGTCATTTTGAATAGTGCCTGCGAGCTGCTCTGGCGCAACGCCCTGCTCTTCGGCGGCGACGATATACATCGCCATGATCGGCAACACCGCACCGTTCATGGTCATCGACACGCTCATTTGGTCGAGCGGGATTCCCTCAAACAAGACGCGCATGTCGGCGATCGAATCGATCGCCACGCCAGCCATCCCGACGTCACCGACGACGCGCTCATGGTCGGAGTCGTAGCCACGGTGCGTGGCGAGATCAAAGGCGACGCTCAACCCCTTTTGACCGGCTGCTAGATTGCGCCGGTAAAACGCGTTGCTCGCCTCGGCCGTTGAGAACCCAGCGTACTGACGCACTGTCCACGGTCGCTGCACGTACATGGTCGGGTAAGGGCCGCGCAGGTAAGGCCACTCACCCGGTCCGCTGTCGAGCCCCTGTATGCCGCTCAAGTCGACCGCATCGTAGGCGCTTTGAAGCGTAATCCCTTCTGGGGTTTCAAACCGCTGAGGAGACGCCGCTTCAGGGGGCTGAATAGAGGCTTCAGGAAGCCCCAACGCCGAGCGCAGCGCGTGGGCGTGTCGCAGCGTCAAATCATCAAAGAAATACGCTCCGCCAGCCGGGTCACTCACTCGGGCGAGCTCAGCCTCTCGCGCCAGCACCAACTGACCGTTGCGCGCCAGACGCTTGCCAAACTCGGCGTCGTACTCAGGCGGCAGCGACAAGGCACCAGAGATCACCGCGTCCGCGCCGCCGCAGACTGCGCCAAAGGTGGCGGCTGTGACGCGCAGGTGACTGCCCCAAGGATCCTCTGCGTCGAGCATCGAAGGATCCATACGTGCGACGATTTGAGCGCGCTGAGTGACCCCGTGACCGCTCAAAAACTCAGCCCAGACCAGGCGCACCGCACGCAAACGAGCGATGTCCGTCAAAAACTGCGGTGATGCGAGCAGCTCCAGGCTGAGGTGGTGAGCGAGCATCTCGGCGTCGACGCCGTCATCGAGAAGACGCTCAAAAGCATCACGCGCTCGAGCCAGCGTATCGACCAACCCTGCGCCGGGCTGCTCTGTAATTCTCAGGGCACGAAGACGAGGGCGCTCGGCGATTCGCCCGAGCCAATCGCTGACGTCAGCGAGCTCCATAGCGCTTGGGTCTAAGCCGAGCTGTAAGCCTTCGATCTTTAGACCTTCAGTCCAATCGAGCAATCCCTGAACCGCCTGAAGCGGCGCCTCAGAATTTAGCGAGACGCTGATCGAGCTCAAATCCAGCCCAACGCAAAGCAGCGACCAGTCCACTGGCGCATCAAGAGTCAGTCGAACGCCTTGAACGCCGCGGCTGGCGTCACGTTGCAACGCTCGATTGATCAGGCGCTGATCACCCACATGATGCTCTTGGACGATGCGCCAGGGCTCGCCGCCCAGTAAAGGTGCCCGTTGAACGGGGCTCAAAGCGCCGGACTTAACCAGCGGATTGAGTGGTAAACTAAGCGCTGAATGATCCAGGTTACCGTCCACGGTCACCTCCCCATGTGCGTCGTCTTATTGATCATCAAAAGCGCCGACGCAATGATTAGGCTAGATGTCGCAGAGCTTCGCCCCAGGCCACCCCTCGGTCGCGCACGGTCAGTTGCTCGAGCCCAAGTCGTTCAAGGGCTGCGAGCAGCAAGGACAAACCTGCCGGTAACACATCAGCGCGCCCCTCAGGCAGCCCAAAGCTCGCCATGCGCTCCGCCACGCTGCGCGCCGCCAAGGCTTCGAGCATGGCCATCAGGTCCTCACGAGTGAGCACCTGTTGATCGAGTCGATCCGGATCGTAGGCTCGGAGCCCGAGCTGTAGTTGCGCCGCCGTGGTCGCGGTTCCTGCGACGGCGACCAGCGGACCGACAAGAGCTTCGGGGGCCTCTTCGAGCGCGGCGCGGCATGCGTCCTTTAGACGCTCTTGCATACGATGCGTCATCGGGGCTTCGAGCGCTAAACGCTCATGCAAGCGAACGCTACCTACCTTAAGGCTGACTCGACCCCGCAGCCCCGAGGACCCACCCCAGGCTAATTCGGTTGATGCGCCGCCGACGTCGATCACGACGCAGTCCGCGGCCGCGCCGTACTGAGCAGCGGCAAAACTTAGAGCCGCCTCTTCGGCGCCGGTAATCGGACGAAGCTCGATCCCAAACCGATGGGCAGCTTGAATCAACACGTCTTGATTCCGGGCTTCACGCAAGGCCGCAGTGCCCACCGCATGGATCTCAGTCACGCCTAGGTCTTTAGCGCGCACAGCAAAACGCTCGAGCGCATCCAAGCTGCGCTTGATCGCCTCGTCGCTCAAGTCGCCCGAGGCGTCGAGCCCTTGTCCTAAACGCGTCAGCGCCAGCTCGCTGGTCACGCGCTCAACTCGACCTGCTCGCGCTTCAAGAACCAACAAAACGCAACTGTTGCTTCCTAGGTCGATCGTCGCTACCCGCTTTGGCATCCTCAACCCCTTGGGTCAGATGTGCCGAAGACCAGGGGCAATGGGAAGATCCCGCGGCGATTAACCGTTGTAGGGTCAGAAGGGAGCTTTCGATGTCTTTTAACCTAGGCGGTGAGGACGACCAACCGGTCGCCGAGATCAACATCACCCCGATGGTCGACATCATGCTGGTGCTCTTAATCATCTTCATGGTGACCGCGCCGCTGATGAAGCAAGGTGTCGATGTCAACCTTCCCGAGGCTGCTTCAACCCCAGTGAGCACTGAAGATGAGCGCCTAGTGCTCACCATGACCAAAGCGAAAAAGTTCTTCTTGGGCAAAGTCGAGATCCCTGAAGCTCAGCTCGCCTCCAAACTCGGCGCCAATGCGCGAATCAAGGAAGGTAAAGCGCTTTATCTTCATGCGGATGCGGCGCTGGGATACGGCGAAGTGGTCGCCATCATGGCTGATCTTCGGCAAGCGGGCGTGCGTCAACTTGGACTGATCACCGATCCCGAGCCGCCAAAGCGATGATCGGAAGACCGGCAAACCGTCACCTCCCTTCAGGGTGGCGAAAAGCGATCGGCGTGAGCATCAGCCTTCATGTGGCGGTCGTTTTATCGCTGGTCCTCACCGGCGGTGAAGCGCCCGCTAAACCCTTGCAACACGCGATCATTGCGGAGCTCGTTGCCAAAGGCGAACCACAAAAAAAGAAAGAGCTCCCGCGCCGGGTCCGAACCCAGCGCAAAAAGCCAGGTAAAATCAAACCCAAACCCCGTAAAGCGGTGAGCAAAGCAACTCAAGATACGGCTGCAGCTGCGCTCAAGCGACTCGATGCCCTCGCAGCAGGTGAGGAGGCGAACGACGCGCTCGCCCGCCTTGGCACCCAAGACCAAACGGGCGACAAACCCAGTGATGCCAAAGGGAAAGCCGAAGGATCTGACCAAGGTACACTGAGCCAAGGTGAGCTGCTCAGTTTGCAAAACAACTACCTCAGCCAGGTCGGTCAGGCGATCAAAGCCGATGGTAACTACAAAATCTCAGATACGATCTCGTCCGCTGAACGTATCCGACTCAGCGCTATTTTATTCTTGAGGATTGGACGCCAAGGGCAGCTCTTGGAGGCGCGCCTCGAGCAGGGCTCGGGTCATGACCAATTTGATCGCGACATTCTCAGCGCTGCGCGCTCAGCCAGTTACCCTGCACCCCCCAAAGAGATTGCCAAGCGTCTTTCGACCGGCATTCGAGGAACCTTTCGCCCGTGATTTTAGCACTGAGTTTGAGTCTACTTGCCAGCGACTTTGAGGTCTCTGGCGCGACGGTCGCCGCCTACCCTATTGCGGTCACAGAGGTCGCCGCTGCTGGAGCCATGGGCTTAGCCAGCGCGTCGCTGCGTCAACGCGTCGAGCCCATGTTGGGCATGACAGGAATGTTTCGGCTTTTGGACCGGGCGAGCTTTCTCGCTCCTGCAAGCGAAGGCGACCAAACCGGCGACATCAATTGGGATGCATGGAAACAGGTGGGTGCACGCGGCTTGCTCAAACTGCGTTTAAAGGCCGCCGGCGAGCAGACGGTTGTCATGTGGCGGCTGTTCGATGCCGGCACCCAAAACCTCCTGACTGAAGGTCAGACCAAAGCACCTAAAGGTCAGGAAGCGCTAGCGGCTGAAAAGATCGCTGATGCCATTATCTTACGGCTCTCGGGTGAACCCGGTCCCTTCGCTAGCCGCATTGCTTTTGCGAGGCGCGAGGGGCGCAACACCTCCATCTGGACGACGGCCTCGGATGGCTCGAATCTGCAACGCGTGACCGATCGTAAATCGCTGAGTATTTTACCCGCTTGGGGCGCCGGCGGGCAGAGTCTTTATTTTACCCACCTCACCGACAAGGGTCAGCACCTCTATTTGTCCGGTATTGCTGGCGGACCCTGGAAGGGAATTGCGCGGCATCCGGGCTCCAATGCGGGCGCAGCGATGAGCCGAAGCTCGGTCACGCTCAAGGGAACGACCTACAAACGACTGCTCGCCCTCGCTTTGAGTAAAGACGGGAACACCGAGCTGTATGCGCTGACGCCCGGAGGGGAAATTGTGGCTCGTTTGACCGATCACTGGGCGATCGATTGCTCACCAAGCTGGAGTCCAGATGGTGCATCGATCGCCTTCGTGTCCAACCGTGGCGGCTCGCCGCAGATTTATGCTCTGAGCCTAGCCGATCTCTCGGTTCGTCGTCTGACGTTCAAGGGAAACTACAACCAAACTCCTGCTTGGTCACCGCGCGGAGACCTCATTGCGTTTAGTGGACGCGACGAGCGCAATGTCTTTGATCTGTTCACCGTCGACATCAAGACCCTAAACATCAAACGGCTGACCCAGGCTCAAGGTCACAACCAAGAGCCAAGCTGGGCGCCCAACGGTCGTCTCCTCGTCTTTTCGTCGAGTCGCAACGGCAAGGGGTCTCGACTCTATGTGATGCGTGAAGATGGCCGTCACCATCGACTTCTCAACCCCAAACTCGGCGCGGCCACTACACCGCGATGGTCGGGGTTCATTCAGCGCTGAACGCTTTAGCCACCACCAAAGTCTAAACCTTTACCGAACGCGAGACGTTCTCGGAGGCGAAGCCCCGCGCGTGCGGAGGTACCTTTTGGCGTGGACATAAGCGTTTATGAGTAAATTGAGCTTGGGTCTGGATATCGGTTCGCATCAGGTAAAGCTGGTGGCGCTCACCGCTAAGGGTAGGGGTTTTCGGCTCGATCAGATCGGCAGCATGCCGCTCCCGGCAGAAACCATCGTCGACGAAGAGCTGCTCAACTCAGCTGCGCTGGTGTCGACGCTGCGTGAGCTGCTCGCTAAAACCCAGGTACGTCGTCGTGAGGCGGCTATTGGGCTCGGCGGTCGAGCGACGATCGTGCGTCACATCCGTTTACCGGCGATGACCGAAGCTGAGCTCGAAGAGAGCCTGGCTTGGGAAGCCAAGCAATACATCCCCTTTGATCTCGACGAGGTCTATCTCGACTTCCATATGGGCAAAGTCGACGAAGAGACCGAGCAAATGGATGTCATCTTGGTTGCGGCTAAGCGCACCGTCGTCGATGACTATTGCGCTGCGGTGCGCTTAGCGGGCTTGCGCCCTGTCGTCGTCGACGCCCTACCCTTCGCTGCCGCCAACGCCTTTTCGATGGCTTATCCAGAGCATGCTGATGAAGTGACCGCAGTGGTCGATCTGGGTGCTCACCTGTGCACCGTCTCGGTCGTACACCAGGGCGAGATTCTGTACAGCCGAGCCCTGGAGCAAGGCTCCGCAAAACTCACCGACGCCCTTCAGCGGCAGCTGGCGCTTCCGTACGCCCAAGCCGAAGCGTTCAAGACCGGTGACATCGCCGACGGTTTAGTCCCCGCAGATGTCCAGCGCGTCCTAGAGGAAGCGAGCGGCGAGATGATCGGCGAGCTGCGTGGGTTGATTAATTATCACGCAGACCAGGGCGGTTTGCCCCTTGAGCGTTTGTTTCTCTCCGGTGGCGCCGCAAACTCGGACGCCCTGTGCATGGCGATCGCTCGTGAGGTCGGCCTCGATGCGGCGCGACTCGACCCCTTTAGAGGGCTCCAAGGAACCCACCGAGGCGCTGATCTGCAGGCGCTCCAAGCGATCGGGTGTCAGGGCGCCATCGCCATGGGTCTTGGCTGTCGCTCAACCCTTGATCGTCTCGACGCGAGCAAGGAACGCAAATGATTCGGATTAACCTTTTACCGATACGTGAGGAGGCTCGCCAACGAGACCTCAAGCAGCAGCTCATGCTCCTCGTGTTGGTAGTCATTGCGCAGATTCTTGGTCTCTCGATGTGGTACGCTTCCGCCGCTGACGTCCTCGATGGTCGTCAGGCGGAGTTGCGTATCGAGCAGCGCAAAACCGCTGAGCTCCAGCGCGAAGCCGGTACGCTCGAGAAGCTTAAACAAGAAGAAGAGAAGCTACGCGCCAAAGCTGAGATCGTGGAGATCATCGACAAGCTCAAGGCAGACCCTGCCCGGGTGATGATGCAGTTGGCGCGCAACATTCCGAATCGCGTCTGGCTGACGGGGATGTCCTTTTATCCCATCGGGCAGCCGCTCGGCTTGCGCGATCCCGTGATGAAAGGCGGCGAACGACTCAGCATGGATATGCTGCCTAAGCTCGCAGAGCCCATCTTTGCAGTGGGCGTCCAAGGCTTTGCCATGGGGCCATCCGATGTGACCGATTTTGCCAAAAATATGCGCGGCAGTCCGCTCTTCGATCACATCGAGTTCGGCGAGGTCAAAGAGGTGCTTTATAAAGAGGCTCAAATTCCGGTTCAGAGCTTTAGCTTATTTGCCCGCGTCGGAGGCTGGCGCCCCGCAGAGATCGATCGAAGTAAAAAGAAGCGAGGTGGGAAGTGAACAATCTTCAAGGCCTCGCTGAGCGCTGGGGCGCACTGCCCAAGCAACAACGCATTCTGGTTTCGGTGTTCACACCGATTGTCGTCTTCGCCCTGTTTTACTTCATCATCTTGAGTGGTGTCGAAGGCGAACTCGAAGAAACGACCCAAAATATTGCCACACAGCGCCGCACCCAAAACGATCTACAGGTCGAAATTCGCAACCAACACGTGCTCGAGCAAGAGTTCAAGTTCAAGCAGGCTAAGGTTCGAGAAATTAGCCGTAAAATTCCGATGGAAGCCGATCCCGGGGACCTGCTCGATAAGGTCTACGAACAAGCCGGCGTCGCGCGATTGGATCTGCGCACGTTCAAGCCCGAAGCTGAGCTTCGAGTCAAAGAGATGGCCTTCATCATCAATCGCGGTGATTTTGCCGGAACCTACCATGCCGTTGGAGAATTCCTCGATCGGATCGGTCACCTTGAACGACTGGTCAAGGTGCTCGCGATCCAATTTGAGTTCGACAACAATGCGCCTGCAAAAGATGGGGCAATTACGACCAACCAGCTGATGGGTTCAGCGACGATTGCAGCGTTTCGACTGCTTCGCCCCGATGAACTTGAAAGCTTGGGCAAGAAGAAAAAGAGACGAGGGCGTAGGTGATGAACCGGCTGAGCTTCCTCTTCTTACCCTTCATCTTGATCGCCTGTGGCGATGACGAGTCCTCCGGCCCCAGCGCCGCAAACCCACAAAACAGCCCAAACAATCAAAACAAGCCAGGCGCGGTGAAAGCGGTCAAGCCGACGGACCAAAGCACCGAGAAGGTTGAACCCTTTGTGTACCGAGCTGACGGCGTACGCGATCCATTTCAGCCTTTCATTGTGACGATTTCGGACGAAAACGCCGAGGACAAATGCGCTTTGTGTGTTCCGCTTGCGAACCTTACGTTTACCGGGGTCGTCACCGGAATCGCATCGCCTGTTGCCTTGGTTGAGACGCGCGAGGGGGCTGGATACTTTGTCCGACGCGGCTCGGAGCTTGGTTCAAATGGCGGTCGAGTGATCGACATTCGCGAGGGCGTAGTGCTCTTACGAGAGCGCTTTCAAGACCAGCTTGGACGCATCTCGGTTGTCGATCGTTCGCTGCGTATCCGAGCTGAGGACCCCTTGGCAGCAGGTAACCCTAACGAACCGCTCATGGAGACTTCGGATCCACGGCCTGCGAACAATGCCGCAGAGCCAAGTGAAGAAGAACGCGTAAAGAAAACTTCAGGTCCGGCCGATGAACTCTAGAAGGAGGTTTCGGTGGCAATAGCACGAACAGTTCTTATGCTCAGTATCTTGGTTGGTGGGTTAGCCACGAACGCTCAAGGATCAGAGACTCTTCCGAAATATGATCACTGGCGCTGGAGCAACGGTGACGGTGCAGCTCATCTGATCGGTGGTGTTGCGGTGGTCAACGATAAGAAAGACCTCCGAGTCGTGGTGCGCGGTAATGACCGCTTTCGGCGCGTCGGTTTAATGCGTCTTAGAAACCCCGAGCGCCTGATCATCGATCTTCCCGGAGTGCGAAAGCCGCGCCGTGTCAAACCCGTGGTTAAAGCTGGCAAGCTGGCGACCGGGGTCCGAATGAGTCGAAACAGCGGCGTGCTGCGCATCGTCGTCGATTTGAGCAATGAACCTTGGATCTACACCGAGTCAAAATCATTGGGAAATGGCTTTGAAGTTAGACTGCGTCAGCCGAGCGCTCCCGTGGCAGCTAAACCCATCAGCCCAGCTCAAAAGGCGATGCCGATTCTGAACATGGTTGACGCTCGTTTGACCGACCATGGTCATTTTGTTCGAGCGACGATCGCTTTTGATCGAGAAGCTCGCTTTGTTCGCGATCCGAATGAGGGAAGTTTACGTTCGCTGCGTATCCCCTCATGCACGATGAAGGACTCGTTGGTTCAGGGTCAGGACTTGAGCGCTCCTCGCGCACCGCTTCAGAGTCTTTCGACCTTTAGGGACCGTAAGCAAGCCAACCAATGCCGTGTGCTCATCGACGTGGCTGATGGCGCTGAAGACGCTGTCTGGACCCAAGGGAAACGCCTGTTTTGGGATATTCGCTTCGCACCCAAAGTCGCGAAACGAGTCGCCGCCGAAGAAGACGACACCGAAGTCGATGACGCGCCCGAAGAGTTTGAAGATGACCCCGCTTCAGACACCGGCGAGGTCGATGAGGACGAAGAAGACGAAGAAGGCGACGACGAAGAAGGCGACGACGAAGAGGGTGATGACGAGGACGAAGAAGAAGGCGACGACGAAGAAGGCGACGACGAAGAGGGTGATGACGAGGACGAAGAAGAAGGCGACGACGAAGAAGGCGACGACGAAGAGGGTGATGACGAGGACGAAGAAG
>JBDQPD010000055.1:0-22209 GCA_040260805.1 Myxococcota bacterium | reverse complement strand
TCGAGGACTTGAGCTCTGATCACGCCGCCGCCGACTCGGCGAAAAACAGAGTCGTCAATCTCGAGCGGGTGCCTCCAGACTTGTCCCGGCAAAACGCTCGGGCTCAGCTGCGACGCCTGATCTCCAGCGAGGGTCCTCAGCGCGCCACGCAACATCGGTACAAAACCCGGCCTAATCGCTAAATCAGCGTGGTCTCGATCAATACTGGTCGTCAGCAAGGCGACTCGACCCTCACCAAAAGACCGCTCAATCCACAAAGGTCGCCCATCCGCCAAACGCCACTTAACGCCCTTTGAGGCGTCAACGTTGAGACCTTGCCAGATGCGCGTCCGCAGCAAGCCACCGCCGGCTTCAAGGCCAATGGTCTTAAGCCACTCACTTTGAGGTGCTGAAGCTTGCAAGGCGGCACTTTTGCTTGGGTTTCCTTCGGCATCTTTAGCCGCCCAGCGAGCTCGCACTTGGACAGGCAGTAAGGCGCCCAGACTGCGCTGCAGTTCGAGGGCGTCGGTGTTGGCGCCGACGCTGATCAATAAACCGCCACCGCCGCGCACGAAACTCGCAAGCGCTTGGCTAAATCCTGGGTCGAGCTTCGCAACATTAGCGATCAAAACCACATCGGAGTCTTGCAGAGGCGCTCGATGTTCTTCACCAGCGACCACCGCTTCAAGCGTAAACGGGTCGTGGTGATCAAGCGCTCGTTCTGCTTGTTGGATATAGTACAACTCATCGGCATAAGCGGAATCACGCGCGTCCCCGTTGACCGCTAACAGCCGAGTGGGTCCGCTCGCATGCAACACGAGATGGCGACGATTGTCCGCTTCACGGGTGTCCGCAGGTAAACGCAATTCAAGTACGTAGCGACCCGGCTTGAGCCCCAGCGTCAACTGAGCGAAGGCGCGGCCGCTTGCGGGCAAGGTCACTCGAGTAGCCGCCCGTGCGTCGCCGTTGATCAACGCTTCGATTCGGCGTTGCCCGGGCTGACCGACAACCTCTACCCGCAATTTGTAGCTGTTGCCTCCACGACGACTCAAAGTGACCTCACCAAAACCCCAGTTGGCAACACCCTCCCCAGGCTCGGCGACGATCTGAACAGGCACATCACCGGCAAAGCCAGACCAACCATCGGTCAAGACTAAGGCGCTTTCAGGTAACCCAGCTGCGCAAGCCGACAAACTGACGCCCCCTAAGGGTTGATAGTCTCCAAGCTCAGCGCGCAGATTAACGCCGCTTCGCGGCTCAGCGACCAACGTTTTCAACCCTTGAGCGGTGCAGTGCGACAGGCTGATCGGCCGACGATCTGCTTGCGCCTGACCCATCGCTAGGGCGCGGTCGTAAAAGCGCTCGCCGTCGCTGCCCTTGGTGTCCATCGAACCGCTCGAGTCAAGGAGGATGGCTAATGAGGACCTGTCTCCATCGACGGCTGCCGCAGGGCGCCCCCATTGCGGCTGTAAAACGGCGAGCAACAAGCACAGCACCCAAGCGGTACGTAAAGCCAGCAAAAGCCAGCGCCGAAGACGCATCCGGCGCTCTTGCCTGCGCAACGCGCGGCGCAACAACCCAATCGGCGCAAACTCCATCGGTCGAGGAGGGCGACGGGTGAGCAAATGAATGATCAAAGGCACCCCACCCAAAGCCAATAGCGGCCAGATGGCGGTGTTGAGGAAACTCACAATACCGCCCCTTCAAGCAAGGAGCGAAGCGGCTCTAAGGGGCTTCTTCCCGTGTCGCAACGGATCAACCGAACGCCAGCGAACGCTGCCTGTTCGATGCAATGCGCATCAAAGCGCTCCAGCTCTTCTAGATAGGCTTGGCGCAGTGCGCCTGCATCCACGACCAAAGGCTCTTCGCCCTCGAGCCCGGTAAACCGTATCGGCCCGGTGTGGGCGAAGTTCAGCTCATCCTCCGCGAGCACGCGCATGACCGCGAGGTGCCAACCCCGAGAGCGCAGCTCTGCCAGTTGTTTCCAAAACTGATCATCAACCGACAACAGGTCCGAAACAATGACCGCCATGCCTCGGTCTGGAAGTGCTGCTAGCGGCTCAAGCGCAGCGTATAAATTGGTCTGCCCTGCTGGCTCAATGAGCTCGAAGCGATCAGCAACCGATTCGAGCTCAGCGATTCCTCGAAGCCGGTGCTTTGCGCTCGGGTCACCGGCTATCCCGTGGAGTTCAGCCGCGTCACCGCCCCGCCGAGCGCAATAGGCAGCGGCTAAACCAAGCCAACAACCATAGCGCCACTTGGTCACAGGTTCGCCCGATTTCATACTCGCCGAGGTGTCGATCAGGGCGTGCACCATCAAGCGACGCTCGGCGCGCTGCTCGCGCACCAACACCCGCTCAGAGCGCGCCGACGCTCGCCAGTCGACGCGAGCGGGCTCGTCGCCAGCCCGAAAGGCGCGATGCTCGACAAAATCACCACCGCCTTGAACCCCGCGCGCCGCATGAGCGCCCAAGGGCATCGCTTCAATCAAGCGACGCACTTGGACATGCAGCCGGCCGAGCCGACTCAGTTCTTCAATCAATCCCTGAGTCGATTGCACGCTCACAGGTTACGCGATCAGTCGCTGAGCTAAAGCGGCGCCCGTTAACCCCTCGGATTCGGCTCTAAAGTTCGGGATCAAACGATGCCCAAGAACCGCTGGTGCCAGAGCTTTGAGATCGCTCAGATCTGCTGCGGGGCGACCGCTCATGAGCGCTCGAGCGCGCGCTGAGTGCACGAGGAACTGGCTCGCACGAGGGCCTGCACCCCAGCGCAGGTAATCGCGGACCAGCTCAGGAGCATCGGCCCCTGGTCGGCTCTGACGAACGAGATTAACCGCCGTCTCAACCAGGCTTTTGTCGACAGCTATTTGTCCAACTAAAGTCTGAATTTGGTCCAAACGCTCTGCCGACCATACCGGCGCGATCGGCACCTCGAGGTCCGCCTGAGTCAGCGCGGCGATCCGCACCTCCTCTTCAGCGCTTGGGTAACCGACCTCAAGCTGCATCAAAAACCGATCCAGCTGCGCCTCGGGCAGGGGATAAGTTCCTTCTTGCTCGATCGGGTTTTGCGTCGCGAACACATGAAACGGACGGCCCAGGTTGTGGTTGGTGCCAGCGACGCTCACGCTTCGCTCCTGCATCGCCTGCAGTAGGGCTGCCTGGGTCTTTGGCGGGGTCCTGTTGATCTCATCCGCTAACACCAACTGAGCGAAGATCGGGCCCTTGATAAATCGGAACGAGCGACGGCCTTCATGCTCTTCAAGAACCTCAGAACCGAGGATATCTGAAGGCATAAGATCGGGCGTAAATTGCACGCGCGAGAAATCAAGCCCCGTCGCCTCAGCCACGGTAGAGACCAATAAGGTCTTCGCGAGCCCCGGAACGCCTACAAAGAGACCATGACCGCCAGCAACAAGGCAGGTGATCAGCCCATCAACGACCGCATCTTGACCGACAATACGGCGGTGAACGCGAGCTTTAAGCTCAGCGACGTCGGCAGCGACCTGTTCTAAATTTTCACTCAATTCGTGGCTCATGGCTCTTCCTTTAGATTCACTCGCAGGGTGGTGGTTTGGCCCAGCACAATCTCAACGTCTAGACTACGCTCTAGACTTAAAGCGCTGTTGCGAACGGTCAATCGATGCCTGCCCACGGACAGCGGATAGTCGGTCAGTGGGGTGGCACGCCGAAGCGGTTTATCGTCGATCAAAACATCAGCCCAAGGGCTGCTCGTCAGGGTCAAGAAACCCTGAGTTTTTGGATCTTTTTTCGGCGCAACAGCGGCCGCCTCGTTGCGCAGTCGATCCAAAGCCTTGGTCTCGCGCTGAACGATGGGTTCAAGCTTCAGCGCGTCGGCGGCGATGCGCATCCCCTCGTGGACTTCAGGGTCAAAGGGATTAATCGAATTCGCTCGGCCGTATGCCCCTAAGGCGTCTTCATAGCGCTCAGCCTTAATCGCTAACCGGCCGAGCAGCACCTGCGTTCGCGGGTCATCCGGGCTGCGCTTAGCGCTTTGACTGAGCACATCTTCGGCTCGCTTCAGCGAATCGGTAGCGATCAAACACGACGCCAGGCGATGCACCAAGCCAGGATAACCAAACCCGGCGCGCTTCACGCTTCGTTCGTATTCAATCGCTGCTGCCGCTCGATGTCCGCGTCGATACAACATGTCGCCAAGCCGAGCGTAGCGCCCCGCCTCGCCGTCAGGCCGCTCGGGATCATCGTCATCGGCGGTCGGCCGGTTGGTTCCAAAAGTAATCGCAGCCTTACTCACGCCGTCTCGAGTCTCGAATCGCCTTTTTGAGAGCCACTGGCGCCATTTGGCTTCAAAAGCAGCTAAATCACCACCTGTCACCTTACGAAAAGCGCTGTCGAGATTACCCGCGAACCCGCGCAGCCCCTCAAGCAGACCCAGAATCGATTCTTCGCCGTAGGTTTCCAGCATGTATTCGATCGCCGTATGCACCTCAGCGAACGCGGTCGCAGTCGCCTCCTGGCTTGGCAGATACGCCATCGAGGGCGACATCTCAGCAAAGGTAATGAGCTCGTTTCGGTTCAATGCGCGCGCCAAAAGACCAGCAGAATACGAGGACAAAGGCTCGCCAAACGGCTTTCGCCAACCCGACTCATGGAACTTAGCTAAACCCTCATGTAGCCAAACAGGCACCGTATTAAAGCTCTTACGACTGATCAATAAGTGGATCAGCTCATGGCTCACCGTATCCAGCCAGTCGTACCCTCGCATGGTCACGCGCGGGGTGATGATCATCAATCGATCAAACTTACATAAAGCGATGGTCCCCGAGGTCTGAATCGACTTAAGATCCAAGGTCGAGACCTTACTAAAGGATTCAGTTGAAGGGAAAACCTCAACCACTAACGGAGCTTTAATCTCAAGCCCGAACCGAGGAGCCAATCGATCGATCGCTTGGTTCAAGCCCTTCAAGAGATAAGGAGCGAGCACCTCGTCAGGCCCTGGCGCCATCCGAACAATCGCTCGACCGTCTCGGTACTCAACAAAGTCCTTGGTCACCTCAAAGGTTACCCGAACCAAATTATACATCGCCGGCTCGCGCCCGGTCGCCGCCTTGGCTCGTCGCATCAAATCCATCGCATCAGCGTAACGCTGCTGATGAAACTTCACGCGCGCAGCGACCGCTTGAATCGCCGGTAAATCAGGCAACGCTTCGAGCAGCGGCTCAACCGCTTTCGCGGCCGCTTCAACCTGCCAAGCATCAAGCAGCGCCTGGACTTGTTGTTCAGGTCCCGCGCTGGCGACAGCGGGGAGCAGGAGCAAGCCGACAAGTAAGCGCTTCATCGCACCAACTCCCGATAATATCGATCGACAGCTGGCTTCTCAGGCCCAGCAAAGCCCTCTCGCCAGGCGTCGATGATCTCGTCGCGCCAGGCGCCAGGAACGCCTTGGTCGGCTTCGGGGATTTTGACGCGATCACCCGAGCGGCGGCCTTTGCCCTTTTGCCGGCCCTCTTGCCCGCCGGAGCTTCCAGAGCCCCACGGCATAGGCATCCCGCCCCCCTGACCTTTACCCTTGCCGCTCTGCATCTGCTTTTGAAGGGTCTCAAGCGCCGAGAGGACCTCGCCTTGTGCTCGGTCTGCGCCAGGCGCGTCGCTTTGAGACAACGCACCGGTCGCCTGGGTTGACGCGCCTTGCGCCTCTTGAAGGGCTTTCATCGCTTCGGCTCCGAACATAGGCGCCATCTCATTGAGTTCATTCATCGACTCGCCCAACTTCTTGATCCGCTCGCTCAGCTCATCTTGTTGCGACTGGGCTGCACCTAAACGGCGACGCTCTGCTCGGTTGAGCAACTCACCCTCGTCAGGCAGCAAACGCTCGAGCAAGGCAATCGCTTCCCCAACCCGCGCCATCGCTTGACGCTGATGTGCTTTCATCGTGCGCCGCTCGAGCAGGTAACTCAGCGTTTCGAGTAAGCCCTCAGCACGACGAAGCACCTCAAGCGCCTCGAGATAACCATCCGCGGCGAGGGACTTATCGGCGCGTTGTAAGTGCTCGTCGATCCCGTCAACACGGGTCTTCATCCACGAGCCGAGCGCGCTCATCTGGGCGAGTTCACCGCGCGCCTCTGCCAGTAAGCGCTGGAGTTTCTTGCGCAGCTCATTAAGGCCGCCGAACTGTTTTAGGTGGCGTTTTCTAGCCTCCCTACGCATCCGCTGGACCCCGCCACGCAGACGCTTTTGACGGTCTTTGATGAAGCGCATTTGCTCTTGAATCGCTTTGCCCTTTTCGGCGGTCTCTCGCCATTCCTTACCGCCGAAGCGCTCGGCTGCGCCTTCGACTTGTTTTTCAACCTGACCAAGCGCTTGGTTCATGGCGTCGAGCGAGGCGAGCGCTTCATCGATGCGACCTTCGCGCACCATCGCTTCGAGGTTATCGAGTTCTTTGTTCACCGAGCGCTGCTCCAGCGCGTCGCGGTTCACGTACTCTCGCCCGACACGCTTCTCGAGACGAGCCATTTTGGTGCTTAGCTCTTTGAGGCGTCTTCGGATCGCTCGAATCGAGGCGATGATTTGCTCTTTAAGCCCTTCATCGTCTGACGACTCACGGTAGCGCTCCACCAGGCGCTGCAGCGCAGCGCGCTCTCGCTGCACTTCTTGCTGTAGTCGGCTTAATTGACCGAGGCGCCGCTTGCTCAAGAGATCATCAAGGAACAACAGATCTCGCTCCATACGGTTCTCCATCGCTGGCGCCGTGGCTTGGCCGCGCTGATAACGCTTGGTCGCCTCAGTTAGGCGCTTCATCACCATCGTGACGGCGCGCTCTAAATCACCAGCATTAAGCCTTTTATCGGCAAGCTGCTCGGCGAGCTTCTCACCCTTTTCAAACGCAACCAAGCTGGCTTTAGCCCAGGGTTCTGCAGCTTCGGAGCGAGTCAGTAGGGGCGCTAGACGATCACTCAAGGAGGCAACAAAGCGATCAAGCGACTCAAGCAGTTCATCCAAGCGCCGACTTGGATCAAAAAGGTGAATTCGATGCCAGCGGCTGCGCCCTTTACCTGGTCCCGTCACATTGTTGTTGTCGCTCATCTCGACAACCCAGTTCAGTGTATCTCCAGGACGCATGCCCAAACCCTCTAAATCCAGAACCCCTTCATGCCGAACGTTTGCGCCGAGTTGTTTCAGCGTGATCGGGTGACGAACCTCATCGGCGCTTCCCTCCATTCGGGTGATCAACTCGGCGCTCGCAACCCCATGATCGTCATGCGCCTCGACCAAGAATTCGACCTCCTTCGCGGTTTCAAGCTCAAGCGGTTCGTCGGGAAAATTTCGGGTCACTTTGGGTGGGCGGTCGGGGATCACGGTCAAGCCGTGCCCGCGTCGCTCAATCACCTCTTCGTTATCGATGGTCAGCGCCAATCGGTACTGACCCGAACGGCGAGCCAGAAACTGCCCGCTCAATGCGCCTTGATCACTGACCGACAACACCACCCGGAGACCATCGATTAGAATCGCTGCGGCGTCGGGCTTACGCTCAAGGCTAGGCATCGCTTTGAGCTCGACCTGAGTACCCTGTGGCACCTCGAGCTCGCCATCGCTGCCGGTCAACTGCTCATCCTCTCGGTTGAGGTAAGCAGGATAGCGCAACACAAAATCGAGCTCCCGCAGTTGCGCCAAGCCGCGCTGAGCTGCCGCTTGATCCGATCCGGTCTGAAGACCGTCCCAAAGCGCCTGACCATGACGCGGCAAAACAAACCCCGCAGTCAGGACCATCATGCAGGCAAAGCTCCAAGCGCTGACTCGATAAACACGCCGCAGATCCTGCAGAGGCTCTTCGTCAATTGTGGTCAGTTTTGTGGTTCCAGCCTCGAGCGCCAGCCGAATCGCTTCAGGGCTGCCGGCCGCGACGCGTCCAAGCGCCAGCTGCAGCGCGCTCGCCTGAGGCGCCGAGATCAAACGATGAGCCGCTAAGCTTTGCACCAGCGACGCTGAATCCTGAGCTCCCCACCGCTTCCACACCAAACGACGACCGAGCAACGGCAGCACCAAAACAAGCAGTTCGAGACTGACAAACACCGAACGGCGACCGGCCAGCGCATCAGGAACAAGGAGCGCCAACACCAACAAAGCAGTGGCCAGACCTAAGCTCAGGGCAAAAACAGCCAACAGGTCGCGGCGCATCACGCGCGCACGCAGCCGCTCGACATCCTGACTTAAACGCTCAGCTTCGCTCTGCATCTTGCCTTTCGCACGCCTTTTGGGCGAAGTCGTCGTTAAGCACAACACGGCAACCCCGCCCTACCTTCCAGCGCCTACGCAAACAGCGCAACCCGAACTCGATTCGCTTCCTTTTGAATAGGATTAGACATGCCGTCGTCGACTCCACAGGAGAAGAACCGTTCAAATGAAGAAGAGCAGCAGTTAATAGCGCTGGCTTCAAAGGGTGATCACAAGGCTTTTCAAACACTTGTAGAGACTTATCAGGGAAGGATGTTTGCGGTGGCGCTGCAGTTCGCTCGGGACCGAGACCGAGCCGAAGAGTTGGTTCAAGAAACTTTGGTTCGAGCATGGACACATCTCCCTCGCTTCCAGGGGGGTGCCAGCTTTTTTACCTGGGTTTACCGCATCATGCACAACCTCAATATTGACCATCATCGACGACAGCAGCGCCGAAAGACCGGCGAGTATGACGATTCGGTAGGTCGCGCCATTGTCGAACATGGAGTGGGTCACGCTGGCCAGCCCCTTGAAGATGGCATGACGGTGACCCATCGCGCCGAGTTAAGAGACCTTATTTCGCAAGGATTAGAACAAATCTCCGAGGACCATCGTCAGATCCTCGTGCTGCGAGAAATTGAAGAATTGAGCTACGAAGAGATTTCAGAGGCGATTGGCATCCCTAAGGGGACGGTGATGAGTCGACTATTTCACGCGCGACGTAAACTTCTCGAGGTGATGCAGCCGATGTTGGAGCAGGAGGACATCCATGTGGAAGGATGATCTAGAGGGACTGATGATGCTGCTCGACGGCGTCCTCGACCCGACACAGGAAGCCCTGTGGCGTGCCCGCCTGGCCGACGAACCTGAACTCGCTCAGCAATGGAGCGAGCTGCAGACGCTGCGTCAAAAGCTCAACGAAGGACTCAAGGAAGAACTCAGCCCTGACTTTACGCAGCGGGTGATGCGAGCGGTGCGGCATACCGAGCAGGTTCCACCGAGCCTATGGGATCGCTTAACCGCCTTTTTGAGTCGACCGATTGCGATCCCTATCTCGCTAGCAGCGGCGCTTGCCCTGATGTGGAGCATCGGCCTCCCAAGCGCTACACCTCCGACCAGCAGCGCACCTGCAATCGCAGCTCATTCGGCTGCGCCAGCGAGCGCCGTAGCGTCAGGCGAAACCGAAATTGAATCGATTGATAACCCTACCGACTACAACGTGCTCGTGCTTGCCGCTCCAGGAAGCCCAAACCGAATGATCTGGATTTCACAACGCACGCCAAGCGATGAAGGATAAGCCATGCGCCTACTCGCCCTACCCCTGTTCTTAGTGTCCTCGCTCTTTGCCGACAAAGCGCTCGCTCAGTCGCAATTCAAAATGAGCATTCGAGTCATCCATGCCACCAAAGATGGGACGCGCATGGATCCGGGCCTTGTCGATCTCAAAGCCGATCTATCGCAGTTGGCGTTCACCTCGTTCAAGCTGCTCGATGGTCACACCAAAACGGTCTTTGACCGAGAGGTGGTCGCACTTGAGTTTCCGGGCTCACGCTGGCTTGAGGTGCGCACCCGCGGCGTCGCAAAAGACGGCTCGCTCAAAGTCTCGATGAAGGTTCGAGACCTAAAGTTCAGAGCCAAGGCCAAGGTCGGAGCAGGCAGCACCGTCTTGCTCGGGGGACCTCCCCATATGAACGGCTCAATCATCCTAGCGGTCACTGCGACTCAGCTCTGACTACTGGGATCGAAGTCGAGAGTTCGTTGAGCGTAAGCGGCGCACCAACACCCGGCTGACCAACTCAAAGAAGATCGCTCGGAACTCGTGGTCTGCGACCTTGAGTGTGTCGAGATGTACCTCGAGTAAGACCGAAGTCTGCGTAGCGACGGCTCGGGCCTCTCTGGGCTTGTTCTCCAACATGCCCATCTCCCCGAAAATACCCCCTGAATCAACGGTTTCAAGCTCGGTTTGGCTCAAGCGTAAAGAGATTGAACCCGCCAGCACAAAATACATGGCATCGCCCGCCGCGCCTTCCTCAAAGAGCACCTCCTCCTCTTGGATTTGGACTGCGCTCGCCCCGTGGAGCAAGTGAACCATTGCCGCTTCACTAAAGGTGCGAAAGCCAGGGGCTGCTAGAAGTCTCGAGAGCAGCTGGTTTTCTTCGCGCGGTTTACGATAGCGAGCTACCGCCTGAGTCAAAGCAGCCGCTGTGACCGGAGAGGGTACAATCGCAAAACCTTCGTAGCCACCTGCCGGATCATCCTCATCCCAGCCCAATAAAAAGACGGGAGCCTCGCTTGCTTCGCGCAAGTTATTAACCAGCTCATCATCGATCTGAAGACCGGGGAGCGGTCCATGTAAAATGATCAGGCCAAACTCTGATTTCTTCAGTTCAGCCATCCCGCGCCAAAACTCGGGCAGGTAAATGAGATCATCGTATCCAAGCGGGTTTAAGGCTTGTTCAAACAGTTTACTAAGGGTTGAGCTGCCGCTGACGTAGAGAACTTGCCGGCTCACTTAGGACCCCTTTCTTTTGTAGAGGCTGACCATCGGTACCCCCTCTAGGTCTTCAACGGCAACCAGGCTCGAATCACGGCGCATGCGAATTGCGCTGAGCACCCAGTCACTGTCGGGTTGATGAAAGGCAAACCACCAATGCGCTTTGCCCATCTGTAAGGTAAACCGAAGATCTGAGCGCAAGAGCCCGTCTCGTTGGTACGCGAGGAAGGTGTCCTCGTTCGTTCGATCGCAGAAGATGACCGCTCCCTGACGGGCTTCGGTGTTGATTTTCTCGAGCAACGGACGGCTCGCTCCGCCCCAAAACTGGCGCTGAAAGCCAAGGTCTGCCGCCCCACGAAGCCCGCCGACCAGTTCAGTGTAAGCGCCGATACCGTGAGGGTGAGCGCGCAGGGTGCTCAAGGCACCCGGCAAAACAATCACTGCGATCAACGGTGCGATGAGCGCGCGCCTGTTGTTCGCCAACCGTAGGATCACTGGCAGGCAGAATTGTGCGGCTAAAACACAGCCAAAGGGCAAGGCGTTCATCCAGTGCTTGGTGCCTCCGAAAATCGGAACACTCGGCGAAGCGATCAACACCACGGGAATCAGCAGATTCAGGACCATAAAAGCGGTCCGTGCGTCGGTGGGCTGATGACCCCACCACAGATCGCTTCCCAACCGACGCAGCGCCTCAACGAGACCGCCAACCATCGCAACCACTAAGGGAAGGCTCAAGGTTATGGCCCACATCACGAAGGGGAAACCGCGGGGAAAAGGAGGCGACCACAAGCTCTGACCAAAGTATCGAACAGGGTAATGCTCGTGATGTAGATGAAAGCCGAAATACCAACCGATACGACCGACCGGGTCCGGCCATAAATACGGCCAATGAAGTAGAAAAACGAGCGGGCCGATCAGGCCCATGAAAAACACCCACCAGGGAATCGACGGAAGGACCCAACCGTCCGCACCGTCTGCGCGCCCCGCACGAAACCCACCCACGATCCGCTCGCGATGAATCCACAACCAATGACAAAGTAAGAGGATGGGGAAAAATAGAACGTTGTGCTTTGTTGCGATCGCTAAACCAAAGACGACACCCAGCCTGAAGTGGTGACCCTCTCGATAGAGCCAAGCGAGCGCTACCGCGAGCCACATCGTGGTCACCGCCGAATCAAAACACGCCATCTGACCATGGTAAAAATAGCGAGGTGAGGTTGCCAGGAACAACGCAGCCAGCCAGCCCACAGCCGGGCCACACAAGCCAACGCCAAGCAAAAAGGTCAGCGCGACACCTAGCGCACTCATGACGATGCCCGGCAGACGCATCGCGGTGACTTCCGAGCTCAGCCCAAGCGCCTCATGAAACAACCCATTGGAGGCGGCAAACAAGACCTTCATCAAAACTGGGTGCTCGTGGTTGTAGCTCCAGTGGCGATCGATCTCTTTGGCGGTAAAGGCTCGCTTAGGGTCTTGAACTAGAACTCGAAACCACCCCGAATATTCGCGCGCAGCCTTAAAATAATAGCCCTCGTCGCGGGTGACTCCAGTCTGAGTCTGCGCCAACAAAAGTGCCAGCATATACGCCAAGCCAAGGACGCCGGCGACGCGGCGGTTTGCAGCGCTAAAGGTGTTCATTTAACCCACCCCGAGCTCACCGCAAACTCTCCGTCTTTCCAGTTGTTTAGGGTTATTTTAAGCTGCACTTGACCTTGGGAATTACTGACCACACGAAAGGGTTTGAGACCGGCTCTAGAGGCCAACGCATGCCCGCTCGCTTGCGAGCCCTGCCACTGCACCGATACGCCCCCCTTTGCATGCCGCACACCATGCCCTGTCCACCCCATGCCACCGATGAGCGTTGCGCCTGGCTCACCTTGGAAAATAAGCGTCATAACGTCCGACTTGACGGTTATTTTTTGCCCCCAAGCAAATCGGCCATCAAACGCTAACTCAGTCGTTTGAATTCGCCCCGAAGCATCGCTGCAGCGCCTTTGCGCCTTGGTCAGACGGCATTTTTTTAGTTGAGGATAAGCGAGCGGTTCAAGGGCTCGCTGCTGCTCATAAAGGCGAACGCTCAAGCCGCCCTTAACCACCTCTTCGAGAACCCTCACGCCCGGCTGTAATGCGAAATCCGGCCCTGGACTGTCGGCGCTTTCAAACAGCCATAACCGGTCAAACGGTCGCAGCAAATCATCACGCCCTAAGCGCTGCGTATGGTCGGGTAAATGCCGAGCGATACTCAAGGCCCATTGCTGTTCCCAGCCTGGAAGATAGGCGACCTCATCGCCGGGCTGAACCGTCGCAGCCACAGCGCTGACCAGCGCGCTCTGAGCGGACTTTGAAGGGATCGTCAGCCCAGTCCAAGCTTGCAGCGCTAAGGCCGTCAACACGGCGCCGATCATGAGGGGGAAGCGAAGATTCACTGAGCGCGTATCGCCAACGCGCCGCTCAGACCGATCATCGCATCGATAACCGGCTCTTCAACGCCGCCAATGAAGCGACGCATGCGTCGCAAACGCAACCAAGCAGCCAATCCCTTAGTCACACTAATTCTGCCCTCGCCTTGAGCGTACCAGCTTGGCGGCTCTTGACCCGTTTCCCAGGTTCCGCCGGCAAAATACAAAGCTCCACGGCCTGCAATTGTCCAATTCAGACGCCCCTCAACCCGCTTCATGCTGTCGCTTCCATAAGGGTCCTTAGCTAAGCGCAGGGTCATACCATTACCCTGGGCACTGTTGAGGCTGATCTGAGCACCAAAACCTAACGCATCGCTTGCCGCAGGACGCACGAAATGCTCCTCATGGCGGAACAATGCATAAAGATTGTCGTAGGGACCAGCCGGCAAACCGTCAGCGCTTCGCCGTCCCTCCAGGCGAAGGCCCAAACGCCAATGACGCTCAAACCAGCTCGCTAAAATACCAAGATGTAAACGATGACGATAAGCCCAAGCCGGACCAATGCCGGTCACAGCATCGAGATACAGACCGACCCGATGATCACGAAGACGCCATAAACTCTCCAGATCAACGCCCAGACGACCATCAACGCCATCAACTTGAGGCGCGGCGGGCTGGGGATCAATCGCCAACGTGGTGCCAATGCTTGGGACCCACGAACTGGTGAGGTCCACCGACTTGAGCGCGTAGCGGAGGTGGCTAAAAACCAACATGGGGTCGGTGATCCGGTCCACAGCGAGTTCGGCGGCTAGACGCGACTGTCGCCAGGTCGCTGATAAACCTGCGGCTTGGTGATCCGGGTGACCTCCGGCTCGATAACCATCGACAACGCTTCCGTGCCCTGAGCTCAAGACCAACCGACCGCCGCGGATCTTAAACCCATCGTCGCCCCATTCAAGAGATTGGATCAGCGCCGAATAGTCACCGAGTTCGTCCCAGTCCGCAGCACGAAAGCTCAAGCCATCATCGAGCAAAGCGCGCAGAGGAGCGGCGAGTTTGAGCGTCCATTTTTTGGTGCTCAAACCCAACTCGGCACGCAGCTCGACGCCGGCACGCTGGTCGAGGTAGCCTACCCCCAAACCTAAGCCTGGTTGCGCCGATAATCCTGCCATCAAAAGAGTCAGCCCAAAACTCAATGGTTCCCCCACAGTCGCTTAAGGCTTGCATCGGCCCGAACGCGGACTAGGTTGAGTAGAAAGAAGGCGGCAATCATGTGGAATCAGTTTAAGACCTTGATGCTTCTGGCAATGATCACCGGTATTTTGGTGGTTGTTGGCGGTATGATCGGTGGCCGGGCTGGCATGATGCTCGGCCTGGGTTTGGGCGCCGCCATGAATTTAGTGAGCTGGTGGAAGAGTGACTCGCTGGTGATGACGATGACCGGCGCTAGAGAGGTTCCCGAGGGATCGATGCCAGAGCTTCACGCGATAGTTGGGGAGCTCGCGGGTCGAGCGGGCATCCCAAAACCTCGTGTCTTGTACGTCGACGATGACACCCCAAACGCCTTTGCGACGGGCCGGTCACCTCGACACGCTGCAGTGGCGGTAACCCGGGGCTTAGTTCAACGCCTCGATGAACGCCAACTGCGCGGCGTCATGGCTCATGAGTTTGCTCATATTTTGCAGCGAGACACCCTAATTTCAGCGATCGCAGCGACCATCGCTGGTGCGATCACGCTGCTGGCCAACCTCGCTCAGTTTGCGGCGATCTTCGGTGGCGGACGAAACGATGATCGAAACCCGTTGGCGCTGGTTGCGACGGCCTTGCTCGCGCCGCTCGCTGCGATGCTGGTTCAAATGGCGATCAGTCGGACGCGTGAATACCGAGCCGATCGCGTCGGTGCTGATTTGTGTCAGGACCCTTTAGCGCTCGCATCGGCGCTTGAGGTGATCGATCAAACCGCACAACAGCAGATGCAACGGGGGTTAATTCGAGCCAACCCCAACACCAGTCACCTGATGATTCACGGCCTCAACTTTGGAGGCCTAAGCCGCATCTTCGCCACCCACCCGCCGATTCCAGCGCGGGTGGAGCGGTTACGACGCATGGCGGGTCAACACCTGTCCTGATAGCGACCTTGGAACTTCTTAGGCTGCTGTTTTTACGAGTTTAGTTAGCAGGCATCGCTCCTGCATAGACTGCGCTCATGACGACTGCAGCCCACGCTATTTTATGGCTTCGCCTTCCTCCTTTGGTCCACATACTCTGGGTTCACCCCTTGGATGGGTGGCCTCTCGCCTCGACCGCGGTCATCTCAAGCCAAATACTGACGCTCATTGGCATCGTTTTATGGAGTTTTAACCGGATTAAAATAGTCTGGTGGCGCGCGCTTGAGGGGCTCCACCTAGGCGTCTGGCTGGCGCTGGACTACGGATTCACAGGCGCTGCTGTACCCGCTGGGGGTTTAGGCCATGCCTTGGTCGTGTTGATCCTCGCTTGTCGAATTGAACCTTCCAAGGGCAAAGACCGGGTATGAACGCAGCGTTCCTCTTCATGGCGGCTTGGAATTGTCCCGCATTTGACCAGCCCGAGCTGGTTGGTCGCGTCGAGAACCCTGCCTTAGCTGAAGCATCGGGGCTGGTTCGCCTGAGAGGAAACGACGGCTTTTGGTCTCATAACGACTCGGGCGACCAAGCTCGTCTTTTCGCCTTTGATCGATCCGGACGCGACCGCGGCCAGGTCATCTTGGAGGGAATTGGTGCGCTCGATTGGGAAGACCTTTCGGCAGGACCGTGCGGCTCTTCTCGTTGTCTTTTCATCGGCGACATCGGAGACAACGCTTCGGCGCGTCTAGAGATCCTAGTGCACCGCATCATTGAGCCTGATCCCCCCGGAAAAAATCAGACGACTTCGGTCGAAGCACAAACCCTCAGACTGAGCTATCCCGATGGCGCTATCGATGCTGAAGGGTTAGCGACCGACCCACAAACGGGCGACCTCTTGATCGTGACCAAAAACCGCAGGCGAGCGATCAGCACAGTCTATGCGCTCCGATCAGATTCTTGGGCTTCACAAGAGCCTGTCGTGCTCGAGGTTGTTGGTCAGATCACTTGGGAAGGCGAAGGGTTAGCAACCCAAGCGACTGCGGCTGCGATCGAGCCTAGCGGCAACGAACTGTTTGTTCAGACCTATACTCAAGGTCAGCGTATCCAGCTTGAACGCGAGGACGGAGAGATCACCGGGTTAGGTCGTCAAAGCTTCTGGATGCCTTGGAGTTTAGGTCAATGCGAAGCGATGGCATTCGCGGATGAGGGGCAATCGATCTGGTTTACCTGCGAAGCTGTTCCTGCGCCTCTGGCGCGAGCGAACTGCCTGAGTCAGCCCCCTGATGTCGGGGAAAGGCCAGCGCCGAGCCATCCACCGACCCCGGATCCAGACGTCGGATGCGGTGGCTGCCAGAGCAATTCGCAGATCACATGGATAACTCTTTTGTTGTTTGCTTTGCGGGGCAGACCAAAGGGCGTAAAGTCGCCTAGGAGATCCCTTTGAGCGTTCGTTGGTCCGGCTTAAAAACCAGCTTCTCGCCCGGTGAGATCCTTGTCCTCCCGCGCCTCGAAACGACGGTGAGCCCAGAGGTGCTGCGAATCCTCATCGCCGATGATGACCCAATGATTCCAGAGATGCTTGGCGAGAGACTGCGCATCGGCATGGGCGAAGACAAAGTCGATATTCAGATGGTCAACAGCGCTGAAGATGCGCTCCAAGTGATGTTTGACCAGCCGATCGATTTGCTGCTCACGGACTATGATTTTAGTCAGGGCGGTCGAACCCAAGGCATGAACGGGTTAGCCCTTCTGCGCTCGATTGAAGAACATCGAATTGTGGTCACGACCATTTTCATGACCGGCTTCGGTGATGAAGAGGTTGCGAAAAACGCCATCCTTGAAGGAGCCGCTGATTACCTGACCAAGCCGATGCTCAAAGGCTTGGATGAGGTGGTCAAGAAATGTGCTGAGCAGCACCATAAACGCCTCCAAGAGGCGGCTTTGCGCAACGCCGCGTCCTTACTGGAGATCTCAGAGGCGCTGAACAAGCCTGGAAACCAAGACCGAGGCGCTGAATTAATTCTCAAGGCGAGCTTTCAAGCGGTCGATTGCGACCTGGCTTGGGTTTCGATGGTCAGTCCCATCGAAGGGGTACCTCATCTGCGCCGTGTCCTTCCAAGCAATGAAGATATACCGCTACCGATCGCCGATGCGCCGATCAGTCAAATCTTCGAAGCAAGGCTCGCCAAAAGTGAAGAGATCGAGCAGCGGTTTGAGGGGCAACGCCCCAAGCGATTATGGATCAGACCCCTGGTCATGCAGCGCCCTGAACAGGACAAAAAGCTGGTGATCGGCGAGCTCTGTATCGCTTACTTTGAGCGAGAACATCGGCTCCACCCAGGGCGTCGAAGTACGCTGGAGGTCTTGGCTCACCATGCAGAGGGTCTGCTGACTCAGCGGTTCTTGAGACATGACATCGAACGAAGTTTCAGTCAGACCATCCAGGTCCTCGTCCAAGCCCTTGAAATGCATGACGAATACACCGCTGGTCACAGCGACTGGGTGGGTGTCTACGCTCGTCTCGGAGCGCTTGCGTTAGGTTGGGACCGCCGCGCCGTCGCGCGCGCCGGACACGCAGGGCTGCTGCATGACATCGGGAAAGTCCGACTTGATTCATCCATGATCAATCACCCTGGAAAGCTCACCGACGAGCAGTTCGAACACTTTCGAGCGCACCCGGTCGTTGGGGCGCAGATGCTCAAGCCCTTAGCGAGCATGGAGGACATCCTTCCAGCGGTCTGCTGGCATCACGAACGCTACGAAGGCGGTGGCTACCCATCGGGTGTAGCCGCTTCGTTGTTGCCGCCGCTGTCTCGCTTGATGTGTATCGCCGATTCCTACGACGCCATGACCAGTCATCGGGCCTATCGTCGCGCACGAAATCATCACCAGGCACTCGCTGAACTTAGGCGCTGCGCAGGGACACAGTTTGACCCTGCTATGATCGAACCGTTTATCGTTGCGACCGCGGCTTTTCGGCGGTTGGTCTGGAGTTGGGCTAAAGCCCTCATCGAGCAACAAGAAGTGATCACGCCTCAGGCTGTTGTTGGCGACCTTCGGGGGCTTTTTGATAAACCCTTTAGCGCTGACGAGCTCGGGCTAGGTGATGATCCCGAAGGCGATGACCAGCGACTTCGCGATGCCAGCTCGATCCCCTTAGATCTCGACGGTCTGGCGGAGGTCTTTTGCAGTCTAGAGGCAAGCCTCGTCGAGGCCGCTGATTTATTTTTATCGGTCAGCGCTCAAGATGCGTCCGCATCACGCCTTGCGACCAACCTTGAGGCGGAGTCGGAACGCAGCGACTTCCGAATGCAGCGCTTGATCGCCGAGGTCTATTCGGAGCGCCGCTCTGACTAATGCAGCCGGTGAGCGACTCATCCTTTTGGATGCCCTGCGTCGAACCCACCGGATCGGCGGTCAAGATGAGTGGCTCATGCAAGCGCTCGGAAGCGACCCTTTCGCACGCGAGGCAAGCGACGATGATCACTGGCCGACGAGCCAGGTGGTGATGGTGGGACCGCAGCTCGCCAGCGCCATGCGACCCTTCGCTCGCGATCTAGCCAACCAGCTTGCGCCTCCAGGCAGCGATGACCTTGCGCTAGAGGCTGCCGCTGAGCTCTTGGTAGCCGAAGACCCGAAGCTCTCCGACGAGCGGATCGAGCAGGAGGCTCGCTGCGGAATTAACTTCAATGCCGGCGGCTATCTCGAGCTCGCTGCAAAGCAACTCGACCGGCAAGCGCTCGCAGGGTGCATCAAAACTCGATGGGTCACGCGCACCGCTCCGGATTCAATCATCGCCTTCGCTGGGCTCGAATTAGCTCAGTCAAAACCGGCGCGATGTGACTGGTTGTTGATCCATGATCTAGAAGCTCCAGCGCGCCTACCCTGCGCGTTGAAATGCCCTCATACGCTAAAGCTCCTAACACTTGCTGGAGCCGAAACTGAGCGCCTTATCGATCGCACGCACGCGCAAAGCTATCAGCTGTGGGCTTGGCTTGAGCCAGCCATCGAGCGAGGAACTAAGGTCCTGATCGGGCCCGATCGAGACGAGCTACTTTCGACCTGGTCGAAGGCCTGGTTTTAGCGAGCCGTCACCTCAGCGACCACGCGACGAATCACCGTCACGTCGATGGTTCCCGGATAGGTCAGCTCATCCTCAATGCGGCTCTTCATCTCGGTCGCCATCGTTTCCATCTCTTGGGGCGTAACTTTCACGCGCCGACCGTTGCGATCTTCCATCGCCAACATCACCCGAAGCTCTCGCCCGCCGCGGACCGTGTAGGCGTTCTCGACCTTTCGAGGGTTGCGCCCGATGCGCTCTAAATCACGCACCAGCGTCTCGTGGTGCTCGCCGCCTTGAACACGCGCCCCAGGGCGAGCGCCCGAGATGGCGTCGCCAGCAGCGACTAAATAAGGCTCAAGGCCAAGCGGTGGCTCGTCACCATGGTGCGCGCCAATGCAGGAGGCGACGCCGGGGTGTTCATCCTCTGCACGCGCCACCTCGGCGCCAAGCACTGCGTGACCGCCCTCGACCTCGTGGGTCATTGATTTACCGATGTCATGCATCAAGCCGCCGCGCCGTGCGACTCGAGGGTCGAGATCGAGCTCCCAAGCCAACATACCCGATAAGAAACCGACCTCAGCGGCGTGACGCCACTGATTCTGGCGGTATGAGTGCCGATAACGAAGGCGATCCAACAAACGCCGACGCTCGCCGGTAATTTCGCCGACGCCGAGCTGATCGATCGAGCGCTGAGAGCAGGCCGAAGACTCACGCCTCATACCCTCTTCGACGGTGCGACGAAGACTTGCGAAGACCTTTTCATCCGCCGGACCCTGCAGCATGCGCGTCAAAATCCTTTGGCTGGCTTCCTTCTTCATCGGGTCGGCCCCGCGAATCGAGATGATCTGGTCACGCTCGGGCGCCATCTCGAGCGCCATGCCGAGCTCGGCTTCAAACAAAGGGCTCAGCTTGAGCAAGGCGTCACGACGATCGCTTTGATCGACCCGAATTGACGAGCGCAGACGGTCAACCGAGTGGCTCTCACCGTAACGATTTACCCCCATAATGATCAGCTTGCGTGCCTCATTCTCAGTTTCGACCTCTAGGTGCTGCCGACCCTCGCGCTCGCGACGAACCGAACGCCCCTGCTCTTGTTCAACCAAACGATGATTGAGCTGATCGATGAACTCTTCGAGATCAACATCGGTGGTCTCCAAAAGCGCCTGGGTGAGTTGTTCTTGAGTCTGCTTGATGCGCGCGCTGACCCCAGAGCATCGGTCCTGAAGGCTTTGCACCTGTCGCCGCTTGGTATCAACGGCGCTCCGAGTCGCGTCGAGGTGATTCGCCTCAAAGGGATCAAACTCAAGCTGCTCGATCTCGGGTTTGAGTCGCTCGACTTGCCCTAAACGTTGCTTGAGTTCTTTACGGCGGCGGCGCAAACGAAACCGCCATTTGCGCTGAATTCGGCGCTTAACCTCTCGCTCCGCACGCTTAAAGTCAGCGGCGTCATCGAGTTCTTCGTCGTCATGATCCGTCGAGGCAAACAGATACCCCAACACACCCCCAACGCCCAATGCGGCTAAGCCAGACAGATACAGCACGATCAATCCTCGTCAATGACAGGCGGCGGATCGTCGCTGAACTCAGGCTCCTCTGCAAGTACGGTTTGTTTGGGCAACTCAATCGATTCCACTACATCGGGTAAAAGGGTCGGGTCACCGACGGGCGGATTCAGTGAGGGTTTGGGTAGGGTTGGGCGCTCAAGTTTAGCCGGACTCTCCTCCGGCTTCGCATCCTTTATCGGCGCTTCAAGCTCTTGATTTTCTACTGAAGACTGGCTTTGCTCTTCTGGGTTTACCAAGCCCAAACGCTCTAACGTCTTGCGCATCTTTGCCATCACTTCATGGGCCTTGCGCAGGCGCTCGTTGCTCTCCTTGAGTAAGCGCTCTCGCCGGTTGCGCTCGGCGCTCAGCTGACGGCGCAACTCGCCCACCTCTTCGGGTTCAGCCACGGGTTGTGGTAATTGGCTGAGCTGCAGATCTCGTGTCGTCGTCGCCAAACGCTCCTCGACTTGAGACAACTGATCGCGCATCGCTCGGTCCGAGCTTTGTGCATCCTGGCGTGAGGCTGATAACTCCTCCTTGATCCCTGCAAGCTCTGCAACCTTCGAGCGGACCTTGACCTCAGCAGACTCGAGACGCTCACGCAATCGACCGACCTCAGCTTCGTGAGCCTCAGCTTGACGCTTGGCGAGTCGAGCCGGTTCTGCCTGACTGCGCTGTAGCTCTTCGACGCGCCGTTGTGCGTCGGCGAGTTCTTGTTCTTTGCCAGTCAAACGTTCGTGCATCGAATCGAGTCGACTCCGCACATCGGTGACCAGCTGCTCTCTGGCTTGACGGAACTGCTTGAACTGTCCCTCAAGCTGAGCTCGGTCCTCACGATACTGCTCAAGCGCTTGGCGTTGATGACGAGACTCTTCTTCAGCGACTCGTACTTTGCTGCGCAGTTCTTTGATCAACTCCGCTTGCTGCGATTGCTCATCACCGCGGCGTTGCAAATCCTCTAACAGCTCAGCGGTTCTGCACTGACTTTCTTCGGCTCGATGTTCAACCTCGGACAAGGCTTGCTGGTTAGCCGCTAAGGTCACTTGCAGCTGCCCGAGCTCCTCTCGGTGCCCATCGTTGCGACGCTGCAACTCCTGATCAAGCTGGCGAGCTCGGTCTGCCTCTTCTTCGAGATCTTGTGCCCGAGATTGAGCAGCTTTCAGGCGCTCTTCGAGCCCTTCACTTCGAGCTTGTTCGGCAGCGATGCCCTTGCGCAACTCGCCGACCAGGTCGCGCTGTTCGTCCGCTTGCGCTTGGGTCGTCGCTACCGACTTCTCGGCCGAGCTCAGTCGTTGACCCAGATCGCTGCGCTGCGTGCTCACTTCTGAAAGCTTAGTCTCGAGCTCTTCTACACGCCGAGTCAGCGACTCGACCTCAGCGCGAGCTTGTCCGAGCTCACCGCGCGCAACCTGCCCTTGCTCACGGCTCGATGC
>JBDQPD010000116.1:0-9999 GCA_040260805.1 Myxococcota bacterium | reverse complement strand
GGGTGGCGCCGATGAGGCCTGCGATGATGGCAACTTACTGAGCACCGATGCCTGCACCGAGCTCTGCGCGCTGGCGCGCTGCGGCGACGGCTTTAAGCGTCTAGAGTTAGGGCCCGAAGACGAAGGCTACGAGCGCTGCGATGACAACAACGCACGCAACGATGACGACTGCCTCGACACCTGCGTGCCGGCTCGCTGCGGCGACGGATTTGTCCACCTCGACGTTGAAGACTGCGATTTAGGTGAAGAGCTCAACGGCGATGAGGCGGCTTGCACGACCGATTGCGTGACCGCTCGCTGCGGTGATGGGTTGTTGCACGCAGAGGTGGAAGCTTGTGACGATGGCAACACCGACCCCACCGATAATTGTGTGAACTGTGCCCGCCCAACCTGCGGCGACGGTCAGGTTTGGTTCGGTGAGGAAGCTTGCGATGATGGCAACGCAGACAACACCGACGGCTGCACGACCGAGTGTCAAACGGCGACGTGCGGGGATGGATTTCTAAGGGCGGATGAAGGCTTCGAGGAAGCCTGCGATGATGGCAATTTAGACGATTGGGACGACTGCACCAACGGCTGTGAGCTGGCTCGCTGTGGTGACGGTTCGATCCGACTCAACCGAGCGGTTGAGTCGCCTGAGTATGAGGAGTGCGAACCCAGTGAAGGGGTCCTATGCGGTGAGGATTGCCGGTGGCAGTTTCGGTTGGTGATGAACAAAGACCCTGTTCAAGAGGAGAACACGCACGCGTTTTGGTGGGTTGCTCGCCAGGCGGTGTGTTACCGGCACCCTGATCGAACCCTCTGGTGTTGGGGGCAAAATGACTATGATCAGCTCGGTAATCCAGGCGGTGAGCCGCCATTTTATCGTATTCCGGTGAGCGCGCCGATTCAGGTGCTGGTCGCTGACGGGAGTCCGCTGCGGAATGTACGTGATGTAGCGATCGCCGCGGATCACGGGTGTGCGGTCACCTACGATGAGGAGCTCTACTGTTGGGGGCTGGCGGACTCTGGTCAGCGCGGGACGCGTGTCGATGTTCATGTCAACCACGCCACCGAGGTCCCTTTAGAGATCCCTAAGCCAATTAGGGCGCTCGCTGTCTCTACCCTAGGGTATAGTGGCTGGGGCACAACCTGTGTGATCGATGGCAACGATGACGTTCGGTGTTGGGGGCGCTCCAAGCGAAATCCCACCAATTTACCTGTCGTTAACTTGTTTCCAGTCGCCGAGAACACCTCTTATTCTATTCAAGATGTTGTGGTGCCGGGGATGGCGAATTCCCATCGTCTGAGCTTGTCTCCCGGCGATCTGTGCGCTCGTCGACGCGACGGCTCGATTCGGTGCCGAGGGATGAACTATTGGGGCGCTGTAGGAGCGCAAGGTACAGGTCCTGGACCGAGCGGAGCTGAGTTTCAACTCAGGATAACCCAGACCATCCAGACCTGGTCGCAGCCGGCCGATGTTCCGAAATTGAGCATGAAGTTGGGTTGTGCACGCCAGCTTGACGGTACGCTGCGATGTGCAGGGCACACGTACGGTGGTTTGCGCGGCGACGGCTATCGTCACAACAACGATGGGTTGCCGGTCGAGCCGGTTGGTCTCGAGGCGGTGCGCCAAGTCGCTGTCGGTTTCCGACACGCCTGCGCCTTAGAAGAAGATGGTGAGCTTAGGTGTTGGGGAGATAATGAGTTCGGCGCCATTGGAGTCGGTCATCGCTACGGCGAGCCTTCGTGTTGGACGAACTCAAGCTATCTCGACGAGGAGACCCCTTTTATTCCGGGTATTCATTGCTTTCAGACACCGCAGCTTTCGTCGATGCCAGCGCCCACGGTCTATGTGGCAGCGGGTGTTTCGAGTGTCTGCGGGGTGACCGGCGACGGTCGGGTGTGGTGCCGAGGGACAGTGAACAACGACGGCGACAACCAAGCGGCTATCGAGCAAGAGCGTTGGGTTAACGTCCCCTTACCATAGCGGTTAGTCTGCCGAACGCCGGGTTCTCTTTGGGTTCTAGCTCCAACTCAGCTGATTTGTGCTAAGGTTCTACAAGGGTGTTGAAATTGCACTGTGTTCAGATGCGGGGTTCTTGATGGAGAGTAGATTTAGTGTGTTGAAAGCCGGTGTGATCCTGCTGATGGTAGGCGCAACGCTGGGTGCATGTGAGCCCAATTCCGACCCGCTCAACTGCGGGACGGATGGTGCCTTGGCTGCTTGCCTCAAACCGACCCAGACTCCCGAGTATTATGTGGAGCAAGCGGAGCTCTATTTCAACACGATGGATCGGACCCAAGACCGTGACCTTGCGCCCAACTATTCTGAGCTGGTGGCGCGCTGGGAGTGGCCTCCTTGGCTCAAGCTGACCGCCTACAATCGAGAGGTGATCACTGCGACGGATCTGCTCTTGAGAAATTATCCTTCGGTCATCCCTGAGCGCGACTGCCGCGCTTTTGATGTCCAGCCCTTCGCACGCTGCCGAGTGGTCTTTTACTACGATGACGAAGAGCATGAAGGGCGGGGCTGCCCGATCTATGAGGAGTTCGTCTTCAATGACGCTGGCGAGGTCACCTTCATCGAAGCCTGGTCCGACCTGCCGGGTATGCTGCCCATGGACGCCCAAGCGGACCCATGGGGTGAGGGCGAGGGCGTGACCAGGCTCTCGACGCGCGTGCCGGGCCTGGGCAGAGCGGACGGTCGGATCAATTTGAGCAGCGTCGCCATGGTGGAGGCGAGTAAGACCGACAGCGATGTTGACGATTTCCGCAACCGAGCGTTCGACTTTTACGGGACCTGGGTCGAGGAGCTTGAGGCTGCGGGTGATGACATGTGGCAGCGCGGATGTGGGTGGACGAACTAAGTCCGCTCGGCGCCGAGCGACCCTGATGTGATCAAGACGTTTGCAATGATCAGATGGGGATGGCTAGCTGACGACATGATCAAACCTACTTTTTTCCTCGCCTTGTTTGCGCTGTTGCTTTCCGACTCGGTGTCCGCTCGTGCGGCGAACAAGATAAGCATCGGGACCGACTCGATCACCTGGGCTGTTGAGGGTTACTCGTTGATCGCAAGCTACGAAAACGATGACCAACCCAAGCTTCGCTACCACGCAGAGGTCTTTGGTATTCGAGTCCCCGACACCTACCTAGATGGTTACGAACCCAACACGGGTGATGGCTGGCAGCGCTCGATCGACTGGGCCGCCATGCTGACGGTTGACCACCACCCGTTCAAGGGCTTGCCGGGCTTGCATTGGGGGGCTGGGTTTAATGTTCAGCAGTCGACCTTGAATCGGGCTGGCATGTCGCCGACGACCACCTTTGAGACCTTCGAGCCGATCGTGCGCATTGGCTATCAGTGGTTTCCTTTTGGCGAGGGGCTGTTCATCTCGCCCTATGCAGCGGTTGGAATACCTCTTCATCTGAGCGAGCCCGACCCCATCGGTGGAGAGACCTTTGAAGAGGGCTGGTTGCTGCCGGTCGCCTCCATACAGCTGGGGTGGCGGTTCCCGCTGTGACGCTTGAAGGTCCAACGCTGAGGACTTCGCTGATCACAATCATGGGACTTGCCGTCTCGAGTGGCTGCGCGCCAGAGGCGACGGTCGCGGTCGGGGGTCCGATCAACGACCTCGGTAACAGCGAGCCTTTGGCGGGTGTTGAGGTGTGCTGGGTCGACGCCGACCGATGCACGCAAACGGGTGTGGATGGCCGCTACCGGTTTGAGGATGTTCCTGCCGGTTCAGAGATGACGCTGACGATCGACGCTCCCGGCTATGCGGCTGGGCTTGTGCCGGTCGGGGTGGGGGCCATCGAGCTCGAGGTCGCGCCGCTGGCGCTCGGCAGCACCTTGCTCATGGAGCTGCAGGCGGGGTTGCTGGGTGTGCCCTCGATTCCAGGCACCGGTCAGTTAGTTTTTGGCATCTCAAACGGGACCCCTGGCGACGGGATTAATGTTCCCGATATCAGCGCCTCTTTGACGCCTGCAGCTGGCGACGGTCCGTTTTATACGACGCCAGCGGGTCTCCCGAACACCGAGCTTGAGGCGACATCAGCCCATGGCGGGGGCGTGCTCGTGAACATCCCCCCGGGGCGCTATACGCTGGATCATGTCGGCTTACCCGCAGGATGCACCATGGTCTTGGGTTGGGGGCAGCCCACCGCTGTTGATTTTGAGGTCCAAGCCGATCGCGCGACCTATATTCGCATTGAGTGCATTCTAGGCTCTTGAGCTCATCACGCGATCAGGCTGAGGGCTGGCGAAGTATGGCAAGACGCACGAGCAAACCCAGCGCCAGCAAACTTAGACCCGCTACGATCACCTTAGGATCGACAAAGAACGCGAGCCCTAGACAGCTGATCAAGCCAGCCACCGAGATCCAGCGTGGATAGCGTCGAGATTGTGGAGGTAAGCGCAAAGCCGCCCAATTGGTCAGACCGTAATAGACCAGCACGGTAAAGGCGCTAAAGGACCAGGTCGTCTTGAGGTCACCCAGGAGCACCAGCCCGCCGATCAGGGCACCGATCGCCCATACGGCTCGGGTTGGGCTGCTGTTGTCTTGGCGCACATAGTCCAGCGAAGTCGGCATTTCACGCCGCCTCGCCATCGCCAGGAGCACGCGACTCAAACCCAGCAGCAAGTTGAGCAAGACGCCTGCCATGGCGGTCACTGCGCCGATCGCGATCACCCACGCCACTTGGGGATAAGCGAAGGCTCTAGCGACCACCTCAAGCGGAGCCGCTGCGCTCTGCGTCGAGGCGGCAAAAGCGTCTGCGCCGACGACGGCGACGGCGGTGAGCGAGACGGTGATGTATAAGGTCATGGAGATCAAAAGGGTGGTGATGATCGCACGAGGTATGGTTCGGGCAGGCTCTCGGACCTCCTCGCCGAGGGTGGCGATGCGGCCGTAGCCTGTGTAGGCGACGAACATCAGCGCCGTGGCGTGGAGTAAGCCGCTTACCGACTCCAAGCCGCTCCAGCTCTCAACGAACAAGCCCATGGCTAATCCCGAACGGTCGGTGGGGTGATTGGAGCTTAGGCGCTCGCTCAGGATCGAGTGATCGATGCTCAGCCAGCCGAAGACCACAAAGGTCGACAAGGTGATGACCGTCAACGAGACGATGACGATGTTGGCGACATTAGAGCGTCTTAATCCGCTCGCCACCAAGGCGGTCAGCAGCAAAACTAAGCCCAGCGCGACGCCAACTCGGGTCGACAGGCGATCGGTTAGACCGAGGGTGTGTAAAAGGTAGCCAGCGCAGCCAAGAGCAGCGGTCGCCGCCGAGGCGCTTTTTGCCGCCAGAAACATCCAGCCCGCGCTAAATCCGGCGACGGGGTGGATAAAGGTGTGTCCGTATTCGTAGGTGCCGCCGCTCACCGGATGCGCCGCCGCGAGCTGAGCGCTTGATAGCCCGTTGGCGATAGCGACGAGCGCTGCCAGCGCGACCGCCAAAAGCAGCCCGGTACCGATCACTCCTGCGGCGATCCCTAAGCTGACGAAGACGCCGGTTCCTAGGATCGAGCCGAGCCCCATCCAGACGGCGCCCCACAAACCGACGACTCGTGCGAGTGATGCTGCTGTCTTCATGCACCCACCGTCTCTGAATGATCCTGCGACCTGTCTTCCTTATCGGTCAGATCGTGTCCAGAGCGACATGCACAAAGGGACCGCACGGCCGAGAAACCGACCGTGCGGACCCGTGTTTTGGCTTATATTATGGGTTCTCAATGCCTTGCTGGAGGACCAGCGTGTAGTCGCCTTGACCCACCCAGCTGTAGTGGCTGATGCGGAGGCGGTATGTCCCTGGAGCTAAGCCCTCAAAGATCATCCGGCAGTTGGTCCCTTCACCCGAGTCATCGTCTTGCGCCGTGGCGTTGTCTTGATCACGGGTGACTTCACAGCGAGTGTCCGTCTCGCCCTGGGTCTCGATCGTTATGGTGCTGTCTTGATCGAGCTCAAAGACGAACCAGTCGAAGTCGCGCACGCCGCTGAGTCGAGCTTCGATCCGAGCGTTGGGCGAGATCGGTTGGGCACGATCCGACTGATTCGGGAAGTCCTCGTTTTCGCGCAGCTCTTGCAGGTTGCCCTCAGGCTCAGGTTCACCCACTTCATCGTCACCGGGAAGCTCATCGTCTTCAGCTTCTGGCTCGGGTTCTTCAACGGGCTCGGGGTTCGGCTCTGGGTCAGGCTCGGACTCACCGCCTGGAGGGGTCGCCGGACGGTTCGGCCCGATCAGGACCATCAGGGGTGCGTTGCGTAAAGGGATACGAAAGCCGCGCTCACCGACCCAGTCAGGATAGTCGTTCGTTCGCCACGCGACCTTGTAACGACCTGCCTCTAATCCATTCATCATGAGGTTAGTGGGCAGCTCAGGATTGGTGAGCGTCTCCGACTGGAGCACTTCACCGTCATCGGAAAGGATCGCAATTTCAGCGTGGCTCAGCTCATCGCAGCTGCAACCGACACGGACCGGGAGACCATCCTCGGCGTTGTCGTCGGGATCGACCGGATCGACCGGATCGACTGGATTGACAGCATCTGGGCTCGGTTCGAGATTAAACTCAATCGAGTTCATACCCACTTCGATACCCACCGACTGGGAGACCACCAGATCTTCTGGACCCGGCTGAACCCAGTCAAATGGCGCGCGATCTAGAACCACCCGTGCGGTGATCAAGCCGGCTTCGATGGTGCTAAAGCTGAGCACCTGCGTTGCGCTCACTCGGTCTTGCTCTTGAACGTCCAGCGTCCAGCCCCAGGGGTCACTGCCTTCAAAGAGTGCGACGACTAGACGGCCTTCGACCGGCTCGCTGGCGTTGATTCGAACGGCGAGCCGAGTCATCTGCTCGAGGGGTTCAGCGTCCGGTGTAAAGGATTCAGAAGCAACGGGAGCGTCTGGTGCGCCGCAAGCTGCCTGCAAAAGGGTTAGCGATAACCCGAGAATGATTGAGGTCTTAGACATGTTGAGCCTATCTTAATTCGTTGAGATGCTTTGAAAGTCGAAACCTAAGGTCATGCCTTCTTGGTTTCGAACGGAGCCGCCAAAAGCGGAGTAGGGGCGGAATCCATAGTCTGTATGATTGATGGCGAGTTCGCCCCGCAGGTACAGGACGTCATCGATCTCTCGGTACTGCAGGTTGATGCGTACGGGCTGACTTGCGCCTCGGATGGTCATCGTGCCTTCGACGGTCATCGTGCCGCGCTCTGCGCCGGCATTCAGGCACCGTGTCCCGCGAAACGACATGGTCGGATATTGATCGATATTAAGCTGGTTCTCAGCGGTCATGTGACCGCGGATCTCTTGGCGTTGGTTGTCACTGATCTCATCGTCATAGCCTACGCGTCGACGCATCGCCGGTTCGTCGACCACTAAACCCGAGACGGGAAGTTCGAGCGTAACGCTGCAGTCGGTTCCGTTACCGATCCGCTCAAGGCTCCCTCGCCATCCGGTCGAGCGAATGGCGTGGTTGTGCGCAAAGCGGGCGCCGAGGGTGTTGGGGTCTTTGAAGACTTGCACGTAGAGTAAGCTGGCTTGATCGCTGAACGAGAAGTTGCCTTGGATTCCGGTCGGTGCCGGCTCGGGGGGGTCCGGAGCAGGCGGAGGCGGATCTGCTGGGTCCTCGGTGTCCTCGTTGGGCGGATCCTGTGCAGGGTCCTCGTCCTCATCAGCGGGGGGATCCTGAGCAGGAGGCGTCGGAGGGTCACTGGTTTGACCGCCTGAGTTGTTACCGTTCTCTGGGTCCTCTTCGGGTGCAGCGACGGGCTCGGGCACGTAGACCTGCCTTCCCGTTGCGGCAGGTTCGGTCGTGTCTTCATCGTCAGCCCAAGGGTCCACGGCGCGTACGCCGAAGTTTGCTTCCGTGCTGGCTGGCGCTGATTCCACTTCACCAGAAGCACAGCTTGTAAAGGCCACCAACACAATCAGCGGGCGAACGAAATGAGCGATATGAGTCATGATGACCTCCTGGTTTGTTATAATCTACTCATTGGTAGGTTATTGACAGGAGCCCTCTATCCACCTTTCAAAAATTTTGTAAACGACAAATGACCGATGCCTGACTAGGTAATCGGTTTGGCCGGTTTATTTGTTGTGATGGTGAACGCAGACGAACGTTAACCGATGCAAAACCTCTAGTTTTGCTGCTGCTGCTCTTTGATGATGCCTTTGATCCACCTGATCATCAGCACAAAATCGACGCCCTGTTCTTGCTCGAGCGCGGCGCACACCTGCTCAAGCCGCTCAACAATATGAGCTCGCGGCTCACTTGAGTCGTTGAGCGTCAAGCGTTCAATGTCCCGGATCGCTTGATCCATATCCATGATCCATGGGTATTCTGAGTCGGCGGCGCGAAGTTCCTGAACAGTCTGCGCAACACTCCACGAACCATACCCTTTTGCCGCCAACAACCCGCGCATGACAGCAGCCCATTTATTAGAGTCATCAAGCTCCGCTTTGGTCATCACCTGAGCCGCCTGGTCGAACCGATCGTTCATAAAATGCAACAGAATTTGGGTCCATAAGGTTGCATTGATTGCGCGCTTCGACCCCAATCTTCGAGCCCGTCGCATCGCCATCTCATTTTCTGCCTCAGCTTCCTTATAGCGATTGGTCGCCAACAAGACTTGAGCGAGGTTGGTGTGCGCTAGTGATTCCTCGAGGTCATCTTTGAGCGATTGGGCGACTTCGATCACCTCGTGAATACCCTTTTCTGCCTCAGCCCATTCATGAAGAGGGATCAGTAGACCCGAAACGATATTGGCGCAGCGCGTCTCAAGCCGGTGCATGCGCGCTTCTGCAAACAAGGAACGCGCAGCTTTAAACGCTGCGATGGTTTCTTCCATTTCAGACCTGAGCATATGAACGTTGCCGATAAAGAAGTACTGAACGGCTTGCAGTACCTTAGAGCCCTTCCCCTTGCCGCGTTCCATAAGTCGTCGGCTCTCATTGCGGTCATCAATGTGCTCAGCCCAACGCCGTCGTCGGTAGAACTCGAGCCAATACATCTGAAACAAGACTTCACCTTGAGGCTTGGACTTTATGACAGACCGGATCCGAGGTCGTATTTGCTCGAGCATTTTCGCATCGACTTGGTGACGAAAATCAAAGCATTCGATTTGCCAATACAGCGCTTTGAGCCAGACAAGATCGTCGTTGAGTCGACCCGCCCATGGTCTGACCTTTTCGATCTCTCGCTTGAGCCGAGTCGGGCTTTGAACGATCCAGACCGGCAGCGTTAGACTCAGCGCCTGAAGCCCGCGCTCGTCATCGAACCTGTCGGCGATCGCGAGAAGGTTTTGGGTCTCCGCTTCGAGCAGCGCAAAATCACGCATCTCGTCTTCATTTTCACGCCGGGTCGCTAGAGGATTACAGCGTTCAATAAGGGCTTCGGCGTGACGCTCATGCGTTGCGTGTCGCTCCTCGCCTAGATGCTGAGCGGCGTAGAGCCTGATCGTTTGAAACATCCTAAAGCGGAGCTCATCGGGGTGATCGGCGAGCGGCTCGCTGCGCAGCAACGAACGATCCTTAAGGTTTAGGATCAAATCCATGACAAAGGGCGCATCCGGGAACGCCGATAGATCGACCACCGCCTCCGCAGCCTCGAGGCTAAACCCGCCCTCAAAGACTGAGCACTGAGCCATCGCCGAGCGTTCCATAGGACTGAGCAGACGAAACGACCACTCGACCGCAGCTTGAAGGGTTTGCTGCCGGTCATGGGTATCTTTGGTGCGCGCCTTGAGCATGTTGAGACGCTCGCTGAGTCGATCAAGGATCTTGCTGGTTCGCAGGACCGAGACCCGCGCTGCGGCGAGCTCGATGGCGAGCGGGAGACCATCAAGTCGCTCCACGATCTCGGTCACGATCGGTCGCTCTCGATCAGCGACCCGATCCGATTTCCGTAGCTGCTGCGCTGCCGCTTCAACGAGGGCGCCGCCGTCGGCGCTTGGGAGCGACCCAATCTCGAAGGTCGTCTCAATTTGCAGCTGCAAAGGGAGACGACCTTCGAGATTGGGT
>JBDQPD010000188.1:0-3409 GCA_040260805.1 Myxococcota bacterium | reverse complement strand
TAGCGCCGCCTGCCACCCGAAAGGATGCGCTGCCCGTCTCATCGAGCTCGGCGCTGCGGTTTTCGAGGTAGCAGTTGTCGACCTCAAGCCAGACGCGCAGCCCTGCCGGGGCGAGGTTGTTGGTGTCAAAAGCCTGCAACACCACCTCGCGGCTAGTGTCGTCGCTCCACTCATTGGGTGGGTCCATGCTGTTGCGCAGACGCACAGAGGCCGCATCGTTTTCACCCTCACGAAGCGTGATCGCCAGCGTGGCTCGATTGGGTAAGCCAGGGACCTGGCGAACCCTCAAGCGCTGCACCGCTGCGGTGTTGCCGTGGGCGAAGCGATAAACGCAGTCGGTCTGTACGCCGCCAGCGGTCAGCAATAGTGCGCCCGGGCCGTAGGTCACCTCGCCGTGCTCATTGGTCTGTCCGGGCTCTGCGAAGGTCGCGCACTGACCTTGTGCGCCCTCTTGCAGGCTCCACGCTAAACCCAGCCCTGGCATGCCACCGCCAAAGCGGTTCACCACCCGAAAACTCAAGGTCTGGTCCAACCGGGTCCCGCCGCGCATCGTCAGCGTCGGCAGCGCCTCGCCGCCCTCGGGCGTGATCACCGGTAAGGGCTCACCATCAAGACGCAGCTCAAGCGCCGAGGCGACCTCGCCGGCGCCGACGCTCACCGTGACGGAGGCGCTCGGCTCATTCTCGCCTACGATGATCGAGCCTTCGAGGCTGTGATCACCGATCGGCTGGGCTTGGAGTACATCGACTATAAAGCGCCCGTCATTGCTGGTTCTCCCCTGAATAGTGGTCAGGTTACTGCCCCGCAAGAACACAAAACTGCGCGGCACGGCGACGCTGATCGGGACATCCGGCACCCTGTTGGCGCCTTGCGCCGGGTCGCCATCCCAGACGCTAAAGGCGAACGAGCCCGCCGCGCCGAGCAGCTCGGCGTTGATCGTCCCGCTCGGGCTGACCGTGACGTGGCTCGGAGCGCCGGGCGCAACATGAAGCGAGCGCGTCTCAAACCGCTGAGACCCGGGCTCAAAGACGCGCAAGATGATCGGGTTAGCGTAGGTGGCAGGGCTCTGGAGCTTAAAGCGAAAGTCGGCGGCGCCAACCTCCTGGTCGACGAGCACCGTCTGCTCGACTAAAGGCTGGGTAAACTCTCCATCGCCAGCGTCGAGCAAGACCCGCCCAGCGTGCCCCGGGCTCGCGACTGTCACTACAAAGGCGAGCGGCTCTCGGTTATCTGGACCGTCATTCGTCGGCATCAAACCGGCGCGTACGACAGGGGCTCCCGCCTCGTTGAGCGCCTGAATTCGAAGCGTCAGCGGGTCCTCTCCCGAGCGCAAGGTCGGCGGCCACGCGCCGTGCTCAACGATCGTGATCGCATCGACTCCGTCGGTGCGCACTTGAACCCCAACTGAGGCCGGCTCATCAGCGTCTGTCGCTGCGAGGTCCGCTAAAATACTCCCGCCCGCTAGCGAGTCTGCGGGGCAAATAGCTTGGACTTCGACCAAGCCTTGCTGATCGCTCACCTCGAGCGCGCTGGTCAGACCGCTCAGACCGCCCGTGCGCGCAAACTTGACGCGCACATTCGGCACCGAGCCCTGCTCATTTTCCACTCGAAACGTGGCGACGGCGCTCAGGCCGCCGGGCAAGCAGCCGAGCCGGATCGTCTCGCCCTGTTCGGGCTCATGAGACGGAACATAGACTACCCGAGAGGGCGCCCCCGCTCGAGTCTCACCGCTGAGCTGCATGCTGGTGGTGTCCCCCGCACGAAACAGATTGGCGGGCTCGATGCTCACCGTAAAAGGGCCGAGTTCTTGTCCCGGCACGATACAAAACCGTGCGTAGCCGTCGGCTTGGGCGTTGGCCGAGAGCTGTGCGCCTCCGGCGAGGCCGTCAGGGCAGCCCTCGGCGGTGGCGAGCGCCACCATAGCGCGCTCATCATTGGGGGTCAGGTTGAGCACCTTATTGGCTCCTGCGTCCCCGGCTGATCCCGAATCCTGAGGTGCTCCAGCGTCTATCGGCGTTGCGATGTCCCCTGAGCCTTGAGCGCCGACGTCTAGCCCAGGCTGCACGTCGGCGCCTAAGCTGTCGGCACGCGCCGCATCCGAAGGCCCCGCATCGGGCGGCGCGACTCCAAGGTCTTCGACCTGCACGACCACACCAACCGGCAGCCCCTCCAGCGGGTTATCAAAAGCGTCGAGCAGACGCACCTGGAGCGCAACGCCCTTGGGCTGATTCTTATCGAGCACCAGCCGCGTGGACTCATTGTCGAGCGGGTCTACCCCTTGACCGGTCGACCAGTTGTACGTGCCCAAGCCCTCGATCTCGACAAGCACCTGCGCCTGACCTTCGGCTGGCAAGACCATGAGATTGGTCGACTGTGACTCCAAGCCAGCGACTCGCGCCTCGAGCTGCACGGCGCCGGCGCGGCCCTCACTGCGCAGCACAGTTGAGCACTCACCTTGGGTGTCCGTGGTGCAGCTCGTGCCCAGGGGAAAGTCGAGGATCCGCTCCCAGCGCTCGGTTTTGACCCCAAACTGAATCAACGCCCCGGCGAGCGGCAGGCCATCTTGAGCGCGCACCGTAAACATCGCCTCAACGGCGGTGCCGGCTAAAATGGCATCGGGCGCAACGGTGGCCCCCGCACCTTCAAACCCAACCGCTAGCGACAGACCATTGAACTCAAGCTCAGCGGGCACTCGATCGATTGCGTCATTGGGGAGCGAAGGCAACTGACCGCACGCGGCGGCGACAAGCACAATCCAGACCCAAGCTAATCGCCGCATCATCTCGCTCCCTAGAGGGTGGGGAGGTCACCAGGCCCGAGCGCCTTGGGTCAAGGGTTCACGCACGCTAAATGGCGCGATCTTTACCAGCCCAGAAGGGGTCGCGCAGGCGGCGTTTGTAGAGCTTGCCGTTCGGATCGCGTGGGAGCTCGTCCATGACGTCATAGCTCTTGGGTTGTTTGTACCTGGCGAGCTGGTCGGCGCAGAAGGCGCGAACGCTCGCCTCGGCGTCGCTGACGCCCTCGCGCAGCTGCAGCACCGCGTGCACGCACTCACCCCAGTCTTCGTCTGGTATCCCAAAGACCGCAGCGTCCATGACTTGGTCGTGCTGCAGCAGCACGCCCTCGATCTCGGCTGGGTAAATGTTCACCCCGCCGCTGATGATCATGTCGGCTTTGCGGTCGCATAAATACAGCCAGCCCTCGTCGTCGAGGTAGCCGGCGTCGCCCACGGTAAAGAAGCGGTCGCGCCAAGCCTCTTGGGTTTTGACCTCGTCGCCGTGGTACTTGAACTTGTGATCGCCCATGGCGATCCACACCGTTCCGGGTTCGCCTGAGGATACCAACTCGCCTTCGTCATCACGGATCTGGATCTCAGAGATCGGCCATGGCGGGCCGACCGTGCCCGGTT
>JBDQPD010000001.1:0-73047 GCA_040260805.1 Myxococcota bacterium | reverse complement strand
GGGTTACTTTAATAACTGGTGGTGGGTGTTAATTCGCCGCCTGCGGCATGAGCGTCAAAACGATTCGATCACGTCGTGGGCGAACCGAGTTAATCGCACCCATGCCCTCACGCTGCCCTGCGACGCCAGCTTTGACCGGACCGGGCAGATGAAGAACAAGGCGCCTTCCCGCAGGAACGATGGGTACGCTGTCTCGGCGAATAGGCTTAGCGAACTCAATCACCAGATTCGAGCCGCGGGGGCTACGCACCAGATCGAGCCGCGTGACGCGCTGACCCGGTTGAGGTTGGGCTAGCGAAGCAGCAACAAAAAGCGCCAACATGGTTACTGAGTTCCCAGACCGGCAATTCGGTCGGTCGCTGAGATAATCTCGACTAATCGCACGCCGTAGCGATCGTTGACTACGACCGCCTCGCCGCGAGCCACCAGCTTTCCGTTCAACAAAATGTCGAGCGGTTCGCCGCTCAGCTTATCCAGATCAATCACTGACCCAGGTGATAACCCCATCAATTCTTGGATGGGCATTTTTGCCCGGCCTAAACGCACGCTAATCTCGAGCGGAATATCTAGGATGAGGTCAATCCCCTCCTGGCTGTTCTCCGACATCGTCTTCTTCCTCCTCGCCCACGGTGGAACCCACCATGAACCCGACATGCTTGCGGTGAAGGACAGGACGACCCCTGTATTTAGGGCGCCCTTCGACGGAGAGAACGAGCGGCTCTTCTGCAGGTCGGTCCAGCATCATCACTGCACCGGGCTCCATGCCAAGCAACTCTCTAACCGTCATCTGAGCGCGTCCCAACTCCACCGAAAGCTCAATGACAAACTCACCCAACTGCTCTTGCAAAGCTTGGGCCCAATCGTTCTGTCGCTCGTCAGCTTGGACTTGAAGTTCGGCGCCAAGTTCCTTTTTATAAGGTTCTAACGCCGAAAAGGGGATGGCCAGGTGGACCTTTCCGCGCACGGAAGGAAGTTCGATGTTGTAGGTGGTCACCATCACCAAGTCGTTCGCTTGGACAATGGAGGCGTATTGAGGGTTCGACTCAGTTCGGATGTAGCTCATCTCAAAGGGCAAGAAACTCGACCAGGTCTTGGTCAGGTTCTCACCGAAGATCTCAACGACACGCTTGACAAACGTGAGCTCGATCGAGGTGAAGGTGTGGGCTTCGGTGCGCAACTGACCCGCGCCGTGACCACCGAAGAAGCCCTCGAGCATGGCGTAAAGCAGTCGAGCTTCTACAGCCAACAACGAGACGCCCCATAAGGGCTCTATACGTACCAAATTAAGGCACGAGGGCACCGGCAGATAGTTGAGAAACTCGGACATCTTCATCGGACCCGTGCCGTCATGATGAACACGGACAGCTCGCCGGATAGTGCTCTCGAGCACTTGGCCAAATGCCATCCCCGTCCGCTCATTAAAGATCTCGAGGCTCGGCATCCGCACCGTTGACGTTCGGTCAGCGCTCGTTAGATCAATAGGTTCAGCGTCACGTTTTCGACGCTCGGCGTCCTCGCTGCCCTCGACAGCGGCTTTGCCGCTGGTCTGAACGTCATCGTTCTTGATCGCAGAGAGGAGGGCTTCAACCTCGTCTTGACTGAGGATTTGCTCGGCCACGAGTTGGTTTCCTACTGCACCAGGAACTCGGGGAAGAAGACACGTCGAAACACAGGTCCGCCGGCCTCACCCTCTAAGCTATGGTTGAGACGCGTCAAAAGACGCTCTTTGATGTATTGTTTGTTGTCGCTTCCGACCACGTCATCGACCGTAAGATCACTCAAAAACTCAATCACCTGATCTTTGATCCGACCCTTACGGCTCTCAGCTAGTTCCTCGTGATTTTTGCTCGTTAGCTCAAACTCAAGCGCGACTTTGAGGTAGCGAGTCCCTTCAGGCACGCGAAGGTTCACGATCAACGGTTCCATCTTCCAAGGCGGACCTGCGCCTTGATCCTCTTCCACCCGCTTTGCCGAAGCTTCACCTCCGACCACGGCCGCTGGAGGCGCAGCGCTTCGAGAGGTCATCAGGTACACAAGGACACCAAGGACTGCCAGAATATTGACAGCCATCATGATAATGATGAGCTTATTACCGCCGCCGCCGCCGCCGCCGCTTGACTCTTCTAATTCTTCTTCGCTCATCACTTCTCCTTTGGATCGGGCATTTCGAGCACCATCCGCACACGACCGGTTGGGTTCGCTGCAGACCGAGGCGCGACCCCCAAACGATTCCGTTTCTTGGTTATACCACTATGTCGGCGAATAAACTCACTGATGTTCGATGCTCGCTGAGTCGCAGCAAGCCAGGAGTTGAGATCATCACCCTTCGCAGCGGTTTCAACCCGTACGCGAGCGCCTGAGTCGACGGCAGCGTCACCAACGATCCGGAGTTGATCCTGTGCTCCTCGGCTAATCTTACCTTTAGACATCATCTCATCATCTTCCTCAAAAGAGATCTCAATTCCAGTCGGTAGGAAATTGATTTGAACCTTCTCTTGCTTACCTCGCTCCATAATACGCTGCTCAAGCAAACGCCTTCGTTCGTCCGAGACACCACGCCCCACCATGCGCAAGTATTGAGCCACTTCTTCAGAGACCGAGGTCAGCTTCTTGGGGATAACAGACGGTTTGTCCTTATCCTGCATCGCGACAGCCTTTTCGGGCTCACCGACCTCTAACACCCCATCACCGCCCGCTAAGGCGTCAGTCTGCGTTAATTCCTTGAGTGACTTTGCGTCCAAGCTGCTCATCGAGAAGAGCAACACGAAAAACGTGAGCATCAAGGTTAAAAGATCGGAAAAAGTGATCATCCAGCCATTGGGGTCAATGCCTGGTCCATCATCCTTTGGTTGTCGCTTCTTATCGGACATACTTTTCCCAGGCTTGCATCAAAGCTGATTTGCGGCCGCTAATCGAGCCCCCAGACGATCTCGACCCGACGTCGACGATTGTCGCTGACCGAAATCTCTTCGCCGGTCTTGGACAAAAAGTGGGGAGACAACTCCTCACCGCGCCCCTCAACCACGAGCAGATCGCGCGGGACACGGCCGGCATACATCAGATAATTCATGACCAAGACCGCGCGCTTGAGGCTCAACATTAGGTTGGTCTCTTCACCGGAGGAAGCCGTCGCATCGGAGTACCCAACGATACGCACGGGTAGCCCCACCTCTTTGATCACCTGAGCGACCGAATTCAACGATCGAAACATACGCGGGCTGATCTGATCTAAGCCGGTCTCGAACAACACATCGTCTTGCAGCGCCAAGGTAAAACTATCGTCGCGTTCGAGCAGCTCGATCGAGGGATCAAGGTTGGCTCTCTGCAGCATCGATTTGTAGACTTTTTCTTTGTTCGGTTTTTTATCCTCGGTCTCTTTTTCTTTCTCGGACAAAGGACCGGGTTCGACCGATTTACCACCGCTGAGTGGGCCAAACGATCCATACAAAGAGTCGAGCGCCTTCATCACTTTAATCTGAGTGATCGTCGCCATAGTGTTGAGCACGATAAAGAACGCCAGCATGATCATCGAGAGCGATGTCATCATGACCACGAAGCCGTCTACTTCATGTTCTTCTGGCTCGGGCGGTCTCTTCCTACCCATTAATCAAAGAGTGACAGACGATCAGCAGGGGGCAGCATGGCGTTAAGCTTCTTCTCTACCATGCGTGGACTCTCGCCCTTGGCGATCGACATCACGCCTTCCATCATCAACTCACGAAACTCAATCTCGGCGGTTGAGCGCATCTTAAGCTTACTCGAGATGGGTACGAAAACGAGGTTAGCGAGCAGCGCTCCATAAAATGTCGTCAAGAGCGCCACCGCCATCGCCGGTCCAATCGTGTTAGGATCAGACATGTTTTGGAGCATCTGAACCAGACCGATCAGCGTACCGATAAGCCCCATAGCCGGAGCGAAGGTTGCGCCTAGACCCATGAGCTCGTTGCCCGCTTTGTGACGTGTCTTCATGCGGTCAAGGTCGATGTACATGATGTCCTCGACGACGTCGGGTGAGATACCATCGATCGCGAGCTGGATCCCATTAGCCATAAAAGGGTCCGCTGTCGTCAGCGCCTGCTCTAGGCTGAGCATACCTTCACGGCGCGCAATCTGAGCAAACTCAACCATGCTGGTTGCCGTCTCCACCATGGGGACAGGCTCAACCTTAAGCGCTTTGCTAAAGACGGTTCCAAGGGCTTGGAATTTCTCCATCGAGGTCGCCAGCATGATCGCACCGGTGGTTCCACCGATCACGATCATCGCCGAGGCGGAGTCAACGAATGCGAGACCACCACCCATAGCGATGGAGCCTCCGACCAAGCCGAATGCGACCACAGCGCCAAGGATAGTTGCGATATCCACGGGCGTCTCTTCGCTTAACTACTGATAATCACGATTCAATGCCGGCGAGACTTTTGAATCAGGGTGATTTGCGGATTTTAAACGCGTAGAGCCTACGGTCGTGGCTGGTGAAGAAGAGCTCATCACCGCTAATCACGGGGTCGGACTCAATCTTTCCGCCTGTCTTGTACTTCCAGAACACTTTACCGGTGTCTTTGTGAAGCGCGTACATCTGGTTGTCGCCTACACCCGAACCAATGAACACCAAGCCTTTGTACACAGCCGGGCGCCCACGAATCGGACCATTGGTCTTAAACGACCACTTCTCTTTGAGCGTCTTGGCATCGAGGCTGTACATATTGCCCGCCACATCGCCGAAGTAGATCGCATCACCAACGATTCGAACCGATGAGTTGACCTCGTTCTTCGCTTGGAAGCTGTTGACGATCTTACCCGTTTTCGAATCCAGGGCGTACAAACGACCGTCTTCAGGGCTTTTGCCGCCAAGGCGGCCGTTGCTTCCGATGTAGACCACGCCGTCACCGGCGACCGCCGAAGACGTCACGGAGCCGTTGAGGCGCGTGCGCCACACAAGCTGACCGGTCGCCGCGCTGATCGCATAGACGTTCCAGTCCATGTTGCCCAGAATGATCAAATCACCAACACGCATCGGCGACGAATAGGCGAAATCAGCCGGGGGCCATTCCCAAGCAGCGCCTTGCTCAGAGGCAGGAACCGCAGGCTGGTCACCGACTTCGCAAGCTTCGGGTTCTTTGCCCTCTGCTTTGGCGGCTTCGTCTTTCGCTGCGCAGTCAGCAGCCTTTTGCTCGTAGGCGGCCATCGCGTCAGTGTACGCCTTGACCTTCGGATGGGTCGGAGGACCCGGAAGCTCTTCGGCGTTGGTGTCGGGGAAGATCCATTGGACCTTCTTATCCTCGACCGCCATTTTGTACACATGACCATCATAACTCGAGAAGATCACCGCGTCGCCATCGGTCAAGGCGTCCGACTTGATCCGTGCGCCGGCGGTGAACTCCCATACCATCCGACCATCATAAGACGCCGCATAGAACTGGGAGTTGGTTGAGCCAAAGAGCACGATGTCTTCGTAAGCGGTCGGTCCACCCACCACGTTCATGCCCTGGCGATCTAAGCGCCAAACAAAACCGCCTAAACGGTTGATCGCGTCGAGACCGACATCCGAACCAAAGAAGATGCGATCATCGGTCACAAGCGGCGTCGAAACCGACGGCGCTTTGGACACAAAGACCCAGCTCTTGGTAATGGGTTCACTCGTGCAACTCGCTGCGGCGAGCACAAGAAAAGAGATCGAAAAATACTTCATCAGTCGGCTCATCGACAATCCTCGTCGTAGGGCTCTTAATTAATAGACGGCCAGTTATCCCGATTGGGTCTGTTCGGGTCAATGGTCGATCGTCCGATTTAAGTCACGTTCTTACGACCAACCGGCCACCCTGGACCATAAAATCTTCTGCGAGGGCGTCCGGAAGCTCTCCCCGAGCTTGGGGGTCAGGCAATTCCAAAACCGTGATCACATGCCCTGCGCGCCTGATTACACGAGGCATTTGAAGGTCATCGTGGGCTAGGTTGTACAGCGCCTCAGCGAGGGGTTCACCCTGACAGTGTTCTAAGACCGCCAACCCGGCCAAAATGACTTCGTCAGTTCGGTCCGAAATAGCAGCCAAACCTGCCTGAAGGGCTTCATCGCCTCCTAATCGACCCAAAGCGCTGATCAATTCGACGCAAGCGTCTACCGCTCGATGATCACCCAAACGCTTTTCAAAGGCTTTCGAAACCCAGTGGTGATAATCTTCGCTCGTCATCAATTGCTCGGCGACGCCAAGAGCTTGATTCAAGCGCTCACCAGACATCAAGAGCTCCTGCAGCGCCTGCATGAGCAATCCATCGCCAGTGCGCTCAGAGAGCCGCTTGGCGAGCCAAGTCTTCTCTTTTTCATCCCAATGCGGTGAGTCACAGTTGACCGTGAACCGACTGAGCACAGCTCGGTAAGCCTCCAGATCTCCCATCTGCAAAAGGCGCAGCATCGCATCTTTACGCGGTTCATGCTGACCGTAGCGCTGACGCACCGCTTTTTTTAGACGCTCTACCTTGGTCCCAAACAAGCCAAAAACCACAGCCCATCCTCCTTTGCTGATTTGCGCTACACCAGGCGGCCAAAAGAAAGAAGAGCGCCTCGAAGGGCGCTCTTCTCACATTCCTCTGCCGAAACAGAGAACGATAGGAACCTTAGCTTAAGCCGTGGCGTCCTTAAGGGACTTACCAGCGCTGAACTTAGGCACGTTGCGAGCAGGAATCTGGATCGCTTGCTTGGTCTGCGGGTTCAGGCCAGTGCGCGCCTTGCGGTGCTGGCTGAAGAAGCGACCAAAGCCTGGAAGCGAAATCTGCTCGCTGTTGGACAGAGCGTCGGCGATAAGGCCGTTGTTGTCATCGCCGTCCAGCTTACCGCCGAACAGAGCGTTGAGCACGCGACCAGCGTCCTTTTGCGAAAGGTTGGTCTTCTCGGCCAAACGACCGGCGAGCGTGTTCTTATTCACAGTTGCCACAATTTTCTCCTTTTGGGCTTGCCTGTTTATGTGTCCCCCAGCGGGACACGGGATTGAAGTGGTCCGGACCGTAGGCAAGCCCGGCCGGCCGTGCAAGAGCAATTCGAGCAAAATTTAGCCAAGGCCCCGCGGCCACATCCCGCATAGGCAAAGGGATGTGGCCTACACACACTCCAGGCTAAGCGAGCGCTGCTGCGCTCAATGTTCTCGCTCATGGGTCGCAAGCTGCTTGATGTTTTTTGAGTGCATGCGAGATGGTCACGACCCCTGGAGGGCTTGCACCCATGTGGCTAACCGCACTTCTGAGTCTATCTTTTTCTGCGCAATTACAGCTTGTTGGGGCTCTTTTTCAGTACTCAGACGCTCAAGGGAATCAGCACATTGTTAGCGACGCTGAGCTGGTTCCTCCTCGGTTTCGACGCAACGTTCAGATTCTCGATGACGAGGGTCAAGTCCTTGGTGACCTCGATCAAAACAACGGTGTAAAGGGTCAAGGTGGCACCGATCTTGAGCGCTTAAAGCAGCGCGGCCGCGGCCAAAAGAATTCGAAGAAAAAGTCGAGTCAACGCCTCCTCGAGGAGCTTTTATACGACGAAGAAGCTGAGGAAGACGGTCTAGGAGCTATCGATTCCGATGCGAAACGCAGCAAAAAAAAGGCGAACAGCGGTAAGGAAAGAGTTCGCCCCTTCAAAGCTCCAGAAGGATCTCCTGCTTGGATGCTCCTTGCGGTCGGTATGGTTTTTATCATCATGGCGCTGCGTGTGCTTCAGGGCTTTCTTAAGGTGTTGGCCTTCGCGTGCGGGGTCATGGCTTTGCTGATGTTTGTCTCTGAAGAGTATGGTGATACGGCGGTCGGGTCCAAGGTCAAGGTGGCGACGGAAGGTATAGTCAAACCCCTCAAAAAGGTGCAGGAGGCGGCCGGCGATAAGGTGTCAGGGCCCTTAAAGGCACCTTATGAAATCATTGATAAAGTACGCGGCGCTGTCGATGGACACGCCGAGGCGGCAGAGGAGCGCAATGCGATCTTGGAGAAGCTCTCCGAAGGTGATTAGAATTGCCCTGGTCGCGAGTCTTTGCGGCTCAGGCTGTTCTTGTGACAGCGAACGAAGCAGCGCCAAAGCCCAAGCCAAGGCGCGCGTCGGTGCGCGCGTGGAAGCGAGTCCGACCAAAATCGCCGCATCGCAAACACTCCTTGCCGATCAACTGCATACGGACCGCAAGCAATTGGATCGAGTGTGGCGAATGCCATGGCGCGAGCTCAAGCTAAGGCTGGCGACGCACCATGTTTGGCAAGGCCGCGCTGAACTGAGCTACGGTAAGGCTGAGGGATCCAAGCTCGGTCTCGACGAAGAGGCAGAAATTCAATTCCAGCAAGGTACCGACTCACTTGATGTCTCGGTGAGTAATGACGGTGGCTTCTTCCAGCGTGTCGTGTACTCGAACGGACGAATGTTTCGAAAATATCAAAACGGAAACTATATCGCGTCCAAAGATCTGGATTCAAAGCGCCTTCATCACGCCGACGAAGCGTTCGCGCTTGGGGTAACGGGCTGGGATTTACTGGGTCGATTAATCGCCTTGAAGCCGCCTAAGGATCAACAGATCGCTGGACGAAAATGTCACTGCTACGAGCTGCGTAAAGCCGCTGCGCCTGCTGCTTTTGATAACAGCTCGCTGACGGGCATCCTCAAAGACTTGAAGAGCTGGCGCGCAGGGCTGAGCATCGAAGAGCTTGAAGGCTCTTTGTGCGTCGACTCAAAAACAGGGGTCCCCTTTCGTATCCAGATGAAGGCGAAGGCGTTTCGACAGCTCAAGACCGGCAAGGGCGAGCTACAAATCAGTCTGCTGACCGAGCTTTCAAGTTTGGGTAAAGCGCCTGAAATCAACGCCCCTGAAGAGTTTCTCAACACGCTACGGCGCAAACGACGCGATCGCCCGGGGACCAACTTCTTAAAAGAAAAGGGCATCAAAGTTCTGCAACGACCTGATGCCGGCGAAGCCCAAGCAAACTAAAGTAGACAGCAGCATCTCTGGCCGGCAGTAGGCGCCCGAGTGAGGTAGACGATTGAGCGATTCAACTGCAGACGAATTGGTGACGCTAGGCCAGGCTCTAGCGCGCGCCGCAGACGACATCAAAGGTGAGAACATACGACTGCTCGACCTGCGCGGTCGCTGCGCTTACACCGATGCGATGCTCTTCGTTTCGGGTGCTTCGGATCGACAGGTTCGAGCCATCGCTGACCGAGTCAGCGGCAAAGCCAGTGAGCTTGGTCTAGCGATGATCGGCCAAGAGGGTAGCGAGAGCGGAAACTGGGTGCTGATGGATCATGGCGACGTCGTCGTGCACGTATTTTATCGCCCAGCACGCATGTACTATGATCTTGAGTCGCTGTGGGCAGACGCACCAGAAATCGAGCTCGGTTTCGAAACCGAACAAGGCGGATTTTAGCGGCTCTGGTCGAGTTTCCAGTCTTGATAATGCTCAGTAAATAGCTCGCTGATCTCTTGATCGCAGGTCATCGTGAGCGCTCGCTGCACCAAACCCTTAAAGACGCTGACCTCGCTGCGCCTCAAAAAGGTGCGCGCCATCCCCAGATCAAGTGGTGGTACGGACAATTCTCGAAGCCCCATTCCAACGAGGATCATGATGCCAATGGGTGATGCTGCCATTTCACCGCAACAACTCATCGGGATCTGATGTCGGGTTCCCGCATCAATAACCTGCTTGAGGGCTCTTAAAACTGCGGGATGGGTGACCCGTGCGTGGCGAGCAAGTCCCGGGTTTTGGCGATCAACAGCCAAGAGATATTGGACTAAATCGTTAGTCCCCAAGCTAAAGAAATCTGAGCAACTCGCCAGCTCGTCAGCGACAAAAACCGCGCTCGGCAATTCGATCATCGCACCCAGCAAGAAGTCTGTCCCTCGTTGCTTGCCTTCAGCGAGGGCAACTTGCTCAACCTCTTCGGCGGCCCAGCGCCAAGACGCTAGCCCATCGACCATAGGTAATAAGATTCTCAATCGAGCATCAGCGCTCGCAACGTGCATCAAATTGCGGAGCTGAACGCGAAAGACCTTGGGGTCGAGTTGATAACTCCGCAGGGCGCGCAAACCTAAGGCAGGGTTCGGCTCCCAACTGCTTCCAAGCGGGAGCTTATCCGAACCAATATCAAAGGTTCTGATGGTCACCGTGCCCGGTATCTCATCCAAGATGCGCTGATAGGTTTGGACCTGCATCTCAGAGTCACCGTCTGCGCTGCGGAGGTAGAGGTATTCACTACGAAACAGGCCTATACCCTGAGCTCCTTCACTGACCGCATCTGACAGCGCCGAGACGGTGTCGATGTTTGCAAGTAAGGTGATTTGAGCGCCGTCTCGGGTCACCGCCGGAAGCTCAGGGTCAGCCAGATGCAATTCGCTCTCAACCAGATGAACCTGCGCGAGCGCTATATCTCGGCGGTCCGGATCACGGACCAAAAATCCCTCTTCCAGGTCGAGTAGAACCTGATCACCAGCGACCAACGACTCGGTGGCGCTCTTGACACCAACCATCGCGGGAACGCGCATGGCTCGGCAAAGCAAGGCTAAGTGCGACGTCGCTGATCCCTCTTCGGTGATCACCGCGACGGGCTTTTGTTCAAGGATCCCCAGCGCCAAAACCGGCTCCAGATCACGCGCAAGTAAAATCTCGCCATCTCTGAGCTCGGGGACTGTAGATTCTGACGTTTGCCCCCCTGCAAGCTCGCGCTGCAAGCGATGGAAAACTTGCCGAATGTCCAGCATCCGGGCGGCGATGTAAGGGTCATCTAAGGCTCCAAACTCGACCTGAACCTCCTCAAGAACACGCTCCAAACCCCAAGCCGCGTTGATCTGACTTGATCGCAACACACGAACCACACGCTCGCGAAGATCAGGGTCTTCAGCGATGCTGACGTGGGCGCTGAGCACATCACCACCCTCGGCGATAAAGCTATTGCTCGCCTGCAGCTTGGCTAAAACCAGCCGCATACGCTCCACCACGGCGGCTACAGCGCCATCGAAAGCTTGGATCTCGCCATCGATCTGATGCGATGCCAGATGCTTTAGAGTGATTCCATCGTTGAGATCATCTAAACAGCGGATTCGACCTTGAACCCATCCTCGTCCAACCGAGCAGCCCTGAAGGGTGCGTCGACCCGAGTTGATCACTCGGCCTCACCGAATCGATTATCAATCAACACCGAAACAGCCTCTAAGACCACCTCGGCGTCTGCATCTTCAAGCTCCACATGGAACTCCGTGCCCATGGGCGCTGCGAGCATCAAAAGGCCTAAGATCGACTTTCCGTTCACGCGCCGGCCAGAGTATTCCACCCAGACGTCGCCGGCGGCTTCATTCAGGACCGCCGCTAAGCGGGCCGCCGCTCGAGCATGCAGACCGAGCCTGTTCTGAAGAGTAAAGCTTGCTCTTTTCATGAGGAGACCGCCGGAAGCTCGCGTGACGCCTCAGCGTGACGACGTAAGGTATCACCGGCTACGACCATCGCATTTTGACCTCGACGATGAAGCATCACAGCAAGCTCGTGAACGTCATGACTTTGAGCCCGGGCTGCCGTTATTCCGAGCAACATCGGAAGATTAACACCGCTGACCACGTCCACCCTGCCCTCGTCGAGCAAGGTCAGCGCCAAGTTCTGAGGCGTTCCACCAAAAAGATCGGTAAGAATCACAGCGCCGTCTTCAAAACCAGCGACCGCATCCGAAATTCTTTTGGCTTGGTCGTCCGGTGAATGGTCGGGATTCATCGGCACATTAACGACATGCTCTAGCGCACTCCCAGCAATCCAGGCGGCCGCTTCAAGCAGCGACTTACCGACCGAGCCATGTGTCACTAAAACCACACCAATCATGCGCACCATCCCCTCGAACAGCGGGCGCCTACCATAGGCTTACAGCGCTTGAAATAGGCTATTTTTCGGTTTTATTGTCACCGGTTAGTCAGAGGTTTGCGGTGCTGGGGTTTCTCGATGACGCAGGTTCACAGCCAAGCCACGCTGACGCAAACCATCCGCCAAAGCCAAGGCCATCGCCACCGAACGATGGCGCCCTCCGGTGCAACCTACCCCGATCGTGAGGTAGCTCTTTCCTGCCTTCACAAACGCCTCGTATTGCCAGTGAACCGAGTCAATCTGCTCTCCAAGCCATCGCTTGGCTTGTGGGTTCGCTAACACCGTATCGGCTACGGCTTGGTCGTGACCGGTCAACGGACGAAGCGCTAGATCCCAATAAGGGTTCGGCAAAAATCGAACATCGACACACAGATCAACATAAGGAGGAACCCCACGCTTAAAGCCAAAGGTCACGACGTTAAGTTGAACTCGGTGTTCGCCGACCGCAAAGGTCTCAAGAAAAAATTCGCGCAGCTCCGAGGCGCGCATCGACGTTGTGTCGACATGATGATCGCAGTGCTCGCGGTAAGGCTCCAGGCACGACCGCTCGTGCGCTAGCGTTTCCACCAAGGTCTCCCAATTGGTGGACCAAGGGTGGCGACGTCTCGTCTCTGAAAACCGCCGAACAAGCACCTGGTCGTTCGCCTCAAGACAGACCGCCAAAGCGCGATGCTCTCGAACCCACGAGGGAAAGGCTTGCGGCGTGCTCGGTAAATGCAGTCCAATCGCTAAGGATCGATCAGGAAATTCGCGCCGAGCCCATTCAAGCCAGGCTTCGCCCAATTCCGCAGGTAAATTCTGGACCACCGCATAGCCTAGGTCCTCGAGCACGTTCAAAGCGGTTGATTTACCTGAGCCCGAGAGGCCCGCCAGCACAATGACTCGGTTCATTACTCGCCGCCTTCTTTGCTCGCTTGAGCGCTCAAAAAGTTGCGCTCCACTTGTCGGCTCAATCGTCGCGAGAAATCTTGAGAGCTGTTAATTTGTCCTGCTCGTAGCAACTGGTTTCGAGCCGCAACCTCAATCATCGTCGCAAGGTCACGCCCCGGACGAACCGGAATGACGACATAGGGAAGCTCAATCTTAAGTAGGGTGTAATACTGTTCATCAAGCCCTAACCGATCGACCTGCATCCCCTCGCGCCACGCCGCCAACTCAACGACCATGTCCACTCTTTTTAAGTTGCGAACGGCGCCGACTCCATAAAGCTCCTTCACATCGACGATACCCAACCCACGAATCTCTAAGAGGTGGCGCATCATTTCGACGCCTCGACCCACCAACGAGGTTCCCTCTTGGATAATCTCAACGACATCGTCGGCGATGAGGCGATGCCCGCGCGCCAAAAGGCTCAGGGCACATTCTGACTTGCCGATGCCCGACTTGCCCAAAAGCAAAACGCCCTGACCTAAGATATCAATGAGCACCCCATGAATGCTGGTTCTCGGAGCGAGCGCTTCCGCCATCCGCTCTTGGATCGCATAGATCGCATCACTGGAGGGCTGCCTAGAACCCAAGACGGTCATGCTGTGCGCCTCACAGCGCTTCATCAGCGGGGCGGGGCAGGGAAAGCCGTTAGTGATCAACAAAGCAGCAGCCTGGCTCGACGCGAGCGCCTCGCACGCTATCTCAAGGGCGTCGGATGACATGTCCGCCATAAAATCGAGTTCGGTTTGACCGAGCACCTGAATTCGACCGGCGCGCAAAGCGTTGACCACACCGACCAGCACCAACCCCTGCTTTTGGACGCGCGGCGCGGTGATCTGACGCTCGAGTCCAGAGCGCCCAGCCAGTAAACGAAGGTCTAGAAAGGTGCCTCGGCGATCCAGTAGTTCTTCGACCGTCAAGGTCAGCATGAAACCTCTTCCGCAAGCGCTAGAAAGCGCTCGTTATTGGACGCGCTGAGCAGACCACTCACACGATCCCGCTTGCGCAGTAAAGAAGCCCAATGCCCCAACAAGTCAAGGTGAAGCTCTCGATCGTCTTCGGGTACCAAAATACAGATCGCTAGGCTCAACCGGCCATCATCTACAGTCACGTCATCGGTCAGACGCGCAGCACAGACCACCGCGGTATCTAGCTCGGCAAGCCGGGCGTGCGGAAGCGCTACGCCAGGAATCAACATCGTGCTCCCGAGGCGCTCACGAGCCAGCAACGATGCAGTGACGACCCCCGGCTCCAAACTCGGAGAACATTCTGCTGCCATCGCCCCCAAACGCCGAAGGACCTCTACATGGCTCGTCGCAGCCACGTTGAGGTCTATCGCCTGAAGAACAAGGCCGGAGCGATTTTTCACAGTCTTCACACCGCCCTAACGATCAATCGCACCTAGCTTCCGATCGCGCTCCCGGTATCCACTAAGCCAAAGCCCTCGTCAGACTCGAGACGATACAGGACGTTGATGTGCGAAGTTTCTGCGTTCACGAACACGAGAAATGCGTTGTCCAAGAGATCGATCTGCATCATCGCCTCATCGATACTCAGCGGGTGCGCATCAAAGCTGCGAGAGCGAACCAACTTAGTGGCAGGCTCGGGTGCCTGGGTGGTTTCCTCTTCAAGTTCGAGCGTATGGAGCTGAACGGTTGCTACAGGCTTTGGCTGATTAAAGCGTCTGAGCTTACCCTGGTAGCGGCTGAGCTGGCGCTCAATCTTAGACACCGCGCGATCGATCGAGTTGTACATATCCGTCGAGGTTTCATGGCCACGCATCGCCACTCCACCCGACTTTAATCGAATGTCCGCATGGTGATGATGGCGCTCTACGCTCAAGACGACTCGTGCATCGCTTTCTTTGACAAAGTGTCGAGCAATCTTGCTTACCTTCTCGTCCACGTATTGCTTGAGCGCATCCGTGGGTTCCATATGCCTAAAGGTCACCGCTACTTCCATCTACCTCTCCTTTTCATTGTGCTCAGCGTCTCACCCGCCTTTTCCCCGCAGCGGGGATCAACAACTGTTCACGGTATTTAGCCACCGTGCGTCGGGCGATTTCAATGCCCTCTGCTTTGAGCAGCCTCACAATTTGAGCGTCACTAAAGGGTTTGGACGCTTCTTCAGTCTTAATCATTCCAGCGATACGCTGCCTTACAGCCTCTGCGCTAACATCACCGGCACCTGAACTGCTGGCAAGACGAGCTGAGAAGAAATACTTGAGCGGCAGCAAGCCTTGGGGCGTTTCGGCGTACTTATTCGACGTCACTCGAGAAACCGTCGACTCATGGGCGCCGATGTCTTCAGCGACATCGCGCAAGACCAAGGGTTTGAGATGTTTGGGTCCGCGCTCAAAAAATTCATGTTGGAATCTAAGAATGCTTTCACAGACTCGTCGGATCGTTGTTTGGCGCTGGAAGATACATTTAGTGACCCACTCGGCGCGACGTAAGCGCTCGATCACATAAGCCCGCTCTTCTTTGGTCAGTCCCCCTCGTTCATACGCTTTTTGATAAAATCGAGACACCCTTAGGCGCGGCATGCCGTCCTCATTGAGGTAGACAACCCACTCATCAGCCTCTTTGTAGATACGCACATCGGGCGTCACGAAAGGGTTGCGCTCTAGATCATCGCTCATGAACGCTCGCCCTGGGCGGGGCTCTAAACAGCCAATTGCCACTTTCGCTTCTTCGAGTTCTTCGACGGTGATTCCGACCTGTTTGGAGACCTGACGAAGATCGCGGCTGCCGAGTGATTCAAGATGCTGATCAACCAACAAATAAGCGTGGCTATTGTCTAAGTTCAGCGCCCGGAGTTGAACGAGAAGGCACTCTTTCAAATCCAAAGCGCCCACACCAATCGGGTCGAGCTCTAGAAGCTCTTGACGAGCACGCTCAAGCGTTTTTGCCGGGTGGTCCGAATTGCTCACATAGGCCTTCCAGCCATCTAAGCCCTCAGAAAACCAGCCTTTCTCATCGAGGTTGTGGACCAACTCGACGGCGACTTCGAGGACGGGTCGCTCAAGGCGGAGCATGCGCAGCTGCCAGATCAGGTGCTCGGTCAATGTCTCTGAGCGCGTCAGCGTTTGATCGTAACCAGGCAAGTCGTCGGCAGGCCGAACGCCTTGGAACCGGTGGATCGTGTCGTTCATATCGACTCGGTTCCAGTCGATTTGAGTGTTGTGAACGGCCTCACTGTCGCTCGCGTGCTCGGCGCTTTGCGCTGTCGCCGAATGCGCTTGCTCCGCTTCAGCGCTTTGGCTGAAGGTCTGTCCGTCACTGGTCTCGGTGGATCGGTCTTCTGGTGGCTTTTCCTCTAACGTCGGATTTTCAAGCATTTCCGAATTGATGAACTCAACCAGCTCAGCACGGTTGTACTGCAGCAGCTTAACCGCCTGCTGCAGTTGCGGCGTCATGCGCAGCTGCGTGGTGATCTTTAAATTGTGTTGTAGGGACGGGAACAACCGGTACTCCTAGACGGAGTGTGGTGCGGTCGGCGCTGCGACGCAAGGGGCCGCCGCTGAACGAGGCGTTCTGCCTAAGCGCTTGGCGGCCCCAAGTAAGTCGCTCGAACCCGTGGGTCAGCTTCAACTTTAGCCGGTGGACCCGACACCAACACTCGCCCCTCGTTCAGCACAGCGACTTGATCACAAATAGAAAAAGTAGCGGCCACAGCGTGATCCGTAATCAAAATCGATAAGCCAGTATCCGCCAGCGCACGCATCTCATCCTGAAGCGAACTCACCGCCATGGGGTCAACGCCAGCGAAGGGCTCATCAAACAAGAGCATCCGCGGGCGAACCATCAACGCTCGAGCGATCTCTGCGCGACGCCGCTCACCGCCACTGAGCGTCTGCTCTCGACCATCAGAGACATGACCAAGGCTTAGACGCTCGATCAGCTCGTCCGCTCGAGCGCGGGCGTCCGGCGGAGCTAAGCCTGCGATCTCGCCGGCTACCATCAAATTAGCGCGCACATCCAACCCTGGAAACAATCCGCCGCGCTGAGCGAGATAACCCAGACCCCGCCCGGCGCGTCGATACAAAGGAAGCTTAGTGACATCCTCTCCATCGATGAAAACGCTCCCGCGGTCGGGCTTGAGCAACCCGGCGATCATTCGAAAAGTCGTCGTCTTTCCGGCGCCATTGGGTCCCAGCAAACCCAAAACCTGACCTGAGTCCAAACTCAAGCTGACCTCATCAACCACTCGGCGCTCGCCAAAGTGCCGAACCAAGCCACGCGCCTCAAGCAATGCAGCCACTAACGCGCCTCGTTATCGAAGTGACCACGCGCTTGACCTTCAACACGTACCTTATCTTGATCGAGCAAGAAGATCACACGGTCTCCAGCGAGTCGGGCGCGCCCACGCCGAAGCTTGGCTTCGCCCTGCAGAACAACTTTAGCGTCGTTACGGGTATAAGCCGCTCGCTCACTGGTGGCTTCTTCAACCTCACCCCGACGAAACTTGACCGCGCCCACGCAGTCCAGCTGATCAATGCGGCCGTCATCGCCGAATCGAACCGTCAAACTGCGACAACGTAGCCGAGCATCGCCGCGGCGAACCTGCACACGACCACTACAAACGGCTTCAGACATCGCTCGACCATAGCTGCAATTATCCGCCTGAAAGTGGACCTCATTGTCCGCTTTTGTCGGTGCTGCCAGCAGTAAGAGCGTTGCCAAAAACACGATCTAATCTTCCTTTTGCTCGGCGATGAGACGATCACAGACCCAGCGTACCACGCCTTGTCCGCCCGCAATATCCGAGACCCAGTCGACTTCGTCCCGGACCTCGGCTGAAGCGTCACAAGGAGCAACCGATAAACCGGCCAACCGAATTGCCGGCAGGTCGAGCAGATCATCGCCCACATAAGCAATCTCGTCCAAAGAAACGCCCATACCCAGGCTCAGGCTGTGAAGCGCATCCGCTTTGTCGTGACTTCCAGCGATCAGACGAGCGATCTTTAGCTCCTCTGCGCGTCGAGCCACAGCAGGGTCGGCGCGGCCGGTCAACCAGCACACGGGAATACCGACTCGCTGCAGACGAACGATTCCCGAACCATCTCGAACAAAGAACCTCTTGGTGACCGAGCCATCCGCAGCAACCCAAAGACCACCATCGGTCAAGACACCATCAACATCCAAGACCAAGAGTTTGATGCGCGACCAAGGGAGCGTGTTCATGATTCATATCGCAATCGTTCAACCTCGTTTAACAACCTTCTAAACAAATCAAAATCTAAGCTGTTGGCGGCGTCGGAAAGGGCTTGGTTGGGGTCGGGATGGATCTCCATGAACAAACCATCCACTCCAACCGCCGCGGCGGCTCGCGCTAAAGGTAAGGCCAGGCGCCTATCGCCGCCGGTCACCCCGCCGCTACCCGCTGGCTTTTGCGCAGAATGCGTCGCATCGAAGATCAGAGGGGCACAATCTCTCATGGTCGCAAAACCTCGATAGTCGACAATCAAATCACCATAACCAAATGAGCTTCCTCGCTCGGTTAACAAGGCGCTTGGGTTGTTCATTTCATGAATCTTTGTGACCGCGTGCTGCATCGCCTCGGGGCTGACAAACTGACCCTTTTTGATGTTGACCGTTTTGCCGGTCGCAGCGGCCGCTTCAAGCAGGTCCGTCTGACGGCATAAAAATGCTGGGATCTGCAGAATATCAACAACCTCTGCTACGGGTTTACAGTGACCAGGAAGATGCACATCGGTCACTAAGGGCAGCCCTGTCTCAGCTTTTATCTTGGCGAGCACCTCAAGCCCGGCGTCCATACCCGGACCACGGTGAGAGTCACTGCGGGTACGGTTTGCTTTATCAAAACTCGCCTTAAACACGGGGTTGAACGGCCTGTTCGCTGTTTCCTTGAGCAGCACCTCCGCCGTGCGGCGTGCCGTCTCTAGATCCTCAACCACGCAATTACCCGCCATCAACAGGTAGGGCGCGCCGTCGCCGACCGAGTAGGGACCGACCTGAACTGCGGCGCTCATTGAGCGCTCCGAGCGCTCATCGAGGCGGCGATAAAATCACGAAACAAAGGATGAGGTTCGCCGGGTCTCGACTTGAACTCTGGGTGGAATTGGCAACCGACAAACCAAGGATGATCGGCGCGCTCTACCACCTCGACCAAGCCGCTATCTTGATGAATACCCGCGACCACTAAGCCCGTCTCTTCAAGCTGAGTCCGAAAGGCGTCATTAAACTCGAAGCGGTGGCGGTGGCGCTCTGAGATCATCTCTTCGTCATACGCAGCCTCGGTGCGAGTGCCTTGAGTGACCTGGCAATCAAAGGCGCCAAGCCGCATCGTCCCCCCGAGGTTCGCCTCCTCTTTTTGAGCCTCCATCAAGCTGATGACCGGATGCTTCGTGTCAGGGTCAAGCTCGATGGAGTTGGCGCCTTCAAGGCCGCTGCAGTGGCGCGCATGTTCAACCACCGCGAGCTGCATACCTAAGCAGATGCCAAAATACGGAACCTTCTGCTCACGCGCATAGCGGATCGCCGAGATCTTTCCCTCTGAACCACGTTCACCAAATCCCCCAGGGACCAGCACCCCATCGACGGCTTTGAGCGGTGCGTCGTCGGACTCGATCTCTTCGGAGTCCAGGTATTCGATACGCAAGCGAACGTCATGATGCATCCCGGCGTGAGCGAGCGCCTCATTGAGGCTCTTATAGCTCTCAACTAAGCCGACATACTTACCCACCACGCCGATGGTGACCTCACCATTCTTAGGCTCGAGGTAGCGGCGAACCACCGAATGCCACCCTTCCAAACGAGGCGCTCCGGTCCAAATATTCAGCGCATCACAAATCTGTGCGTCGAGACCTTGTTCGTTGAGCACCAAGGGGAGCTCATAGATGCAGCGCACATCATAAGCAGAGATCACCGCTCGTGGTGGTACATTGCAAAAGGCAGAGATCTTTTGTTTGAGCTCCTCAGCGAGAACATCTTCCGAGCGACAGAGTAAAAAGTCGCAACCTAGACCGATGCTGAGCAGCTCTTTCACCGAATGCTGCGTCGGTTTCGTCTTCATCTCGCCCGCAGCGGCGATGAAGGGGACCAGCGTGAGATGAACAAGCGCTGTATTTTGATGACCCTCTTCGTTGCGAATCTGACGGATGGCTTCAAGGAACGGTAAGCTCTCAATATCACCGACCGTTCCGCCGATCTCGACGATGCAGATGTCAGCGCCGCTTTGATGAGCGGTGTCCCGAATACGGCGCTTAATTTCGTCGGTAATATGCGGAATCACCTGGATGGTCTTGCCGAGGTAATCACCGCGACGCTCGCGCTCGAGCACCGACCAATACACGCGACCACTGGTGATGTTGTTGGCTTGGCTCAAACGGCTGTGGGTAAAGCGCTCATAATGACCTAAATCCAGATCCGTTTCGGCGCCATCATCGGTCACAAAAACCTCACCGTGCTGGTAAGGGCTCATGGTGCCAGGGTCGACATTGAGATAAGGATCCATCTTCATGTTGGTCACGGTCAGGCCGCGCGCTTCAAGCAGCGCTGCGGTCGACGCCGCGGCGAGCCCTTTACCGAGCGACGAAACCACACCGCCGGTAAAAAAGATGTACTTAGGGGAACGGTTCATGGGTCTACCTCTTGGTCACCAAAGCGACGACGAGCCGCCAATAAGTCTTCTGGGGTATCGATGCCTCGGGGAGCCTTGTCCACAGGAACCACAACAATCCGCATACCGAGTTCGAGAGCTCGCAGCTGCTCGAGGCGCTCAAGACGCTCAAGCGACGACGGCTCGCAGGCTAAAAACTGTTCGAGCGCGTGCTGCCGATAGGCATAAACACCGACATGCCGGCGCGCCGCGCTGCGCGGGTTTGGATCCGCTTGAATCAAAGCCTCGCGATCCGCGCCGAGCGCTGCTCGGCTAAAATACAACGCAAAGCCGTACCGATCGCAGACCACCTTGACCGCGTGAGGGTCTCGCAGCTGGTCGGTACCTAGAGGCGCGCTCAGCGTCCCGATCTGCGCTTGAGGGGTCGACCGCATCGTATGGATGAGCGCCTCGAGCGCTGCTGGATCAAGCTCGGGTTCATCGCCTTGAATGTTGAGCGCTAGATCGTAATCAAGCCCCGCCAAAGCGGCGCCTATTCGATCCGAGCCTGAGGGTAAGTCCGGATCGGTCATCGCTACATCAGCGCCGGCAGCGGTCGCCGCATCAGCTATTCCTTGGTGATCGGTCGCCACCATCACCTGATCGATACTTGGGGTCGCTAGAGCCGCTTTGACCACATGAGCGATGATCGGTTGACCGCCAAGGTCGAGCAGCGGCTTACCCGGCAAACGGGCAGCGGCAAAACGAGCAGGAATGGCAGCGATAATGGTCACGGTAAAAAAACTTTTCCGACCGGTGCACGGTCGGGCAAATCAGCTATTCTGATTCGCACTTTTCGTCAACCGACCAGCGCTCTTTGCCGTCAAAAGAAGCGCGCCCTTCACAGACCAATTTGTTGAGGTGGCTTCGCAAACTCAACTCTGCAAGCGGCCACAAAAACGAGGGCGTGTCGTCATAGGCGATGGCAACCAACTCACCGATCAACCCCGAATTAAGCGCTCGAAGGGCAGCCATCGTTTTGCGCTCGCGCTCGAGTCGATGATCTCGAAGTTTCTCCAGGGCTATGCGCCCTTGGGCAATGGGCAGACCATGCGCCGGAACAATCAAGCGAGGATCCAAGTCAGCTAAACGCTCCAAGCTCGCTAGGTAATCAGAAAGGTCACCTTGCTGAGGCTCGACTAAGATCGTCGAACCCGATGCGATCATATCACCAGCGATCAAGGTTCCAGTCTGCGCGTGCCATAAACACAGGTGACCTTTAGCGTGGCCAGGCGTCAGCATCACCGACCAACCACCTGGTATGGTGTCGCCTTCAGTGAGTAGCTGAGTCACTTCGGGTAGCCCCACTGCGCCGCCTCCCCCAGCGCTGATCCCGGCGCCAAGACCCAAGCGAAGGTCACGCTGGGTTTGAGCGGTCGCCAAAATGGGGACATCAGCACGCGCCGCTAACCAAGACGCCGCGCCGAGGTGGTCATGATGCAGGTGAGTCAGAATCACACCGCTGAGCTGTTCGCCTTGTTCGGCTAAGGTCTCGATCGTGCTCCAGAGCAGCTCGCGCTCGTCCGGATCGACCGGCGCCGGATCCACAACGTAAAGACAGCCGTCACCACCCACGAAGGAGCAATTGGTGTGGGTCGCAGGCGGCAAGGTCGGGGTGACCAATGGAAGATAACGTGATGCGCCTCCGGCGCTGAGCAGATCCCGCGCCGAACCCGGTCGATCAAACGGCTCGACCGGGTTGATCGCCGCATCAAGAGCGGCGAGCACCGGCGGCGAAGCGGGTAAGTCCCCAGCGCTCCACTGAGCATGCGCTTCGGCTTGATCGATCCACCAAGCCTTCGCTACTTCGAGGTTAGGTTTCGGCACCTCATGGCGATCAAAACGGCATGCAAAAAAGTGCGTCTCAAAGCGAATGTTCGCGTATTCAGGCGTGGTCCAAACCCCCAAATAACGCCAGCGGCTCCAGTCAACGCCTTGGATTAGATCTGAGATCGTTGAGGTGTCTCCATCAAGGAGTTTTTCTCTAACTTTATCAGGATCTTGACCGAACGAACCCGGTCCCGTCAGACCGGTTTCTTCGAGCAGCTCTCGCACCGCTGCGCAGCGCGCAGCAGCCGGCCCCGGACCCTCGAAATTTAGTTGATGATCACTTGGGTCGATCAAGCCACCGGGAAAGGAATGAAAACCGGGCTGAAAACGCAGGTGACCAGCGCGCTCAAGAATCAGCGCTTTGTGATCACAAACCGGCACCACGACCGCAGCTTGTCGAATGGGTTCCATGAGCTTTCCTTACCTTGGGACCTACTGCTCTAGCGGCCTTCGCGCTAGGATGGCATGACAAACTTAGAGCGCAGCAGCTTTAGTCAGGGCGATTGTCAGAGCTTCTAACGCACCGAATCACTTTGGAGATCGCATGAAAAAGCGGGTCACTTGGACCAAAGAGGAATGGAGCGACTGGAGATGGCATCAAAAGTACCGCATCCGAAATCTCGAGCAGCTTGAGGAGTGGATTGATGTCACCCCAGACGAGCGAGAGGCTTTTCGTCTAACCGACCCCATCTTTCACATGGGGATTACCCCTTATTACGCCTCGCTGATGGATCCTGAAGATCCAAACTGCCCCATTCGTCTGCAAGCCGTGCCGAAGATGGGTGAGACTAAAATTTCAAATTTCGAGCTCGAAGACCCGCTGGGTGAAGAGTCGAACATGGTGGTTCCCGGGCTAACCCACCGTTATCCAGACCGCGTTCTATTTTACACCAACCACAACTGCGCGATGTACTGCCGGTTTTGCACACGCAAACGTAAAGTCGCCGACCCCAAATCGATGACGAGCAAACGGGAATACCGAGAGATCTTCGATTATTTAGCTGCCCACCCAGAGGTTAATGATGTGTTGATTAGCGGCGGAGACCCCCTCAGTTTAGCGGACAAACGGCTCGCAACGATCTTCGAAGAGCTCAGCGCCATACCAAGCATCAAGTACTGCCGTCTTGGGTCGCGCAATTTGGTGACCCTGCCGCAGCGCTGCAACGATGAGTTCACGGCGATGCTCAAGCACTACCAATCACGGCATCTGAGTATTTTCTTCAACACCCATTACAACTGCGTTGAAGAGATCACCGATGAGGCATGGGATGCCTGCGATCGCGTGGCGCAATCAGGGACACCGATGAACAACCAGATGGTCCTGATGAAAGGGATTAATGATTCGGTCGAAAAAGTCTCAGCACTCAACCGCAGCTTGCTGCAGATGCGCGTTCGTCCGTATTATATGTTTCAGTGCGATCTGGCGGAAGGGACGAGCCATTTTAGAACCTCGATTGCCACTGGTCTTGAGATCGTCAAAGGGCTTCGGGGGCACATGTCTGGGATGGCGAGCCCCCACTATGTCGTCGACGCGCCGGGCGGTGGCGGAAAAATCCCGCTCTCGCCGAACTACGTCATCGGCATGGAGGAAGGCAGCTTAGTCTTTCGCAACTTCCTCGGCGATGTGTACCGTTACCCCGAGTCAGAACTTGAGCTCGAAACCATCACTCCAGAGTGCCTACATCAACGACTCAAAGCCATTGAGTCGGGCGCTGCTTAGGGCACAGCCGGCGTCAAATGATCGAGCCCAGCGCCCTCGTCAAAGCCCAAAGCAATATTGAGCGCCTGCAAGGCGCCTCCCGAGCTGCCTTTGCACAGATTATCGATGGCGCTGGTCACGACGGCTAGACCGTTAGCCTCATCGTGAACGAGCTGGATCTCGACTTCGTTGGTCCCGGCGACCCGAGCCAGGCTGGGCTGAACACCTTTGGGTAAGCGATGAACAAAACGCTCCGAATCACAAAATGTATCGAGCGTGTGATCCAATGTCTGACCCTCAACACCTTGGATCAAAGGCAGATAACAAGTCGATAAGATGCCCCGTCTTATCGGCAGCAAATGCGGGGTGAACCGCACGCGCACCGGCGCGGCGCCGCTCAAGTTGTAAGCGATCTCAGGGGCGTGGCGATGACCCTCAACTTTATACGGAGTGACCGTATCCGCTAGATTCGCAAAATGCGTCACTGCGCTGGCTTTAGCGCCCGCACCTGTGACTCCCGTTTTGCAATCAGCGATCAAAGGCGCATCGGCGACCAGTCCCGCTTGATAAAGTGAGACACAAGCCAAGGTCACACCCGTTGGAAAGCACCCAGGTCCAGCGATCAGCCGCGCACCAGCTAGCTCTTGCCGATGCAGCTCAGGCAAACCGTAAACAGCCTGCCCGATCCGCTCGGGACAGGGGTGATCACCGTAATGAGTCGCATAAAGATCTGCGGGCAAACGAAACGAAGCGCTCAGGTCAACGACCCCAAGCCCGGCTTCAAGAAGTTGATCGGCGAGCTCAGCGCTGGTGCCATGAGGCAAACCCAAAACAGCCCAATCGGCGCGCTCAACCAAAGCCGAAACATCTAATCGCTCAAGAAGCTCAGCGCCCGAGCGATCCAAGCTTGGATAATGCGACGAGAGATGATCGCCCGCACTGCTCGAGGCAAAAACGCCCGCTCGCTCTAAATGAGGGTGCCCATCGATCAATCGAAGCATCTCAGCGCCGGTGTACCCCGAAGCGCCAATGACCGCGACGCGCACGCTGCTCACCCGACCCAAGCCGCGATCAAATCGCTCGAATCATCAAACCCGGGCAGGCCCATCTCAGCCAAAGCTTTGCCTGCGTCCATTCCCCAAGCGACGGGGGTAAAATGACATCGGGCGTTCGCAGCCGCGCGAGCATCAGTCGGCGTATCGCCGATGTGAAGGTGGTGCTCTGGTGCGGTCTGTGCCGCTTCGATCGCCGCAAAGATCATCGCTGGGTCAGGCTTCGAAGGGCCATCATCGCCGCAATGCACCGAATCGAACCAATCGCCCCACTCGAGACCGTCGATGATCGCCTCGGTGAAGCGGCGCGGTTTGTTGGTGGCGATCGAAACCACCACACCCGCAGCGCGCAACCGACGCACGAGGTCTTCAAGCCCTTCGTAAGGCGCAGTGGTATCGCAGCAACACTGCTCATAGTGGCTCAAGAACCGCTGTACATGCCCGTCAACGGCGACATCATCGATTCCATCGATGCAATTGGCGACCAACCAACGGGCGCCGCGCCCCACGAAACGAGCAACATCCGGCGTCGGTAAAGGCGCCTGATCGAGCTCTACACGCAGCGCGTTTAGTGCAGCCGCTAAGTCCGTCGACGTGTCGGCAAAAGTTCCGTCTAGGTCAAAACTGACCGACCGCCATGCGTCGATCGCAACCTGACCACCAGCCCAGCTGTTAATCGCAAGCTCAGTCACTCTCTAGCGACAGCCTCCGACGCCAGGGATGCAACAGCGTGGCATCAAGCGACGGCAGCGCTTCGGCTCGCCGCGGCAGCTAAACCGGTCGGGGCAATCACCATCCGAGACGCAAGTCGCCTCACCATCAACTGTGTTTACACCCAGCGCCGTATCGGGATCTTTTTTGAGTTGGATCAAGACGTTCATACCGCCGGTTTCACCATTTCGAATACGTCGGTCTGAACCCGGGGCTGGTGCGCCAAGCTCCTCGTTGAACTTACAAAGGTAGCCGCGCTCATGATACAAAACCTCGATGGTGTGGCGCGTCGCAACGCCGTTGAGATCATAGTTCATCAGCGCTTTCATGTACGCCCCACCCTCGGGTCGCTGAATGTCTGCGTCCGGATCAACCTCGAGGATACGATCAACAAACTCTTGAGACACAACATCCCATTTGCTCAGGTCCAGCGCCCAAGGAAACGGCGTCTTCGATGAGCGGGGCAGCATGGCGACGTTCGTGCGAAAACTCTTCTCACCAGCGAAGGGAGCAATCTGCGATTCATCCCAAGGTGCTAGGTTGTACAGCCAAGAACTACCAAGATTGGGCGGCGCAGGGTGCTCAACCGACATGCTGTAGTCGCTCATCGCGCGCAGGTTGTACACGTTGTCCCAGCCGCGAGCTGGGATGCAGTACACTTGAGGATCGCCTGCGACTCCATCGGCGTCCGGCGCGCCGTTGAGCAAGGTCGGAATATCATCGCTGGGGCACGTTGCGCACCGATCCTGGGTCGGCTCGACTAGGGTCTGACCGGACGCGCACGAGCTTCCACTGGTCACGTTGCTGGCTTTATCCGGGACCTTATCGGTCACCGTCATGTTCAGATACCAGCTACCCTGCTCTTCGCATTGAGCGTCGATGAACCCGCCAACGCATCCATTCGGCGTGCGCGAAATCCCTTGATAGGTGAACGGGTCGCCCACATTGATCGGGAGATCGTTCGGCGCCGGGCCGGCGTCAGCGGGCGGGCCCGCGTCAAAATTCAGGCGACCAAACTGGTCATCATCTGGACAGCCAGTGGTCGCGACCACCAGAGCGGAAAGATAGATCAAAGGAAGGCGGGACATAGATCGTCTCCAAAGCGTAGCGACACGCTGCCATGAGCGCTGGTCTGTCGCAATCGGTTAGCGTGTCGATGCACTAAGGCAACCAGCCTTTTAGCGCAATCTGATCGGGTTCAAGCAAGGTCCCCGGGAGCGTCTTTGGGTGCCTAGGAAGCTGCAAACTAACCCCCTGAATAGCCCACTTGCTGCGGTTATCGAGCCTTCGAAGGTAGCGGATCAAATCCTCATCAACGACACGACCCCAGCCCTCTTGGCTGGCGTGACGAAAAATCGTCCGACCGCTCTTGTGGTGAATCACGAAGCCCAGATGGGAGATGCGCACAGGAATCCGCGGTCGCTCCACGCGGACCAGCAGCAAAATCGTTCCATTCGGCACAGCCTTTAGGTTGGCTTCGAGTGTGTCCAAGTTGACCAAAGGCAGCTCGACACGACCTTTCGGTGGATGCATCGAGTCAAAGTTAGCGGGTAAAAACCTCGGCGCGATCTGCGACCAATTCACCTTATCGTAGTCATGAACGAGGGTGTCACCTTCACCGATCGTGCGGGTGATGTCGCGCAGCACCCGGTGGCGCTTTAAATGCGGCAGCCAGTTGGCGAGCATAAAGTGATTACGACGAGCAAAGCCGACCTTAGTACCCGAGTACCGCAGCCGGTCCATCCATCGCTTTGCTTGGTCCAGGTCGCCAGCTAGCGCCATGGCTAAGGTCGACTCGACGAAGGTCACGCAGTCGACCGGAGCCAGCTGAAAGCGTGGGTCAGAGTCCACGCGACCCTGCTGACCCTCACCGAGTGGGTCGGGCCGATAATTGGCGCCGAGCATCAGCGAGCTGTGGCTGAGCACTCGGCGACGAAGGTGGCGGAAACGTGCAATATCACGAATGGTGGCGTCGACTTGGTCGTGCGGCATCGAGCCGTACTTGCTGCGATCACGCAGGATCGGATAGTCGCCAGCTAATGTCGGTGATGCCGCTGAGAGGATCAGGACACTCGTCATGAATGTACGGACCATCAGCTCCCCAGCCTCGCGAAGCGCGAGCGATCTCACCGGGCATCGGCGCGCTCGGCGGTCGAGTCTAGCTCGAATCAGCATCGTTTTCCTTCTCGGTGCCTGTACGACCCCTAACCAAGCCGGGCGCCTCCTCTTTCAGCGAGGCGCAACAGCCCTCCCTAGCCCTCACCAATGGGAGCCCTTCGAAGGTCAAATCGCCATCCAAGATCTCGACGACCAGGCGACCCAAAAAGAGCTCCGTTCGGTGATTGATGCTCAACTCAAGCCCAAGCGCCAAATGGGTATCATCAGCTTACGTTTGCAGGGTGTGATCGTCGGCTGCCGGGGTGGCTCGAGCCCATCATGCGCATGTCGAGTCGTCGTCGAAGTCGTAGGAAACGATCGAACCACAACGCTTCGGGCGATGGAAGGCCGTGCCGAACTCAAACTGGCCAGGCAGGCCGATAACCAGGCTTTGATCCGGACCTTACCCGCTTTAGTTAGCGCTGCGATCGAGGCCGCTCTAAACGCCCCCGCTCAACGACCAACACCACACAGCAAAATGGAGCGACTCATCCGGGAGGGTAGCACCCTGCGCGTAGACGACTGGGCCCGGTCACTCGAAGCAAACGATGCCCCACAAACGAGACGCATCACCTTATGGATAGGGCTGGGTCATGTCGGGACAAACGCTCACCTGGCGCGCCTTGAAAAGATCAAGCCAAAGACGGATCGAGAAGCTAAAGTGCGGGCTCGAGCGCTACGCTGGATTCGCGCTGCATCGCCAGGCGCTGGAAAGACCAAGCCAGCCGATGTAGAGTCTTCATCAGCCGCAGACGGAGATCGTCCTTGAATCGATTAGTATGCATCCTGGCGCTCGCAAGCGCCTGCATCCCAGAACCCCCAGCTCCAGATGCGGGCGTGATCGTTGATGTCGGCCAACCGGACGCTGCTGTTGATGCGGGCGAGCCTGAAGCCGGCGTCATCGACACTGGCCCCGCGCCGGACACTGGACCGGTCGAGCCTCCCTGTGATCGCAACACCGTTATTTTCGGTCCTGACTGCCCCGAAGAGGGCTGCGCCTACGGAGACACCTGCGGCCAGACCGGCTGCGGTCAATATCTGTGCTCCACCGAGGGGACGCTCGAGTGTTTCTTTGATGAAGCGAACATCTGTGGAGGCTGCGAAGAGCTTGATGACAGCGCTGGCCAGCCCGGCGAAACCTGTGGGGCTCACGGTTGCGGGACGGTCATTTGTAACGCTGATGCGACCGCAACGATCTGCCCCGATGACAACCCTCGCAACGTCTGCGGAGGGTGCGCCTCACGGATCACTGCGAACGCGAAGCAATGCCTAGATGATTCGGATTGTGTTAATCCTAATCAACCTTGTGCGAATGATGGAGACTGCAGCGAAGGACACACCTGCACTCCTGGCGGGTTCTGTCGAGCCGTCTGCATGCAAGATGAGAACAATCCGTTTTCTGGTCGGTTCTGCTCTCCCGGCGGTCCGTGCTCAAGCGGTTTAGATCAGTGCGGAACCGGCGAAACACGCTGCGGCCGCGACGGCGAGCGGATGGTGTGCTTTCGGGGTCGCTCGACCACCAGCTGCGGTGACTGCGAGCGCTGTGTGGTGTGGCGCGCCGAGATGGATCAGCGCTTTGCTGGATCGTACATTCTCAATGGAACCGTTGCGGTCATCGAGAACGTTCGAGCGACACCGGCTCGGCATGTGCTGGTCTTTGATCCCCTGCGCTTAGGCGAAGGCGCTGACGCCTTACCCCAGACCAGCGTGTATATTCTTAATGCCCAGGATCAAGGATACCCACTAGGCACATTCGCTCGAGCCAGCGCCGGTCGTCCGCCAGACTACGCGGACAGCTGGGGCGTTCCAACGATCAACTTTGATGGGGAGCCCTGGCGGGTCGTTCTGCATGATGCTTATTTAGGAATCATTTCTGAAGGCTTGCTCACCCCCGTGGAAAGCCCCTAAAGGGAAGCCCAATAAGGGGAAGCTATGCGTCGAGCGCTCGTTATTGCTTTGTTGTGTTCACTGTCGGCATGTGGACCCGTGATCGCCACCAGCAATATCGTGGCAGCGGATGCCGCGCTTGAAGAAGCTAGGCTGCTCAACGCCCAGCGCTTCGCTCCCTATTGGTATTCGAGCGCTGAGTTGTTTCTTAAAAAGGCTCGAGAATATGACGGTCACAGTGAGTACCAGTTCGCAAGCGAGTTCGCTGGGCTGGCGCTGATCCGAGCGAGCAAGGCGTTGGATATCACCCGTCGCCGGATGCACAGCCGACCTGCAACGCAGAAAAAGCGTAAAGGAAAATACGAATGGTAAGGCTTTCGCTTTGCCTGCTTACCCTCGCAGGTTGCTCAACTGTTTCTCCCTATCGCTCGGTCGGCGACCCGTCCATCGACGAGCCGTATGCCAAGGCTTTCAAGGCGCTCAAGCCGCTTGAGGATATGGAAGAGGCGACCTGTGCGCTCCACGATCTAGCCGATCAAGCCAGCGCACTTAGGGGCATCATCAAAGTCGATGAGAAGCGATTCAAAATCGATGAATCAAAGCTCGACGAGCTCCCCCCTGGTTTGCGCGGTGGCCTGCAAAAGCTCAATGAGGGTATGGGTGGCGTTAAGGCCATGCAAAGTACGCTCAAAACGGTGTCGGGAGATCTCGAACAAGCGAGTCAGAAGTCGGCTTTATCAGGCGCTAAAATCGCACGAGTCAATCTTGCCCGAGATGCCGTCTCAACATCCGGCGACCGCCTGCAGGCGGTGGGAACAGAACTTCGTAAGCTGGCTGGTTTAGCCCAGAGCAGCACCTACTGGGACCGGCCGATCTTGTGCAAAGAGGTCGAAGATCGTCGCGCCAACCGACTCATCGCAACCACCGAGTCTACCGGTGGTGGTGGTACGGCTCGACTGCTAGCGCAGATTAAAGCGTACGAAGAGATTCTAGAGCAAGCGCGTGGAAGCGGAGCAATCCGTTGCGCACCCAAGTCACTGGCGGAAGCCGAAGCTCATGCCGAGTTTGCTCGGGTCTCCATCAAGCTAGGGCTTTGGTTCGAAGCTAAAAAGTCGGCTCAAAAGGCCGGCACATTAGCGGTCCGCACCCGTGAAGAGTCACGCCCCTGTGCGCCAAAACCCAAAACACCCAAGAAAGTCATCATCCCGAAAAAAGATTCGGATAACGATGGCGTTCTTGACGTCGAAGATGCCTGCCCAGAGATCCCAGGCTTGCGGAAGCACAAAGGCTGCCCACCGCCTGACAAAGACGGCGATGGCTTCTTAGACGACGAAGACAAATGTCCGAACAAACCTGAAGACTTCGACGGCTATCAAGACAACGATGGTTGCCCAGAAGAAGAAGACGCCGACTCGGATAACGACGGAATCTTAGATCGCGACGATCGCTGCCCGACAGACCCTGAAGACAAAGACGGGTTCAAAGACGAAGATGGCTGCCCAGACCGCGACAACGACGCCGACGGTGTCCCGGACACCACGGATAAATGTCCGACGGTCGCCGAAGACCGCGACGGCTTTGAAGACTTAGACGGCTGTCCGGACCTTGATAACGATCAAGACGGCTTCCAAGACGAGGTCGATAAATGCCCGAACGACAAAGAAGACCGCGACCAGTTCGAAGATGAAGACGGGTGCCCGGACTACGACAACGACAAAGACGGTATCAAAGACGCCGATGATCGTTGCCCGATGCAGCCCGAAACCATCAACGGTGTCACCGATGAGGATGGCTGCCCTGATAAGAAGTACACGCTGATCAAGGTGACCAAAGAGCGGATCGAAATCAGCCAAAAGGTTCGCTTTAGAACCGGTCGGTCCAAGGTGCTCAAAGCGAGCTTTGAGATGCTTGATCAAGTCGCTGATGCGATCGTGACGAACAAGATCGGCAAGGTGCTCGTTGAGGGACATACCGATGACGTCGGTGCGGCGAGCTCGAACATGCGCTTATCTCAAAAGCGTGCGGATGCGGTGCGAGACTATTTGGTGAGCAAAGGCGTCTCTGCTGATGCTCTCGATGCCATCGGCTTTGGTGAAATACGGCCGATAGAGAAAGCCAGAACTAAGGCTGCTCGTGCTAAAAACCGTCGCGTTGAATTCAAGATCATCGAGCGCTGATCTTCGGTCATGCCCCCGCCTCAAACGCCTCGCAAAGCCTTGCTGCTCGCCTGGGGTGTCTTGTGCGCTGTGGTGCTGCTCACGGCTTTGGTCTTCGTGCCTGCTGCGATCAGTGTCCCCTTTGATTTCACGGTCAACAAACTCTTCGTTCAAGATGGTAAAGACCAAGAGATTTTAGAGCGAGTCAAAGAGCGCTTTTCCGAAGACGACAGCGACGCCATCGTCTTGCTCTCATTGACCCAAGATACTTGGTTTGAGCCCGAAACCCTCGAGGCTTTACGCAACCTGCATCAGCGCATCGAAAAACTAGCCTTCGATGCCGACGATGAACCCCTGCGCCGTCTCGAAGGGTGCAGCAACCCTGGGAACAACGATGGCGGCGCGTTCGACCGCATCCAAAGCCTGAGCAACGCCAGCGTTTTTCGGCGACGTAACGAGACGGTCCAGATCGAACCGCTCTATGAAGATACAGGGTTTGGATCCGCCGAGCGAACTGAAAAAGAGCTGATGGGACACCCTCTGCTCAAGGGGCGATTAATCAGCGACAACGGGCGCTCAACCCTCGTGATGGCAAGGGTGCATTGCGACCTTCGGAGCGACGCGGTGCGTATGCGCTACCTCGAAAAGCTCCGGACCTTGCTGCGTGGCTGGCAAAAGGATTACCCAAAGGTTTCGGTTCAAACGACCGGGATCCCCTACATTCAAAACGATATCATCCGAACGATGCGCGCTGAGCTCGTCGGACGACAGCCTTTAGTCGGCATCGGCATGGTGGTGTTTTTATGGCTAGCGTTTCGGCGGCTTCGCTACGCCTTGCTGCCGTTTTTGAGCGTCGCGCTCGCCAGCATTTGGTGGCTCGGTCTGATGAAGCTTACGGGCGGCGCCATCAACATCATCAACTTCTCAACGGTCACCGTGATCTTGGTGATTGGGATTGGTGATGCGATACACTTGGTGACGCGCGTGGAAGAGGGTCTAGACCAAAATCAGCCCCCCTATCAGGCGCTGCTTGAGGGCTGGCGAGCTATGCTTCCCGCCATCTCCCTAACGACCGCGACTACGGTGATCGGCTTTGCCTCGCTCGGTGTGGCGCGTGTCGAACTCGTCCGTGCCTATGGGCTTGCGGCTGCCTGCGGCATTGCGCTGGCCTGGTTTTTCACCCTCAGCGTAGTGCCTGCGCTGTTGTTGATCGCTCCCCCGAAACCCGGAAACCGTCAAAGCAACGAAGACCGCTGGCTTAATCGGGTCGTGCTTCCTGCGGTCAGTCGGTTCGTGCGGGCTCGACCTGGAGCCATCACTGTGGTTTCGGCGGTGCTCTTTATCGCAGGGGTTGCGTTCTCAAGTCAGATCACGCCCTTCTCGAGAGCGCTTGAAGAGATCCAAGAGGATCACCCTGCGCAGCAAGCTCTGACTAATCTAGAGCGAGATTTCATGGGCGCTATGCCTTTTGATATCGTCCTCGAAGGACCCCGCAACGAATTGATCAGTCCGGCGAACCTTGCGCGCATGGCGGCGCTCCAGGAGCGCCTGGATAAGAGCCCAGCGGGAATCAAGAGTCTAAGCCTCGCTGATCTCATAGGGAGTCTTCACGGCCTGTGGGACTCAAACCAAGCTGGCGACCGAAAAGCGCTGCCCAAGCGCCAGGATCAGATCGAAGCCCTCCTGGCGCTGATGGTGCTCGATGATGATCTGATGACTCGGCCTTATCTTGATGATCCACAAGCCGATCAGGTGTCGGTCTTGGAGGATGCGTTGGGCGGCGATGATGACGAAATGATCATCGAAGACGATGAGGTGAACGAGTCGCCGGTCGAGCTCAAGACGGCTGCAAAGTTGTCGGCTGATCGGGTCGTGGCGGTTCGTATTGGGGCGCTCAAGAAAGACTCGGGGTCCTCACTTTTTTCGCATGATATTAAATGGATAGAAGAAGAACTCAGCGCCTGGCCTGGCGCGGTCAATGGGACCCTAACCGGAGGCAGTAAACTAGCTAATCGAGCCGTAGAAGCCGTCGTCGTTGACATGATGACCAGCTTGTTGCTCGCCTTTGCGCTCATTGGAGTTATGTTCGTGATTGTCCTTCGATCAGTGCGGCAGGGCGTGCTCGCGATGATGCCGAACCTACTGCCCTTGGTCCTGACCATGGGGATCATGAGCATTACAGGGCTGAGTCTGCGTATCTCGACGGTGATTATCTTTGCCATGTGCATGGGCGTGGTGGTGGATGACACGATCCACTTCTTAGTGCGATTTCGCCAAGAGCAGAAAACGCAGGATTTTGATCAGAGCCTGAACGCCACGATCCTGCACGCCGGACGACCCGTCGTCTTTACGACGATGATGTTGGTGATGGGGTTCTCGATGCTCATCCCGAGCGAGTTCAATGGTCTGCGAGACTTTGGTAATCTATCGGCCATCTGTATTAGCCTCGCGCTGCTTGCGGATCTGCTAACACTCCCCGCTATCCTCGCCGTCAGTGAGCGGTGGCGGCAACGAAAAGCGTCCTGATGCGTATCCTATGGGTCAGTCTTGTCTTGACTCTAGGGTGCTCGAGCAAGCCCGACCCCGAGACCTTTGCCGCTAACTGGCTTCGAGATCTCGCCGAAGGGCGCGCTGATCAAGCCTATGAGCAGCTCTGCGCCGACGCACAGGAGCGCTTATCAAGTCTCGGGCTGCATAGCTCTGGAGAAGCCCCTAAGGTGTTTCTCAAAAGGCTCGCTGGGCGCTACGGGGGCATCGATCGGATGACCGTCGTTGAGTCCGCGCCGGACTTTGTCGATCTCGAGATCGAAACCTCACGAGCGCGGCTACCGTTGCGCCTGCTGCGGCAGGCTCAAGGCTTTTGTGTGACCTTGGCGATGCCTTAGCTTACTCGCAGTAACCCGTGGTCTGATTGCAACTCAGACCGCCAGCGATCTGGCAGATGCACAGGGCGTCCCCTGGAGGAGGGAGCGAGCACAGTAAGCCGAGATTGCCCACGTTGCACTTACTCAGGCAGGTGTTCGCTAGGCACTGCTCATCAGCGCCGCAGTCCGCGTGCTCCGCGCAACCGCCCGGCAAGCCGCCGCCCGGAGAAAAGCACTGACCAGCTAAGCAACTCTCGCCAGCGAGGCAATCAGAGTCATCCTGACAACCACCCCCACCGTTGCCGCCACCTTGGCAGGATCCATCAACACAATTTTCGCCATTGGCGCAGTCGGCATTGTTTTCACATTGCCCTTCAGGAAGACGGCAGGTGTTGTTCAGGCAGCGAGTGCGCGGCGCCTGGGCTGCGCAGTCTGCATCGACCTGACAATCAACGCAGCGACCGACCGTGCGACCTTCGGGGATGTTGCAGTTGCCGACGCAGCTGCGGTCGTCGCGGCAGGTGCCCTCAGGCAAAGGTGAGCACTGACCGTCGCGGCGGTTGCAGTAATGGGTGTACGGGCAATCGCTCTCGTCTTCACAGGGACAATCGGCGTTGGCGCATTCGTCGCCGCCTGCGTCCGGACGAGCGACAACACCAGTATCTGCTGGGGTGACATTGCCCGCGTCAGCTGGCGTCACAGCACCCGAGTCTTGAGCCGTCGAACCCGAATCCTGAGCGACCACGCCCGCGTCAGCGGTGCCATTGTTTCCGCCGCCAGAGCCTCGGCACAACCCCTGGAAACACACCGATGCTTCCGGGCAGTCCGAATCCACATTGCAACTTTCGCCGGTCGGCGACGGGGGGCCACCACAGGCGTTGACCAACATAAGGGTGCAGAGCGCAAAAATGCGGCTGGTATTCATCGAATCAGTCTCCAATAGCAGCGGCGATATGCACCGAAATCATAAGGAAGACTATCGGATGGACGGCGGAGCGGCCAACGCACGCTTTCTTGACGACGTGGTTAATCCTTTTGTTTGGGAACCCAAAGGAGCTCGGCGTGACCCTCTTGATGAGCGGCGAGGCGACTCCAAGCAAAAAGGAGGTCACTGAGCCGGTTCAGATAGATCAAAGCCAAGGGCGAGCGTTCAGCGACCGTTTGGGAGGTGATGACCGCGCGCTCGGCTCGGCGACAAACCGTTCGGGCGAGATGCATTCGAGCGCTCAACTCTCCACCGCCAGGCAAGACGAAGCTGGTGAGGTCCGGCAGCCCCTCAAGCGCCGAATCAACCCAAGCCTCGAGCTGGTCAATGTCCGCTTGATCAATAGCCAATTGAGGCTCAGGCCGGCCATCAGCGAGGTGGGCGCCCAGGTCAAACAAGCGCTGTTGAACGACCTCAATGAGACCCCTCAAGTCACCGGGGGCTTGCTGAGCACAGAGCCCCATGCAGGCGTTGAGTTCATCCACTTCACCATAACTGATCACCCGAAGATCATCCTTGGAGCAGCGCCTGCCGCCAACGAGTCCTGTCAAACCGTCATCACCGCTTCGGGTGTACAACTTACTCAAGGTCACGACGCGTTTCTTACTCATCAATATCCTCGCTTCCAAGCCAGAGGCTGCCTTCGGCCCATGCCGAACGCTTTCTTGCTGACTCGTAAAACCGGCGCTGCTTGGCGCCTCTTAAATTCACTGCGGTCCACTAAACCCACCGCCAAGGTCACCTCGTCAGGATCAAACCCGCGAGCGATGATCGCCGAGGGGTGCTGTTTGTCGACCAATAGAGCTTCCAAAATAGGGTCTAGGCGGTCGTAAGGAGGCAGACTGTCGTCATCCCGTTGATCCGCTCTAAGCTCGGCAGAGGGCGGCGCTTGGACAATGCTCTTGGGGATCCTGTCGTCTCGGTCACAGAGCTCAAAGACGTCCCGTTTAAACAGATCGCCAATGGGCGCCAATGCGCCACACATATCGCCGTAAAGCGTGCAGTACCCGACCGCTAATTCTGATTTATTGCCCGTCGCAAGCGCAAATCGCCCTTCAGCGTTTGAGGTCGCCATGACCATCATCCCGCGCAGGCGAGCCTGGATGTTCTCGTCGGTCACGCCGGCGACATCAAGGGTCTCGCCCAGCACCTGACGCAGCTCCTGGTGTGCGGTCTCAATGTGGATCTCACGCAACTCGATTCCAAGTTGATCAGCGAGCGAGCGAGCGTCAGCGAGGCTGCGCTTAGAACTAAACCGACTCGGCATCGCTAGACCTAAGACCGCATCAGCGCCGAGCGCATCGACAGCCAAAGCCGCAACCAAGGCAGAGTCAATACCGCCGCTGACCCCAAGAACCACACGATCCGCCCCACACTTGTGAACGTAATCACGTAATCCCATCACCAAAGCCTGGCGATCCTGATCGAATAAGTCGTCTTTAAGCGACCATGCACCGGGGATCTTAGCGCACTCTAAAAAGCCAGGTAGACCGAGGTGATTGTGTCCATCGGTGACCAAACTGTGCCCATCAAAAATCAGCTCGTCATTGCCACCCACGGCGTTGACCATAGCGAGCGTGCAGCCTGATCGGCGAGCTAGAGCTGCAGCTTGCTCTAAGCGCTCCAAAGCACGCCCCCGACGATAGGGGCTAGCGGACAAGTTGATCAACAAATCGCAATCCGCAGCAAGCTGAGCGGCGGGCGATACCCCATACCGACCCTGTTCGCCGACTTCAGCGCCCAGCCATAGATCTTCACAGATGGTCACACCGATACGAAGGCCTAAAATATTAAGGACAGGCATCGGCTCGCCAGCCACAAAATGACGAGGCTCGTCAAAGACATCATAGGCCGGCAAAAGCTGTTTCGTTGCGACCACCTTAGCCTCGCCCGAGCTGAGCAACCATGCTGCATTAAACACACCAGGGGGGCGCTCTGCAGGGGCGGGTGCTCCGATGATGACAGGGCCGCAATCGCTCAGTTCCTGAGCGAGCTCTCGCAACTCAAGAACGCACCGCTCAACAAAGCCATCTACCTCGAGAAGGTCTCGGGGTGGATAGCCAGTCAAAGCCAATTCGGGTACGATAGCGAGCGGATAGCCTTTTGCTTCGCGCAGCATCGCCTGAAGGCGCCTGCGGTTGCCTTTAAGATCGCCCACTAGGGGATTAAACTGAACAAGAAGTGGAGTGAACACGCCGACACCTTTCGACCGGCGAATCCTTAGCGATGATTATCAACACTGGGAAGCAAAGGCAGCTTTTATTGGACCGAGCTAAGCGTTGTCTTGGCGCATCGGTTGCGAGCGACTGGGACTGGCGCCAAGGACCGATTGGCCCAATCGACCTCGTTCCCTTCGTGGCTGGAGAGTCGTTTCGCTCGATCATGAACCTCGACTTTCGCTCAGATAGCGGCGGTTATCGAAAGATCGGTGGAGCAGCGAATACGCCGAAAAGCCCCTATTTTTTCAGGCGCTATGCTAACCTTCTCCATCTTTTAAAGCGTCAAGACCGACTTCATCTCAAGGGGAGCGTAAAGCCTACAGCCGGGATGATCGTGATCTTGGATTGGCCGAATCAACGCGGCCGCTTTAATTTTTCGCCAGACCGAATGGGGGTCTTGCTCGAGTGCAGCGATGATGGCCTCAAGGCCGCTCTGCCCACGAGCATGACGCAAGGATGGGTAATCCACGAGCAGGTGATGCTTTGGGGAAGTCCGGGTGAGCAGTCGATCATTGGCTATGCCGACCCACCCATTTAAGACCTGTTGATGCCGGACTTCCCGCGCTGCGGGTTGACTGGGCAAGCCCCTTTATATAGAGAGAGGATGAGGGGGAGTGGTCGGCGAGTCTTCCCCCTGTCCTTCCTAGGTTAACCGGTCTTTTGGCCGGTTGATCTTTTTAACGCCCTCGCCGGCGCTTTTTCGACTTCTTTTGGGTCAAGGCTTGAACTCGGTCGGATTCAGTTAAGATCCGCCGCTTGTGGATGCTCAATAGATACAGCGGTCGCTGCACTTGGCCTTGTGGACCCATCGTCCAAGGTCCTGTCACCGTCTCGAAATCCTTGAGTTTCGACAGGGCGCCCTTGACGATCATACGGCTGCTCAAAAGCTCTCTGGAGTCTAAGTGAGCGACCAACAGACCTAAGTCATAAGCTAAGGTTTCAAGCAAATCCGGCGGACGTGAGAACGCTTTTCGAAAGGCGCGAGTAAAGGCGCCGGGAAGGGGCCTGCTCTTGTCGTAAGGGTAATAGGCATCAACGAATAAACTCCCTTCCACATCGGTTCGACTTCGGCTGGCAAAGAAGATCGAGTTGAGCTGACGCATGCCGAGGATCGGGGTTGCGATGAGCTCTTTATTTGAGGTCGCCTTCCGCGTCCGCCAGAGCATGCGCTCGTTGAGGTTAGGGACCATATCGGCAAGCTCAATGAAGGGCATAATCTGCCGCACAGTCGTCACTGAATCAGGTACAAAGATGGCATCAAAATCTATCTTCGGGGGGGTGTGGTCACGACACGACTCGACCTGGCGTTTACGCCGAAGGCCCTTGAGATGTTCGGCGATCTCGGAAACACATTTACGATATTTAGGGTTGGCGTTTAGAGCCGCGGCGTCGCGCCCGACCATGCTCGTAATCAAAGGCGTAAAGCTCGTCTCTCCACGGAGATAAGGCTGACTTCTGCTCACCTGCCCCCCGCGCGCCTCGACCTGCGCAGTAAATCGCTCGAGCGCCGACCACCCCGATGCGGTTCGAGGAAACAAAACCGCAAAGCTTTTGTAGCCGCGCAATTCCATCGCACCAGCGACCAACCGATCGATCTGTGCTTCATTGGTTAGCCCCACTTGGAAAATGGCGTCGCCAAGCTCAGCGAGCCCAGGCTCCCGCGCCAAACTGATCATCGGGACATTAAACAACTGGGCAACGACCGCCGCCCGATGCGCCCTCTTCAAGAAGGGGCCGCAAATCACCAAACTCACGCCATGTTCCAAAATCAACTGGCGCATACCCGCTTCGGGGTCCTCAGAGCTCGCCGCAAAGAGTTCAACGCTCGACTCACCCAAACCAAACCGGAACGCTTGATCGAGAACCTTACCCCAGGCTCGGTCCTGAGGCAGCAAAAGACCCACGCGCCTCGGCCTGGACTGGTTGAGCTGACTGCTCAGCTTACGCGTTCGCTCAAGCGCTTGCGACAGCTCGGGGGGGACCGTTTGCGGAAGTCCAATGGCCACCCCCTCATGGAGTTTAGCCATAGCGAGTCGTAAATGAGCAGCCTGCTGAGCGGGGCTAATCGGCTGATCCACTAAGAGCATCAAGGTCGCAATGTCAGCCTGGTCAAGCTCGACGAGCAAGGTTTGGAGGTCCCCTTGCATTAGACTCGCCCAGCGCGGGTCTAAGGTCTTCTTCTCGACCGCCGGCGCGATCTCAACCGGCGGCTCCGCGCTCGGTTGAGCCGGCTTACTGCTGTCGACATCAGGCGCGATGGACGATGGAGCCTGCACCGGCTGGGTATCAACCGCTGCATCAGACGATGGCGTCGAAGTTGACGAAGCCTGCGGAACGCTCACACAAGCAACAACACATGCTGTCATTGCAATGCTATTGAGTAGCCAGCGGGTTTGAGTGAAGATCTTCATGGCTTTCCTGGGGAGGCGCTAACATGTGCAAGCAAGCTGTGCCTACCCTGGCTCTAGCCTTTGCCCTGCTAACCTTAGCCTGCACCCCATCAGTGCATCCGGTTTCAAAGAGTAAAGCCGCGGCAGACGCATCGTCTCAGGCTGAGATCCAACCCAAAGAAGCCGACAACGCGCTGCGGGTGGCGTTGCGTAAGAGTTTACCTGACTATTTCATTTACCGAGGTCGCCCCCGAGGTTTTGAGTACGATTTAGCCCTTCGCTTCGCCAAACATCTAGACCGTCGTTTGTCGATCCAGATTGTCGACAGTGACGAACAACTCGAAACGCTGGTTCGGCGCGGAGAGGTTGATCTCTGGATTCCGGCCGAGCCCTGGGGCGGTGGCCCAGACTGGATCCAAGCACCGGCTTACAGCCATACGGATTCGGTCGTGGTTGGCCGGCGCGGCGAATCACCAAGCCGGGTTCATGTTCGGTCCGGCTCGCTCGCTGTTGAAGATCTGACCAGATGGTGTGTACCTCCGTGTACGCAAGCTGTCGTTGAGGCATCAAACGACTGGGAGTTGCTGCAACGTCTCACGCAAAAAAGTCGCGCCTCGGGACAAGCGGTCGCGGTGAACAGGCGACACGGCGAAGCCTTTGTGATCGTCGATCCCCGCTTTGTGATTGTTCACGGCATGGGGGCCGCACGCCCGGTGAGCTGGTGGAGTCATCGCTCGAAGCCCCAACTACAGCTTGCGCTAAAGACCTTCTTTGCGCGTCATTTTAAGTTACGACTCCGAGCAGCTTTGCACGCTCGATACTTCGCTGCGCCGACGCAGATGCGAATGCGCTCACGACCCTGGGTTCGAACGGACCTGGCGAAACGCATCACGCGCTGGGACAACGACCTGAAAAGCGCTGGGTCGATCTATGGCGTCGACTGGCGATTGCTCGCAGCCGTGATGATGGTTGAGTCGGCGCAGGATCCCAACGCGACCAGCCAAGTGGGCGCTCAAGGCTTGTTCCAGTTCATGCCGGCCACCGCGAAAGCGATCGGACTCGAGGACCCCAGCGACCCGAAACAATCAAGTCTGGCTGCGGCGCGTTACCTAAAGCGCTTAATGCGACGCTTTCGCAATGCCAGCAGCCCTTACGATCAACGCATGCTCGCGCTGTCGTCTTATAATGTGGGTCACGGACATGTTGATGATGCGCGTGTGCTCGCTGGCCGGCTCGGCCTAGACCGGGAGCTTTGGGACCAAGGGGTCAGTTTAACCCTGCCCTTACTGGCTCAGCGCGAATTTTACCGAGAAGCCAGACACGGTGTTTGTCAGGGCCTCGTCGCGACGCGCTATGCAGAGCATGTCAGCGATCTGTATGAACAATACAGCCAACTCCTCCCTCAATCTTTAGTGGACCGAGATGGCGGACCGGAGAGACCATGAGTTGGCAACCAAGCCAGCAGCATGTGGAGATGTTTACCCGCAGTAAACAACGAAGCGCAGCCTATACGCTTGATCGTCGAGCGCTGCGCGAGGCGATGATGAGTTTTGCTCAAACCTTGACCGGTGAGTGGGACTGCACACCCGCCGAGCCTTGTCTTGCGAACCGGCGCCAAGTTCAGAACATGGTGCTGTTCTCGCAGGCCATCCGACCCGACGGCCAGCGCGCGACCATCGATCTAAACAGCCCCTTCGCTTTGGATGTTTTACCCTTTCACGAACATCTGAGTCGATTTGTTCAGATCGATCAAAGCGGCGTGACTTGGGGTATGATCCTGCACCGAAAAGCCAAGCTAGACGGGCGCAACTTAGATGCATTTCTTGGTGCATTTGAAGGTGACAAGGCGCTCATGGCGCTGCTTCAAGCGCTGAGCGATGCGCACGCCGAGCTCAACGTAGAAGCACCCAGCAGCGAGGGGCAGCCTGCCGAATCGATAATACCTAATGAACTGGGTAAAGGCTGGTGTGTCTGGTGGAGAGCCGAGACATTCGACGATGGCTTAGTCGATAAGATAAGCCATGACCTCGAGCGACTTGATCCCCTTTTTAAGGCTCTTAAATGGTCTGCTGAAAATGATCTATGCGGCGCCCTAGCCGAGCATAAAGCAGAGCGCCAAGAGTCAGCGAAATCTCGATTCCAAGAGGGCGACCGAGTACGGATTACCGTGGGCTTGTTTGCCGGGCGTATCGGGCGCGTTGAAAAGCGTCATGAAAAGGGCGGCGTGAGCTTGGGGATTGGCCCCGTCACGATTCAAGTCGGTGATGACGAAATCGCGCCCTTATGATGACTGCCCGCTGTGTTGATGCGCTCGATTGTTGATCTCGAGCGATGATGCAGGCAGGACAGCACCGATGACCCAAAACAAACGCGTCAGTACGGCCACCAAAAACTTTGGAACCGGCAAGAGAGAAGGGCACGACGCCTCGGCCTTCTACGCCCGTTTTTCGGCGCCGACGATCTCGGATGATCAAGACCTTGAGCGCTCAACTCGGCGCAATGAAATCATCCACGGCGACGCTCGAGACATGAGCTCGTTGGCGAATAACTCGGTGGCTCTAGTCGTCACCTCGCCGCCTTATTTTGTCGGTAAAGAATATGAAATGGCGCTTGGAGAAGGCGCTGTACCCGCCACCTATCTCGCCTACTTAAAGTTACTGCGAGACGTCTTCGCCGAATGCGCCAGGGTGCTCGAGCCGGGGGGGCGAATAGCGGTCAATATAGCCAATTTAGGACGCAAGCCCTACCGCAGCCTAAGCGCCGATGTGACACGTATTTTACAAGACGAGCTCGGCTTGTTGTTGCGCGGAGAGGTCCTGTGGCGAAAGGCTGCTGGCGCCTCGGGGTCATGCGCTTGGGGCTCCTTCAAGAGCGCCGCTAACCCGGTGTTACGAGACGTGACCGAGCGCGTTGTGATCGCCTCAAAGGGACGCTTTGACCGGGCATTATCTCGCAAGAAGCGTGAGCAACTGGGGCTACCCTTTGAAGACACGATCTCTAAAGAAGAGTTCATGGCCGCAACCCTCGATGTGTGGGATATTGCGCCCGAAAGCGCCAAACGCGTGGGTCATCCTGCGCCTTTTCCGGTGGCGCTGCCACAGCGACTGATCGAGCTGTACACCTACCGAGGTGACCTGGTCCTTGACCCCTTCTTTGGCGCAGGGACCACCGGGCTAGCGGCTAAGGCTAGCGAGCGTGATTATCTCGGGTTTGAACTCGACGAGGCCTACATCGAACTCGCGCAGAGTCGGATCGATTCGGTCGAGTAACCAGCTAGTCGAGCCGGAAGGAAACAGCTCGTTCACTCAGAGCTTGCCAGCTCATGAACCAGGTATCGAGATAGCTGAAGTTGTCGAAGTCAAACCGCGGGTTAGCGACCGCTGTGATCTGAGCGAAATACACCCCAGGGCGACCTAAGCCGACCTCGCTATTGGGTAGGTTGGGCAAGCGAAGTTTATTTTGTCCGCCGCGCAACATCAACTCCCAGTTGTTGCCGTTCGTGTCGGCGATATCGACTCGAACATAATCAGGCTGAATCGGTCCGGTCCCGAACTTCCACCGCAGCGTCCGATCGTGCAAAAGTCCACCGTCGCTTCGTGGCGCTAAGCGCTCCGCTAGGGGCAATAACGGCCCAAGCGTGATGCCCCCCTCTAAGCGACCGCTGCCCCGGGTTCGGATCGTTGACGATGGTGAATAGCCACCCTCACCGCTGACCAAACCACCGCTCACATACAGCATATCAGCCTGAACCCGTGGCAAGCCACGCAGGAGGATAAAAGTCCCCCGAGACATCTCGTCGGCTAAGGGGAAATACCCCTCACCGCCAAAGTCGAGCGCAACACGAACCCTCATCCGGTCAGCCCCGGGTAACGACGGAAGCGGCGCAGGACGATCACCCAGGCTCACGCCATAGGTGGCGTCCATGGGATAGTTGAGCACAATGTCTTGATCGACTAACCGCTCACCCGGCGGACCGCTGACCTGACGCCTAAAGCCAAGCTGCGTCAGCTCGCTCACCTGCTGAGTCCGGCTGTCATGAATCCCAGCGACTGCGACCAGTGTGTAACGACCCGAGGCTAAAACCAGCCGGTATTCTCCACCATCTTCAAAGACAAAGTCCCGTCCGTTAGCCCATGTTCCGCCACCATAAGGAGAGCTTTGGGTTAGATGAACCTGAGCGAACGCTCTTTGGTTTGGACCGAGACGACCCGGATCAAAAAGCGCCTTATCGAAGCCGAGAATTCGTCCCGAAATAATCAAGGGCTGAGGCGCTGGCGGCGGCGTGCCACCCCCTCCGCCCTCGCTCGGCGGCCCCATGCAACCAATCCAAAAGGTCAGATCAGCAGCGTCAACGTCGACCAAGCTACGCGCCCGGTCGCAGCCCTCTTTGTAGACCGTGACCGTCTGGGGACCAAACAGGCTTGGGTCGCTGAGCGTGGCTTGGCCGCGAGCGTCGGTCACCGCCACCAAGCGCTGATCATCCTGGCTGCCGCCTACGACCACTTGCGCTCCCTCAACCGGCGCCAGCTGGCCCCAAGAGTTGAGCACCGTCACGTTAATCGAACCTTGAGGGGTCCCGCCCCGGCTCCCGCCATAACGAAAACCAGGATCATAATAGGTAAAGGCGCTTGGAGCGACGATTTGCTCTTGACCTAAACTCAAACGCAAATCGACTGCGCCTAAGCTTTGTCCCGGCGGAGTCTGAGCCCGAACGAGCGCATCCGAGAGGACGGTTACATCAGAGAACAGCTGACCACCCAGCGTCAGGCCCAATCCCGAGCGAGCGAAGCCTTGACCGACCAGGTAGACCTCGGTTCCCCCTGCTAAAGCGCCGCGGTTTGGGCTGAGCCCGACAAACTCCAAGGCCGCCTCAAACAAGAACCCTCGATGTCGGCTCGCCGTCTGCTCCGGGCAGACCACTGCGATGCTTGCCCTGCCCCCAGGATGTTCAGCGGTGCGCAAGCGAATCTGGCGACCATCAACCTCGAGTATCTCTTGTTCAATGCCGTCAAAGCGGACCTCAGGTTCGGCGCAAAAGCCCTGACCAAAGAGGGTCACGGTGGTACCCCCGGTCGCTGGCCCCTGAACCGGCTCCACACCTCGGAGCATCATCAAGTCGCGATAGCTGTAGGCATTTTCTAACGTGCCGCCTGCGCCCGCCGCTACCGACACCGAGCCGGCCGCTTGCCGAGCCGGCGCCTGGACCAAGAGGCCGTTGTCAACCCGCTCAAGCACGGCGATCGCTTGTCCGTCCCAAGACACATCATCGACGCTTAAATCACGGCCGATCAAGGTCACCGAATTACCGCCTGATAAAGGGCCATGGTCAGGGACTACTGCGAGCAATACGGGGGGGCCTTGGTCGGCAACGACCACCAAGCCCGGCACCAGTTCAGCGGAGCCGCCCGGACAGATGACCCGAACGGCGTAGGCTGCCTCCTGCGCTGGCGTCGTCATCGAACAGGTCAGACCCTGCGTGGTGCGCTCTACGTCTTGGCATTGAGCGCCGCCCACGCGCACCTCGGGCTCATCGCAGAGCCCGCCGCCCAGCAGACGAAGCGCTTGTTCTTGATTCGGCGCTGCTTGGTTCGGCTCGATTCGCTCGAGGTAAGGGCGCGGCAAATAGCGAAACCCAGAGCGCCAGTGCACCTGACCAAAACCATCAGCGATGCGCACATCGACCACGCCCGGTGCTGCGCCAGCGGGTAAGGTCCCGAGAAGATCATCGCCCTCCATGCGCGGTCGCAACAAGGGCTGACCACCGATCAAAGCGACCGTATCAACCGACAACCCCTCGCCGGTTAGCCGGATCTCAACACCCCCCTCGAGCGGTCCTTCTGAGGGATCAATTTGCCGAGGCTGCAGAGGCTGGAAGTAGGTGAATGCGTTGCTTAGTACGGCCGTTCCGAACGAGTTTTGAACTCTCAAGTCGGCCGCCCCAGGCGCTGCCGCTGGGGTAAAAAAGGTCAGAGCTCGAGACGACACCACTAAGACATCGCGAACCGCAAGCCCTCCAAGCTCGACCACGGTGTCGGGTAAAAACCCTTCGCCGCGCAGCTGAACTCTTGTTCCGCCCGTCGACGGGCCCTTGTCCGGCGTTAGCCCAATCACACTGAGCTCACCAAAGCCAATATCTCGAGGGCCCGCATCAGGGGGAGGTGGAGGAGGCGCCGTGGTTCGACCTGCATCGGGTGCGACCACGACAACCCCGACATCAAGTGTCGGCTGATCAGGCATCGCTGGAAGGCAACCCACCGCTAAGATGAGCAGCGCTGAAAGATAACGCATCGGTCCTCGCAAGCGAACCATAGCACGCGTCCACCGGACGCGCAGGGGCTCAGCATCGGTTTTTCGGAACGGCTTTGATCAGCCGAGCTGCACAGACCCTTTGCCCAGCAACTCTTCGACTTCATCCATCAACTCGAGGTGGCAGGCGACGCTCAATTCATGGGCGGCGAGCAGGCGCAGACGGCCGTGGTTACCACGAATCCTAAACTCTGGCGGCATGCTCCCAGGGAAGCGTCGGCACAGCGCTTTTAGGCCCTCAATATCGTCCGGAGTGTGACGCTCTAAATCGAGCCTCAAAACGAAGGGGATCCGCTGTTGTTCAAAGACCTCGAAGGCGCGGTGGACCTGGTTGACCCGGAGGCCAACTTGCAGCTGCTCCTCGCCATCATCTCCGCCGCCTGACTTGCGCGCCATCAGGTTGCCCGAAAAGACCAAGGGTTCATCAGATTTGATCAACTCTTCGAATTGACCAAAGACTTCTGGCTCAAGACGTATCTCAACCTGACCAGAGGTGTCTTCGATGGTAATGAACGCACGTCTTGGGATCACCGTGTCTTCTTTGGGTCCACCACTATAGGTCGCTATATTCTTGATGTCGCGCGCGACAATAACCCCAGCGAGTGTAGCGGTTTTACGCTTGTTTCCCCAGCCCTTCTCAGGCTCCCAAAGGGTGGCTAGATCAGAACAACGACAGGTCGTTAAGCGCTTAAATGCCTTTTGGTATATGGTCGTTGGATGCCCCGAAAGGAAGAAGCCGAGCACGGCTCGCTCTCGAGCCAGGCGCAGGCGATCTGGCCATTCGAGGCGCTCTTCAATCAAGCACTCGTCCGGGTCCGAGGCTGTGCCCCCATCCATTGCGCCCATCTCAAAGAAGCTAAACTGGCCCGCCTCGCGATCAGAGCAGGTGTTGCCGGCTCGCTGATACACCGTCTCTAAACTGCTCACCAAACGACGCCGCGACGCGCCGCAGAAATCCAAAGCACCAGCATCGACCAACAACTCAGTAGCTTTGCGCGGCAGCTCACGCGGTCCGCAGCGCTCAACGAGCTCAAGCAAGCCGATGAAAGGTTTCGTTTTATCTTGCTCCGAAAACAACCGGTTCAAAACCGCGTCACCGACGCCCTTGACTGCGCATAAGCCAAAGCGAATGGCTTGCTCACCTTCGGGCCTAAATCCGTAGGCAGAAGCGTTGACGCAAGGCGGTAGGATTTTGATGCCCTTATCGCTCGCTTCACGCAGGTACTTGGTCACGGTTTCGGTCGTGTTGTGATGAACGGTCACCTGAGCGCAATAAAATGCGACCGGGTGGAACTGCTTTAGATAGGCGGTTTGATACGCGATTTTGGCATATGCAGCCGCATGGCTCTTGTTGAACCCGTACCCAGCAAACTTCTCCATGACGTCAAAGATTTTGCCCGCTTTAGCGCCAGGTAGCTCATGGATTTCAAGAGCGCCTTTGGTAAAGATCAGGCGCTGCTTTTCCATCTCTTCGCGCTTCTTTTTACCCATGGCGCGGCGCAAGATATCAGCGCCGCCAAGCGTGTAACCTCCCATGATTTGAGCGGCTTGCATCACCTGCTCTTGATACACCATGTGACCGTAGGTGGGCTTGAGCACTTCGGCGAGCGCAGTGTGGGGATACTCAATGGCGAGCTGCCCATGCTTGCGCTTAATATAATCGGGGATCTGATCCATCGGCCCAGGGCGATACAAGGCTACAGCCGCCACAATGTCCTCAAAACAATCGGGCTTAAGCTCCACCAGCATCGATTTCATACCGTCGGACTCGAGCTGGAAGACGCCGTTAGTGTCTCCCGAAGAGATCAACTGGTAGGGCTCGAGGTGATCTAAAGGAACCAGGTCTACATCCAGAAGATCAAGCGGCTTGCTCGGGTCTAGACCGCGCAGATGCGGAAACCGCTCAATCAAGGCTGCCCGGTCCTCTTGGGTTCCTTGATTGGCTTGCTGGACCTCTTCGTTCACTAAATCTTCGGCGTAGGTGATGATGTCGAGATTTTTTAGCCCGAGGAAATCAAACTTAACCAAGCCGACGTCCTCAACGCCTTCCATGTTAAATTGCGCCGCCTGACCGCCGCTTGAGGTCGAAAACACCGGGGTATACTCGGTCAACACCTCACGACCGATCAGCACCCCACCCGCGTGCGTGCCCGCCTGACGGTAAAGCCCCTCAAGGCGAGTCGCTATATCAAAGACTTTCTTGAGTTTACCGCCAGCCTGGAGCTGCTCAAGCAGCTCACTAGACACCTCGAACAAACCCCATGATTTGCGAGCGTCCGACACGGCTCCGGCCTCGCCGACGAGGCGACCATCAACAATACTGACCCCTTCTACGCTGCGCATCTTCGGCGTCAGGGTCACCGGTAACCCCTCATGAAACGCCGGGATATTCCTCGTCATATCGTTGATTTCAGCGAAGGGCATATCGAGGACTGACGCCACATCTTTGATCACCGACTTACCGCCCAAGCGCGCGAAGGTTGCGATCTGACCGACACGATCCGAGCCGTACTTCTCGGTCACATACTGGATCACCTCGCCTCGTCGTTCTTGGCAAAAGTCGACATCAAAGTCAGGCATCGAGACGCGCTCGGGATTGAGAAATCGCTCAAACAGGAGATCATAAGGCAAGGGGTCTAAATCAGTAATTCTCAGCGCCCAAGCCACCAGCGAGCCAGCACCAGAGCCGCGCCCCGGCCCGACGCGAATTCCGTGGTCCTTAGCCCAGTTGATGAAGTCTTGAACGATCAGAAAATAACCGGGGAACCCCATCGACTCAATGATCCCAAGTTCATGGTCGAGCCGCTCGTGATAGGTGTTTTCGTCGAAGGTGTAGGCGCCCGTCGCTTTGAGCTCTTCAAACCTTTTGCTGAGACCTTGGCGGGCGCTGTGCCTTAGCTCTTCTTCTTCGTTGCGACCGTCAGCGCATGGGAAGGGGGGCAGATAGTTGACGCCGAGCTCCATCGTCACCGAGCAGCGGTTAGCGATCTCAAGGGAGGCCTGAACCAGCTCGGGGTGCTCAGCGAACCACCCGGAAGCCATCGCTTGCTCATCTTTCAGGTACCGACCCGTAATCTCAGGTCCGTCGAATTTATCGATCGTGGTTCGATACTGAATGCACATCAAATAGCGGTGCGCCTCAGCGTCATCTTGATCGAGATAGTGGCAATTATTAGTCGCTACACCAGGGAGCGCGAGCTGCTCCTTGAGGCCCCACAAAAACTCATTGAACTCAGGCTCTTCGGGCAATCCAGTATCTTGGAACTCTAGATAGAAATCGCCTGGGCTAAAGAGGCTCGACAGCTTCTTTACCGCTTGACCCGCTTCATCAGGATATCGATTTTTCGATGCTCGACGCTTCGAGCGCGGTCCGTGCCACCCGTGCCACGTTCGTGAGACCAGACCACCTAAGCCGCCCGATAAAGCGATCAATCCCTCAGAGTGCTCTTTGAGCGTAAGCCAGTCGATACGCGGCACATAATAATAACCGAGCAAAGAAGCCTTCGAGACCAGCTCTTTGAGGTTTCGCCAGCCGGTGTCGTTAGCGGCGAGTAACGTGATCGCATAGGTGTCGTGTCGGGTGCTGCGGTCATCGATCGCAATCCCCTCGGGCAAGAGCTGCAGCTCACAACCAAGGACAGGGTTAATGCCTGCCTTCTTCGCTGATTTATAAAATTCGTAGGCGCCGTGAAGGTTTCCTTTATCGGTCACCGCAACCGATTCCATGCCGAGATCTTTAACCCGTTCGCACAGCTGTTCCAGCGGAACAGCGCCCTCTAAAAACGAAAATCCAGTTTTGACGTTAAGGTGCGCGAAACCCATTTATTCGGTGGTCGCAGTAAGCGCCGAGGCGACCTGATTGCGGCCGCCCTCTTTCGCCACATAAAGATAAGCATCCGCCTCGTTCACCAGCTCTTCAGGGCTTGTGAAATTCACGCCGTCTAGGCTCGCCACACCGAGCGAAACTGTCACTTGGAGTTGGTGCTCGGCGCTGATCACCGTTTGCGACTCAATGGATCGACGCACTCGGTCTGCAAAGAGCTCACCTTGGTCTAAGGTCAAGCCGCGCAAAATACAGACAAACTCTTCACCACCATAACGACACACAACGTCCTCGTTGCGGACCAGTTCCATGACGACTTTGCCAATGCGCTGCAGCACGGCGTCACCGGCTGCATGACCGTAAGTGTCGTTCACTTGCTTGAAGTGATCCACATCGAACATGACCACAGCGAGCGGCTGGCCATGGCGCTGCGCAAAGCTAAACTCTTCACGCAGGCGATCAAAGCAGTACCGACGATTGAACATCCCGGTGAGCTGGTCGCGTGTCGCCTTTTGATACATCTCAGCTTTGAGCTTGATCTCCATCGCATCATGCAACTCAAACTTGAGCAGGGTAGTGGTTCCTAGGGCGACTCGGTCATCATCCTCAAGCACCCGCTCGGCGACCCGCTCGCCGTTCACGAAGGTGCCGTTGGTGCTTCCCAGATCTCGAATCTGAACCGCCCCATCATCGAGGCGCACCAACTCGGCGTGGCGACGGCTTACGCCATCATCATCAAGGCGTACATCCGAACGCTCACCGCGCCCAAGCACCGTCACGCTGCTACCGATCTGAAAAGTTGCGCCGCGCCGCCTGCCCCGGAGCACGGTCAACACCGCGCTGCGCTCGCCCGCTGCACCGACCAGTTCATCCAAACGGAATTCGGACGTGGTCAGGATGCGTGTCTCATCGCTAAAGTCGTCGTCGCTCATGCAGGCCCATCAACAGATTGTTGGCGAATGGCTGCTAGGTTGCTGCGATGTCGCCAAACGATCAAGACACAGATCACAGCTAATGCGACCCGAACACCCGGACGATCTGAAAAACTAGGGACCATCCAAGCGATCGCAACACAATTCGCTGTGGCGACCAGGCTGCCGATAGCGCTGGTGCGAAAAACAGCTAATACAACAGCATAAACCGCAACCCCAACCCCTCCGAGCCAAGGCTCAAAGGCGATAATAACACCCAGTCCAGTGGCGACACCCTTCCCCCCGCTGAATCGAAGAAAAGGAGTATAGCAATGGCCAATCACGGCCGCTAAACCCGCTGCTGCGATCCAAAAATCAGGCAAACCCATCGCCTGAACGACAAAAGGGCCGATAAAGCCCTTGAGGGCGTCGAGCAGTAAAATGGTTGCGCCAAAGCGAATACCACCGGCACGAGAAGCGTTGGTGGCTCCGATGTTACCAGAACCCACCGCTTTGAGATCAACACCTAGAAAGTACTTGGCCAGTACAAACCCAAAGGGCACCGAGCCTAAGAGCGCAGACCCCAAAACCAAGCTAATTGGAAACAGTTCCAAAGGACCCCTCTTTCGCTTGATCGCTCAATTCGTGCCACTTTGTCCCACGGGAGAAGGGAGAGTTCACACCATGCGCATCGCTTCGCTACTGCTGGGATCGCTGGTCGTCCAGTCCTGCTCTTCCAAAGCTCCCGGTCCGGACCAAGCGATCAGTCATTATCGATTGTTCGTCTTGTCGGAGTTGCGCGGTGAGCTAGAGCCCTGCGGATGCACCCTCGAGCCCCTGGGTGGATTGGCCCGCCTGGCCTCTTACCTCAAGGCGCGCAAAGAGCCCGGAGTAGAGCCTGTCTTGGTCGCTCACGGCGACCTGGTTAGCCCCGGAAAAGTGAGCTCGGGATCAGCCCCTCAAATTCAGCAGGCCGGCGAGTTTTTGCAGCGCAAACTGATCGAAATGGGCTTGGTCATCTCGGGCAATGGTCACGCCGATGCTCAACTTGAGTCCTCGTTCCAAGGACTGCGCACGGTCGACGCCATGCCCTGGCTTGAGGTCAACGAGCTCAAACGGGTCAAAGGTATCCAATTTCTGCGCGGCGCGCCGGCCGCGGCAGTGGACCCACTTCGCCCTGCGGTTTTACTCTTTGATGGCGACCTTGAGCAAGCCAAGGCGAAGACCTCTGACTGGCTCCGGCTGGGCATCGATTTGATCATCCTGTCCGAAACCGACGAGAGCCCAGCGATCGTCCAACTCAGTGAAGGGCTCTTTGCCTTGACCGGTGGCGAGCGCGGGCAACAAGTTCTTGAAGTCGATCTTCACTGGCAAGGTGGTGCCTTAGCCCGCCTCGAAGGGGCTGGGGAGCGCGCCGCGGCGCTCAAAGCGATGCAGAGCCGAATCGATGGGCTGATCAAGCAACGGGACCGAGCCAAGGTGCGGCAAAAGCCCAAGGCACTTTTGGCAGCGCGCACCGCTCAGGTTCAGCGCGCGAAAGTGGACCGCAGCGAGCTTCTGGCGAGCCCTCTACCCAAACCGCCAGCTAAGGGGAGTACCCTGTCAGGACAACGTGTTCCTCTGGATTCAAACATCACCGAAGACGCGTCGATGAATTCAGCGATTCAAGCCCATCACCGAGCGATCAGTGCGTTGAATAAGAAGCTAGAGAGAAACCGCGAGTGCAAGGCTCCTGTGGGAGCGGACCAGCCGCAATACATTGGCAGCGCGGCTTGTCAGGGCTGCCACGCCCAAGCCTACGCGCTGTGGAAGACGACGCCCCACGCCAAAGCGTGGGCGACGCTCGAACACAAAGGACGCACCTACGATTACACCTGCGTTGGCTGTCACAGCGCCGGCTTTGATGAGCCCGGCGGGTTCTGCCGAATTAGTGAAGCCGCCGATCGGGTTAATGTCGGATGTGAGAGCTGCCATGGGCCCGGGTCTTTGCACGCAGCGAGTGGGAACAAGGCGCTGATCAAAAGGGAGGTCCCGGTCGAAGGGTGCACGAATTGCCACCACCCTCCTCACACCAACACCTTCATCTATGAAGACCGTCTAAAGCGCGTCCTAGGCCCGGGGCACGAGGCCAAGAAATGATCAGCGTCCTGATCAGTCTCGCTGCGACCCAAGGGTCCGGTGCCGATGAAATGCAAAAGCTCAAGGCGATGGAGCAGGCCTTCTTCGCCCAAGAGGCGAAACGACGACGAAGTCCCCAGAGCAAAAAACCGCTGCGAGGATGGAAACTTAAACGAGCCTTTGCGCAGGGCGCACCATGGCCTGATCAAAGCCTCTCGCGTCACGCAGACGGGACACCTCCAGCGCTCGATATCCCCTGGACAACCAACCCAAAGGTCCAAGCCTACATTCGGTTTTTCACGGGCAGGGGTCGACGAACCTTTCAGGCATGGCTTGATCGTTCAGCCCTTCTTATTCCGCAGCTACGTCCAATCCTTGAAGAGGTCGGAGCGCCAAAAGATCTAGTCTACTTAGCGATGATCGAGTCCGGTTTCAGAGCTCGAGCTCGCTCGCGAGCGGGGGCTCAGGGCGTCTGGCAATTCATCCCAGCGACGGCGAGAGCTTTTGGTTTAAAGACAGGGCACTTCGTCGATGAACGCGCCGACTTAGGGCAAGCGACGAGAGCTGCCGCTCGCTATCTTTTGGCGCTGCATGACCGCTTTGATGACTGGTATCTCGCCTGGGCAGCCTATAACGCAGGTCCGGGAAGAGTTCGGCGTGCGCAAACGCGCACCGGCGAGCGAGACTTTTGGTCCATATCATCCGAGCTCCCCACCGAAACCCGAAACTATGTCCCCAAGCTTTTAGCCGCTGCGACGCTAGCCCAACGACCCGAACACTATGGGTTTCGAACCCCTCGTCCCGACGAGGTCATCGAGACTAAGCTGCTGCCGATCAGTCGACCGCTCTCCTTGGATAAAATTGCGGAGGTCTGCGGTTTAGACAGCGCCATGCTTTGGCAGCTCAACCCAACGCTCAAGCAGGGTATCACCCCGCCTGCTCATCTCTACGGCAAAGCTTTTGGATTGCGTCTTCCCAAGGTCACCCCAGAAGATTGCGGCGAAAAACTCGCCAAAGTCCCGGTTCAAGAGACCCGATTCATCCAAACCTATCGCGTCAAGCGAGGCGACACGCTCTCCGGCATTGCGCGCCGCTGGGGCGCAAAGGTTTTAGAGATCGCTCGAGCCAACAACATGACCACCCGCTCAACGCTGAGGCTCGGTCAAAAGCTGATCATCCCGATCCCTGCGAAAAAACGGCGCTAATGATGGCGCTCATGCCGATCGATGAAGCCCTCAGGCAGCTGCTGGCACAGGCAACCACAAGAGGCGTCGAGACGCTGCCCACCGAAGAGGCTTTGGGTCGGGTGCTCGCTCATGATGTCCTGGCGCCCGAAGCTTACCCCTTTGAGGACAATTCGGCGATGGACGGTTACGCCGTCTTAGCCAGTAATGGACCTTGGCATGTCGTCGGTGAATCGGCCGCGGGCGCTCCTTATGAGGGGTCGATCAACGCAGATCAGGCCGTACGAATTTTCACCGGCGGCGTGGTTCCTAAGGGCGCTAATACGATCTTAATCCAAGAAAACTGCGAGCGAGACGGTGAGCTTCTCAAAACCGATCAACCGCTAAAGGCCGATCGGCACATCCGGCACCTTGGCTCCGACTTCGAGGCTGGAGCTCACCTCATCGATCAAGGCGTCTCGCTCAGGGGCTCGGACCTCTCAGCGCTGGTTGGATTAGGTCTTAGCGAGGTGACCTGTCACCGACGCCCAAGGGTCGCGATCTTCTCAACCGGCGACGAGGTCGTTCCGCTCGGGTCCAAGCGACAGACCGGTCAGGTCTACGACAGCAATGCGCTCTTTCTGCGGCACGCTGCCCTGCAAAGCGGCGCAGACATTGTAAAGGTAGGTCATCTAGCCGATGATCGAGCGCAGGTGGATCACGCGCTGCGCCACGTGATCGATCATGCCGACCTGGTGCTGCTTTCAGGAGGGGTCAGCGTCGGCGACCACGATCACATCGGGTCTGCGCTTTCAGACCTGTGCGGGGGGCTCACTTTTTATAAAGTCTGCATGAAACCAGGGAAACCGGTCGCCGCAGCAAAGGTTGGTGACTGCACCTTGCTCGGTCTGCCGGGTAACCCAGCCTCAACCATGGTGAGCTTCGAGTTGTTTGCTCGCCCGATGATCAAAGCGCTATCGGGCTCAACGACCCCGCATCGAACGCTTCGTTTGGCGCGTGGTTTAAAGCAGCTCAAAGCGGCGGGGACGCGCGTTGAGTTCTTGCGCGCCAGGCTCTGCGCCGAGGGGTTGATTGCTAAAGCTCGTCAAGGTTCAGGCGATTTGAGCTCGCTGCTCACGGTCGACGCCTTGATCTACCGTCCCGCAAACGCCGCCGAAACGTCAGCTGGCGATCTGCAGCCCTACCTAGCGCTTGAAGGTCCCGATTGCGGCACCGCTCCGGAGGCTCAATGGGATCATCTCAAATCACAGGTTTAATCCTCTGCGGAGGCGAATCGAAGCGCTACGGTGCCGACAAAGCGCTCGATACGATCGATGAAACAGCGATGATCGATCATGCGATTGCGCAGCTCAAACCTCATTGCGGACGGATCGTTCTGCTCGCTGGCCGTAACCCGCACCGGTTTTGGTCGCGCTTAGATCAGGGTGTCGAAGTGAGCAGCGATCCTGGCGAAGGCCCCGCCGAAGCTTTGCGCTACTGGCTCTGTGAAAACGCAAAGCGCTCCTTAGTGATCGCCGTGGATATGCCGCTTTTGACCGCCGAAGACCTTGGCGGCTTTCTGGGCTCTGCGCCGCCTGGGTGCTCAATTCTTGGCGATTCGAGGGCGACCCTGCCCTGCATCGTTGAGCGGTCTTTTTTAGAGACAAAAGGTGCCTCTTTAAAAGCCTGCTTCAAAGCGCTCCGTGCGGCGCGGATCAACCCGGCTGATCTCGGAATCGCCCCTGAACGCTTGAAGAACTTTAACCGACCGCCTTCGCAGCAGGAATAAAGCTCGCCTTTCAGGGATTGATGCATGGCACCGGCGCTGCTACCGCTGCGCCGCCAACTATTCGACTACGGAGTGCTCATGAACCGCTATCTCTTATTATGCGCCGTCGCCTTAGGCGGCTGTCAGCCTCAGCCGGCTGCTGCGCCCGCTTCAGGTGAATCGTGCGACTTGTTCGCAAGCGAGAACGCAGAGGGCAAAACCTTAGCCACCATCGGTGACCAACGTCTCACGGTCGAGGCGATGGAGAAGAAGATCAACGGTATGACGCCCTTCGTGCGCGCTCGCTACCAGAGCAAAGAGCGTCGCCAAGAGTATGTCGAGCACCTGATGGACAAAGCGTTGCTCGCTCAAGAGGCGATCCGACTCAATCTGCACAAAGATGAGAAGGTCCTTGATACGCTCCAGAGCGCTTTAGCGCAGGAGCTGAGCCGCCGAACCGTCGAGGAGCGTACGAACTTTGACGCCATCGATGAGGTCCAAGCCAAGAAGTATTATGATGACCACTATGACGATTATCATAAGCCAGGAGCTGTTCGGATCAGCCACATCTACAAGAAGTTCTTAGGCAAAAAAGAGGTGGCGAAAAAAGAGCTGCAGAAAGTTCAAGCAGCGCTCAAAGCCGGCCTCAAAAAGGACCGCGGCCTGTTTCGTAAGCAAGCCGCCGAAGCGAGCGACGATGACAGCACCAAGGCGATCGGTGGCGACTTGCGCTACCTGACCGAACCACAGCTCCAGGAGCGCTTTGGCGATGCGCTAGCTAAAGCGGTTTGGAACCTACCTAAGATCAACACGATGACCGATATCGTTGAAGGCAAAGAGGGTTGGCATATCTTCCGGCTGACCGGACGACGCCATGCTCACTCGCAGGACTTCAAGGACGTCAAAGAGCAGATCCGTCACCGGATCTATCGCAAGCAACGTCGCGACACGATGAAGAGCTTCCTCGAAGAGCTGCGCGCTAAAACCGAGTACAAACTTGACGACGCAGCTTTGGAGTCGATCAAAATCGCTAAACCCAAGGCTGGCAAAGCTCCCCCTCCTGCTGGGATTCGTCCTCCAGGCGCTGGTCACTTCGGCCACTCGCACGGCAAAAAGGGTCATTCGGGGCAGGTCAACGGTCAAAACGGTCACTCGCACGGCAAGAAGTCGGTCACGATCACCCCCGGTAAGGGAGTGGTCAAACCCACTAAATAAAACGTGCGCCTCGTCCTGCTCAGCCTGATCGCCTTTGCCGGCTGCGAGCCGGCAGGCCCTGCAGCTGCGCCTAAGGTCATCGCTTATCTTGGGGACCAACCGATCGAGGGTCACGCCCTGATGCTGCGCGCATTGCGGCAATATGGGGAGCTCACACCAACCGACTGGTTGCCCATTCTTGAGCGCTTGCTCGAAGATGAGATTGATTTGAGGTTGCTGGCCGAAGAGGCTCAGAAGCAGGGAATTAGCCCCTCTGAAGATGCGCTAACTCGTGCGCTTGCTGCCCTTCAGCGTCGCTATCCAAGCCACCGCTTCCGGCGCACTTTAGACCGCTTAGCGCTTCAGGATACGGATCTAAAGCAGCGCGTTCAATTGCGCATGCTCGCCGAGCTGCTGCTCGGCAAAGAAGCAGCTAGCCAGCCGATCTCTCGTGAAGCCATCGATGCGTGGGTCGCCAAACACCCTACCGAAGAAAAGGTGGTGGTACGGCATCTGCTCACGGCGAGCAAAAGCGAAGCGACTGAAGCGCTCGGCTTGTTCCGCAAAAAGCGGTTTTCATTTGCCGATCTGGTGCGCCGTTTCAGCAGCGCCCCCGAAGCCGACCAAGGCGGTATTTTGCCGGCATTTAGCCGAGGCGAGCTCCCCCCTGTTTTTGACCAAGCCTTCAGCCTAAAGTTGGGTGAGGTCAGCGAGCCGCTGCGCAGTGAGCACGGATGGCACGTCCTCAGGCTCGAGCGCCGAGAAGCCGAAGGCAAGCCAACGGATGACCGAGCACAGCGAGACATCCTCAGAACGCGCGAGGGCGCTTTACAAGGTCAGTTGATCGCACGCTTGCGCGGCGCCGCGAAGATTCGCAAGGTGCCGGGCGCGCTAGCAGCCCTTGAGCGGACGCTGAGTAGCGCCATGGAGACGCCGTGATCCTTCCGATTGTTCCACTGATCATCAGCCTTGCTTTGCCGGGCTCCGAGTTGCTGGTTGACCGAATTGTAGCCGTGGTCGATGGGCAGCCGATCCTAGCATCCGAGCTCGGAGCGAGTCGCGACACCCAAGCGGCGATCGAACAATTGATCGAAAAACGCCTCTTACTCGCCGAGGCGAAACGCCGCGGTATTGAGGTCGATGAGGCCGCTTTGGATCAAGCGGTTGAGCAGATCAGAACCCGTAATAAAATTCCTGATCTTGCGACCTTGATGCAAGCCGTTCAGGCAAGCGGACGCAGCTGGCAGCAATATCGAACCGAACTCAAAGAGCAATTGATTGAACGTCAAATCATGGGAGCGATCATGGCGCGCGGCACGCAAGTCACTGACCGCGAGCTCAAACAAGCGATGGCGAGGCAACCTAAACTGGTCGAACAACGAAGACTCAGCCATCTCTTGCTGCGGTTAGAGCCCAACGCCAAGGACTGGGAAGTCGACGATGCGCGAGGTCGCGCAGAGGCGCTCAAGACCCGACTGGGGTCAGGTGAAACCTTTGCAGAGCTCGCCAAGACGAACAGCGAAGACCCAAGCGCGGGTAATGGCGGAGATCTGGGCTGGATCGGCCGAGGCCTCACCGACCCAGCTTTTGAAAAGAGCGCTTTTGCTGGACAAGAAGGTGCCGTTGTCGGTCCCGTCCGTTCGGCTTTTGGGATCCATCTGATCCACATCGTGGCCATTCGCCGAGAAGTTGAAAACGACGCCCAACGCGAGCAACTCCGCAACAGCCTTCGTCAGCAAAATGCGCGTAAAGCGTTAGCGGAGACCCTGCGCCAAGCGCGTCAGCGAGCGCTGGTCAAACTGCTCCCCTAAATGACCACGATCGTCGTCAGCTGCGGGGACCCCTCAGGCCTTGGCCCCAGACTGGCTGTAGAGGTGTTGAACTCAGCTCCAGCGAAGGCTTGGACTACGCTGCTGACCGGGCCGCCTCAGCTCTGGCGCGACCTGGGCATCATAGAGCGCTCTAATCGGCGACTAATTGGTACCCAAGACGGTCAGACAGAGCCCGGAGTCCCCTGCCAGGTAGGTGCGCAGATTCAAGCCGATGCCCTGCTTCAAGCTCTGGACGTCATGGACCAAGGCGCCGCCGACGCGCTGGTGACCCTACCGGTGAACAAGGCGCAGCTTAGATCCGCAGGGATGGACCACGCCGGGCATACCGAACTTTTTCGCGCCCGCTACCCGCAATCGGAACTTGTGATGAGCTTTCGCTCGGGCGAGCGCTGGGTTGGTCTGGTGACCGATCATATCGCACTGCACCAAGTTCCCCAGGCTATTACTCCCGAACGCTTGCGCTATGCTGCTCAAGCTCTGCATCAAGCGAGCGGTAAGCCCATCGCAGTGTGCGGGTTGAACCCCCACGCAGGTGAAGAAGGGATGCTCGGAGTAGAAGAGCTTGGTTGGGCTTGTGCGCTGAGCGCTGTTCAGGACGACGGTATCCCTTGCCGAGGCTTTGTACCCGCCGATGGGCTGTTCGCTCGCTGGGACGACGCAGAAGCCATCCTCGCGCTTTATCACGACCAAGGTCTTGCGCCCTTCAAAGCCTTAACCGCCAACCGCGCCTGCCAAATATCGCTCGGTTTACCTTTTGTACGCACCAGCCCAGACCATGGCACCGGGTACGACTTGGCTAAAAACAACGAAGGCGATCCGGGGAGCACCCGCATCGCCTTCGAAACTGCACTAAAGTTAGCGACTAGCTCAGCGATTAGCGCTTCAGATTGACCACTTCGACCAACAATTCATCGGTCGTCGTCACGGTGCGTGAGTTCGCCTGGAACGCACGCTGGAATCGAATCATATCGATAAACTCCTCAGAGATATCGACGTTGCTTTGCTCAAGCGTCGCCTGGTGCACCACACCGCGACCACCGGTGGCGGCTTCGGCGAGCGCTGCAGGGCCCGACTCTTGAGTTTGCCGGTAGAGATTATCTCCGACGCGACGCAATCCGTCTTTCGAATTGAACTTCGCCAAGATCACGCGGCCGCTCTGAAAGGTTCGACCGTTGGAATAACGAGCGTTCATCACTCCCTGTTTGTCGATGTCGATGCCGACCAAAGAGCCCGCCGCAAAACCGTCCTGGCTTTGGCTCAGCACCGTCGATGGGCTTGCGAATGACGTGATACCTTCAAGGCCTGACGTCACCGGCGGGTTGCGCAGCAAGCCGGGGTCAAAGGTGAGCGCAACATTCTGCGCGGCGGGGGCGTCAGGGTTCCAGTTACCGCCGGCACGGTTCGACACCACGAGCGCGCCGGTGTTATCAAAACCGAGCTGGTGGGTCAGTACTTCATTGTTCCCAACCATGACGTGCACATCCCAACTGTCGGCGGCGGGCGCCACTGGGTTGACGTGCTCGAAGTACACTCGCGCATCGTAGGCTTTACCGACTGAATCATAGATGGTCACGGTGGCGGTGTAGTCACTGGTGGTGTCGGCGTCGTTGGGGTCAAAGTTGGCGTTGATCGGGACCCGGTTATCGAGGTTCATTTTCAAGGCGATGTCACTGGTCGCCTTGGGCTGAATGTTCTCAAGGGCGATCTTCAGGTCCGAGACGGTACGCGTGAGGTTCCCGTCCGCATCGGCGATATGCCCCTGGAGGCGATAGTTGGATTCATTAACAATGAATCCATCCTTGTCGATGCTGAACTGCCCAGCGCGCGTGTAAGCCAGAGTCACGTCATCGATGCCAGCGTTGGCGTTGACCACAAAGAAGCCTTCGCCGGAGATGGCGAGGTCGAGATTGTTTCCTGTGCCCACCATGGCACCCTGAGCGTACATTCGCGAAACGCCGAGCAAGACTGAACCCGAGCCGATGCCGGACGACGACCCCGACGACTCAAGAGACTCCTTGATGACGTCACCAAAGTTTGCGCGCGTGCGCTTAAACCCAACGGTGTTCACGTTGGCGATATTGTCACCAGCGATCTCAATGCCTGATCCGTTCGTAGACATGCCCGAAACGCCGATATACAAAGTACTAAACAGGGACATAAACGCCCTCCTAAAATTCTCTCGCCACCAAGGCAAAAGCGTCAATTCCATCCACTACAGCGGTCCCTAGGTCCCGCGCACTCACCACATCCACAAGCTCGCGCTCAGGGACTGAAAGCACGAACGCACGCTCATCGTGCATGACCAAACCGCGGCTGTTTCCACGCTGAACAAAGCGCCCCATCACCTCGCCAAGCTGTCCTTGGAGTTCAGGGGTCCATTCGACACCGTTTTGCTGCAAGCGATCGCGAACTTCGGCGCCCACATGAACAGGCTCACGGCGCGCCACGGCGCGCGCAAGCACCTCGGAGAATGCTGATCCTACGCCAGCGCGCCCATGAACCCTCGGTTCACCTGATCTAGGTTCGACGCGTTGAGGTGGCTGAATCAACCGAAGCGAGTCCAAACGATCAATGCTCCAAAATGGGACCGATTCAGACAACGGGTCGAGCGCTGTTCAAGTTTAGCATTAAGCGCTTTATTTATCGGAAATATCGCTATTTTATCGAGGAGATGAGCCAAAAAAATGACGAACTCGCTAACCAAACGAGCCCGCATAGTTATCGTGGTGCCGGTTCGAGCGGTTCGGCTATTCCCAAACCTCGCGCACCGAAGACAAAGGAACCAGCCGATCAGCCATGCGCAGCATCGGTACCCCCTCTTGCCAGACCACTGCGTCAACCCGCGCAGGCGCAAGCACACCCATCTGAATTTCTGACCCTGACGGGGTCACGCCGGTTGCGCGCACTGTATATTCGCCTGGCGGCATACGAACGCCTTGCTCATCGCGACCATCCCACATAGCCGAGCCGCGACCCACGTTGGAAGGATTAAGCGGGATGCGTCGGACCAAACGGCCCTCTTCGCTAAACACCGCAACCTCACCACCAGCGATCGTCGTCGGCACCTCAATCTTGAGTTCAACCTCACCCTCTTCGGGCAGCGTCAAGCGATCACCAGGAACGACCACTGTACGACCGACCATATTGACCGCTTGGCTCGAAATCTCAGCGCCAGCAGCGATCGATAACTCATCGAGTTTCGTGTTGGTCTTCATCACCTGCTCAAGATTCGAGAACTGCGTGAGCTGAGAGATGAACTGGACATCTTCCATCGGCTCGAGCGGATCTTGATGTTTGAGCTGCGCCACCAGCAACTTTAGGAACGCCTCACGGTCGAGGTCCTTTTTCGCCACATCTTGTGGGCGGTTACCAGGCTGCAAAAGAAAATCGGTCTGACTCGCTGAAATCGGCATATCAAGCCACCACGTGAAGGGTTTGACCTAGATCAAGTACAGGCTCTTCTAGGTGTTTGGTCCACTGATCGACGAGGTCACCTTCCTCGCCAGAATCAGCTTGCTCTGAATCGCCTTCTTGGTCGGCAAACTCACCGAGTTGAAGGCCAGCATCGTTTCCTAAGATCTCTTCTTGAACCAACTCGAACTCAACAGGCATCGCCACCGAGGCTGCGATCTGCGCCTCAAGGTGGGGCAGCACTCGCTCGATCAACCGAGCCGCATCACCCTGCTCAACCTTGAGCATGACCCGCATCTTATCGCCGTCGGTTTGCGCTAAAATCCGCAACCTACCGAGCCCCTCGGGGTTGAGCGTCAAGCTGAGCTGCTTGGCTCCATTGGGGCTCTTGCTCGCTCGTATTTGGAACTCGACCAAATCCTGAAGCCGTTCCATCGCTTGAGGTTTTGCCAAGTCAAGCGGCGCCAAAAGCTCTGGCTGGATGGCCACCATGCCCTCAGGCAATCGAACGCTTCCCCCCGACAACTCTGCAGTCGCTATCAGCTGACTCGATTGCTCTTCAGCGCTGAGCAGCGCAGCATCGGGGTTGACCACGTCCGCCTCAACGGGCTGGGCGCTAAATGCCTGTGACCAGGCGTTAGCGAGCGGAGCTTCTGTTCGCTGCAGCGTGCCGGCTTCGGTGAGCGCTTCGAGAGGAATCGCAACGGCCAACGGAGCCGCCAAGGCTTGGGCTTCGAGAAGGTCAGTGTCTTGAATAAGGAGGTCTTCGCCCGACGCGAACTCAAGCTCCTCAAGCGTCATTTCATCGATCATTTCTGCTGAAAAATTGGCGTCTTCTTGTTCGGACTGCTCGCCCGCCTCATCGCCTTGGGCTTGTTGGCTTGGTTGGTCATCAACCATATCACCCAGCTCGTTATCGTGAGCGGGCTCTTCAGCCTCTACTTCGCTGCTTGCGTCAAGGGCTGCCGGTGCGCTCGCAGCTTCGTTGCGTTGCGGCGCTACTCGCTCAGCCAAAACAGTTTCAAACTTTGCGGATCGCGCCGGCTGCGTGGTCTTTAGTTTCGTCGGTTCAAATGCAAAGACTGGTGCTTCAACGCGCATTACGGTCCCCCGACTCGTTCGAGAAGCGCTTCGATCAAGCCCTTCTTCCGGTTGCTTACCTCTTCGAAGGTTCGAGAAGCTAAAGGGCCTGGCACCAAGTTGAGAATAGCGGCTGCCTTTTTGGGTTTCATACGCAGCAACAGTTCCACCAAAAGTTCCATGGTAATACCTGTTGCTGTTTTTGCCCCGGCTGCTGGCTGCATCACCTCAAGGATCTTAACCAGTTTGCGGATGCGCTCCGCACGCGCTTCAGCTTCCTTGACCTCCTTATCAGTCAGTTTTTCGTCAAGAAGCCGCTGAAGTTTTAGTAATTCTTCTCGGTTGGCGAGAATCTGCCTTTGCAAGTCGGTGAGTCGACGCTCTGCAGCTTCTTGCCGCGCGCGCCGCTGCTTGAGCTTGAGCATCTGATCGTTAAATAGGTTGTAGGTCCTAAATTGGTTCTCTGTGGGGCGCTTAGGGCACCGCACTACCTCATTGATAATCGCTCTTTTTCTTCGTTCAGAAGCGAGCTCTGCTTCTTCTTTTGCGGTCGCTGCTTCTTCGGGGGTTTCCGTGCTTTTCTTGTCCGTTTTTTCGGCTTTCGCCTCCGCTTGACCCTGAGCCGCTGCTTGATCCTGCGCTAGAATAGGCAACGCAAAAGGAGCCGCTACCAAGACCGGCGCGGCGACGGCAACCAATAACCAGGCTTTCATGGGGCACCTTCCAACAACGCGGTCAGAGCCGATATCGTGACCTCAAAATCCGAAGACTCATCAGCCATCTGGCAAAGAAGCGCCTGCGTTTGCGCACGCCGCTCAACCATGAAATCGACCTCAGGATCGCTCCCGGTAGTGTACGCGCCCAAGCGAATGAGCTCTTCGGCGCTGCGATAGCGTGCCATCAACGTTCGAAAACGCTGAGCTGCAACTCGGTGCTCTGGACTGGTGATCTGCGCCGCTAAGCGGCTGAGGCTCACCAAGGGATCAAGCGCCGGCCAAACCGCCTGCTCTGCGAGCTGCCGACTCAGCACCAGGTGACCATCAAGGACGCCGCGTACCGTGTCCGAAATAGGCTCATCAAGATCATCACCTTCGACCAAGACCGTCACCAGCGCAGTGATTGAACCCGGGCCATCATGATTTCCAAGTCGCTCAAGTAACGCCGGAATAGCGGCAAAGACTGAGGGCGGATACCCACGCGTCGCGGGCGGCTCATGCGACGCTAAACCGACCTCGCGCAGCGCGTGGGCGTAACGAGTTACCGAATCCATCAAGAACAAAACCCGCTGGCCTTCATCCCGGAGCTGCTCGGCTAAAGCGACCGCATACTCAGCCGCGCGAATGCGCAGGACGGGGCTCTTATCAGAGGTCGCGACCACCATCGCCGAACGCTCACGACCGTCAGGTCCTAAATCGCGCTCAATGAACTCGCGCACCTCGCGACCACGCTCGCCGACTAAAGCGATCACCACGGCGTCGCATTCTGCATGGCGCGCCATCATACCGAGCAGCGTCGACTTGCCCACACCCGAGCCCGCAAAGATACCTACCCGCTGACCCTCGCCGAGCGTACACAATGCATCCACCACGCGCACCCCGACCGGGATCACCCGATCAATACTTCGGCGGCTCAAAGGGTTGGGTGCCTCCGCTCGAAGCGGACGCCGGGCTTGCACGCTCGGCGCCGGCAAGCCGTCGAGCGGTCTGCCTAGGGAGTCAACAACCCGGCCAAGGAACGCGCTGCCCACAGCCACTCGGTCAACCCGAGGCTTTGCCTCGACAGCCATCCCTGAACTCACACCAGAGACCGCTGAGTAGGGCATCACCAAGGCGCGACGCTGCTCGACCGCAACAACCTCACCAAGACGCCCCCCAGACGGATTTCCCAAGACCACCTGCTGTCCCACTTTGACGCCAGGTAAATCCACCGTGATCAGATGTGACGAGGCTCTGAGAACCTGGCCACGCCGAGGTAAAGGCTCAGCGTCAGCGAGCAGTTCATCCACTCGATCAAAATCGAAAATACGAGCGCCTAAAGCCATCGCCTAGCGCTCCGCAATCTCAGCCAGTTGAGCGCCAACGCGCTGCAGGCGCTCACTGATCCGAGCGTCAAGCCGGCCCGCTTGAGAAACGATGATGACGCCGCCCCGATCAACGGATTCATCCGCTGCGAGTTGGATCTGAACACCGGCAGGCAAACGCCCCAGGACCTTGGGTCCGCGACGGCTGAGGATCGCGTGGTCTTTGGGGTGAAGCTTCAGCGTAACTTGCCCGGTTGGAGTCGCTGATTCTAACGCTGAGCGGATCAGGCCGACCAGCAACTGCGGACGCGCCTCAAGCTCTGCACCGACTACCTTTGACGCGATCTTGACCGCTAACTCCAACAGGTCCAGACGCGCTTGATCCAACAAACCATGAGACACCGCCTCAAGCTGTGTCACGCTTGCGACGAGGCGTGCGCGGTCGTCTCCCAAGCGCTCCTCGCTCAATTGCTCAACGCGCTCTTCCACGGCGTTTAGGACCAACGACTCAAGCTCTGCCTGGCGATCTGTAAGCTCTTGCTCGCGCTCGGCAAGTTGCTGCTCACGCGCCTCAAACACCTTAACACGGTCAGCTAATTGCTGCGCTTGATCAGCGAGGTCAGCTTGTTGGCGAGCGACCCGCTCTTGGTAGCGCTCGGGTCGAACCAAAAGCGCTAAGTTGCGAGGGTCTAAAGGCTCGTCTTGTGGCTCGCTGACAACCGACTGAGGCAGGTCCAATGGCTGAACCTCTCCAGCGCCAGGCAACGACGCACCAAAGAGGGTCTCTTTGATCTGGTCATCGTCGACGTCGCGCAGGATCGAACCTGTCCTTTGGCGTTGCTGCTTAACCATGTTCACACCATCTCATCGCCGCCGAGATCGAGCTCGCCAGCTTCAGCTAAGGACAGCGCCGTTTGCACAATTTTTTGCTGCGCATCTTCCACCTCACGAAGTCGCGCAGGCCCCATCGCCTCAAGATCCTCTTGAAGCATTTGAGCCGCACGTGACGACATGGAGTTAAACCAATGAGATTTCATCTGCTCGGACGCGGTCTTGAGCGCGAGCATCAAGTTCGCATTGTCCACGTCACGACCCAAGCGCTGCATTCCACGGGGGTCTAAGTTGAGCAGATCATCGAAGGTGAACATCTGCTTACGGATCTCTTCGCCGAGTTCGACGTCGGTGTCGGAGATCGCATTGAGAATTTCGTCGCGATCGTCCCGGCTCATCGCGATCAACATCTCAGCGACGTACTCACGACCATTGACCTTACCGGCGGCAAAGTTACCGAGTTCATCGGCGAGCGCCGTTTGGATCTCACGCAAGGTATCCGGTGACATGCGATCAAGGTGCGCTAAACGCAGGGCAATATCTTGGCGCAAGTCGCGGTCCAAATGGACCAAAACCCGGCTGGCTCGCTCAGTGCCTAGACTGCTCATCACCATGGCGATGGTCTGCGGTTGCTCTTTCTTTAGGATCCCCGCGAGCGCCACTGGGTCAATGCGCTCAATCCGCTCTCGAAAGAGCGCTTCGCCCTCGTTTTCTTTGAGCAGTTTTGTCGCTTTATCCTCACCGAACGCACGAACGCTGAGGCGGTACACATACTCGTCTGAACCGGTCAGGTTAAAGCTCGAGCCGATAATCTCTGAGAACTCTTCCAAAACATGTTCTGCGGTCACCGCATCAAGTCCAGCGAGCCCTGCAGCGGCTTCGCCGATCTGACTGACCTCATCATCGCGCATGTTGCGCATGACCTTGACCGCGGCTTCCTCGCCCATCGCCAACAACAAAATCGCTGACTTTTGGGCGCCGCTCAGCTTTTGCCCTTCTTCTTCAGCCACGCTTCGCTACCCTTCAGTCAACCAGCCGCGTAAAATCTCGGCCGTCTTTTCGGGTTCGTCAGTGGCATAATCAACCACTGCGCTGCGTTGTTCGAGCATCTTGCGGCTGGCGGCTTCGCGCTCAGCCTCCTCAAGCCGCTTGGCGACGTCCTCTACCGTTCCAGGCAGCGCCGCAGCCTCCACCAGTTCGGGTCGAATCTCCGCCAGTTGGCGCAGCAGAGGTCGAACCACCATAAAGACGACCATCAAGGCAATAATGACGGCGACAACGCCTTGCACAAGCGGCATCATGCCGGCGAAGTCGGTACCTTGTTCGGGCAGCTCGGTGCCCTTGGTTTGGAAGGGGCTCGCAGCGACTTTAATGGTGTCGCCGCGCTGCTCATCAAACCCAGCAGCGCTCGCCACTAAGTCTTGAATGAGCTTCCGGGTAGCCTGCGGCAGCGCTTGAGGCTCTTGACCTTCCGGTGCGCCAGGAGCGGCGGTGTTCTCATTGACCAACACCGCAATACTTAGGCGCTTTAAGACGCCGCTTTGGCGGACCACCACTTCGGTCGTTTTGTCGATTTCGTAGTTGGCGCGCTCGGTGTTGCGCTTGGTGCTCGAAGCGCCACCCGCCGACGCCACCGTGTCCTGGGCGCCCGGATCATTCGCTTGAGCTCCAGCCTGACCTCCTTGTGCCGCCTTGGCGCCCTCAATGGCGCGGTCCTCTTCGGTGCGCTCTTCGCTGCGGACGACCTGAACCTCAGGGTCGTACTTATCGATGGTGCGCTGAACCGCATCAAAGTCATAATCCATGCTGACTTGGACCCGGACGTTACCGATACCGAGCATCGGCTCAAGCAAGGTCACCACACGCCGCTCAAGATCACGCTCTCGCGTCCGGACCTGCTCTTCGTACTGGCTCATGGCAGCGAAGCCTTCATCCTCTTGGGCTTGCTGCAGCACGGCGCCGCGCTGGTCCATGATCGTGACATCACGCGCATCCATTCCCTCAACCGCAGAGGCGATCAAGTGAGCTACACCTTTAGTCGACCGACTGGCTAAGCCGCCCCCACCAAGGTGCAAGACCACCGAGGCTGTGGCGCGCTCTTGCTCGTCAGCGAACACCCTGCGCTTCGGGATCACCAAATGGATCCGAGCGGACCGGACCTCATCCAAGCTGGACACGGTCCGCGCCAGCTCACCCTCAAGGGCGCGGCGATAATTGACGTTCTGAAGGAACTGACTCATCGCCAGCCCGCTCTTGTCAAACAGCTCAAAGCCCACACCGCCACCGCGGGGTAAACCCTCTGCGGTCAGATCGATGCGCAACGCATGGACACGGCCCTGGTTCACTCGGATTGAGCGACCTTGATCGGTCAACTCAAACGGCTCTTTACGAGAATCAAGCGCATCGCGAATGGCGGCTGCGTCTGATGGCTCGAGATCAGCAAAGAGGATTTGCATGGCCTGGGGTCGCTGACCCACCGTGATCCAAGCCATTCCCAAAAGGACAACAGAGACCAAGCCCACCAACGCGCTGCGCTGACGGCTGCTCATATTCTCCCAAATTTGCGCCAATTGTCTGGCGTAATCGCGTAACGCGTCCATGAATTACCTTAGATCTGCATGCGAGTGAGGTCTTGATAAGCGCTGACGACCTTGTCGCGCACCGTACCGGCCACACGCAGTTGAATCCCTGCCTCTTCCAAGGCGATCATCGTCTCGTGAATAGAGCCTGTACCAGCGAGAAGCTCGGCGCTTTGCTGATCAGCGACCTTGATCGTTTGATCCACTTCAGCGACTTTTTCAGCGAGCAGGTCGGCGAACCCTTTTCCACCGGTTGGCCGACTTTGAGCCTGAAGAACTTTGGCCGGAGCCACCAAGTCAGGACGTATTTTCATATCGATCTCCCTAGCTGACGATGTTCAAAGCGCTTTGCGCCATGCTCTTGACACTCTTCGTTGCGTTCGTTGCCGCTTGATAGGCGCGCGTGGCGGCCATCATATTCACCATCTCAGTCACCACGTCGATGTTCGGCTTGGCGACGTAACCGTCACCATCTGAGTCGGGGTGACTCGGGTCATAAACCATGCGCGCTGGTCCCTCATCACGGGTCACTTTTATTGCGGTCGGCTCACGCAAGGTGAGCCCATGCTGCCGGCCGATAGGGTGCCCCTCAGCGTCCTTGAGTGGTTGAGCTTCTACGGTGACCATACGGCGCTGAAATGGTCCCCCTTCAGGGGTGCGCGTTGTTTCAGCGTTCGCCATATTGGCTGCCGTCACATTAAGCCGGGTTCGGGCGACACCCATCGCCGCTGAATTGAGTCTTAAAACGGTTCTAAGATTCATGGTTCATTACCCTTTCGTGCTCAGGGCATAGTTGATAAACCCTTGTTTCTTCTTGATGATCTTGGATGCGGCTTGATAACCAATAGCGTTATCAACCTGCCGATTAACCTCGCGGTCAATATCGACAGAATTGCCATCTTCACCGGGAACTCTGCCTGGATCAAAGACCACCTCACCCAAGCTCAAACCAGGCTCTCCCATGACACCGACACCCTGGTCTGGAGCGCTCAAGCTCGGGGGCTGTGAGCGCCCGGTGAGGACGTCTTTCATGGCATCAGAAAACTTCAGTTCAAGAGGGGTGTAACCGGGCGTGTCCTTGTTGGCGATGTTCGCGACCAACACGGCGCTGCGCTCCATCCTCAACGTCATGGCTAATGCGGCTGCTTTCGATACTCGGTCCATGCTACCTCCGTTCGCTCAAGAGGCCATCATGACGTAAGCGCCACGTCAGGTCCTCGACTGCGCCGGCGGCCATCGTTTCCCAAAGACCTTTGCCTTCAGCTGCCAGCTTCTTCCAGTCTTGCAAGGCGCCTGCCAGGTCGCCCAAAATTGCGCGAATCTCGCCAATTCGAAACGATGCCATCAAGCGTCGGTCGTCTCTTTTAGAGGCCATCCTAGCACCGAGGTCGTAGGCCTTAGCCGCCTGTCGCCAGTTGCGCAGGCGGTAAAATGAGTCGCCCATTTCAAAAAGAGCGTCGAGATGGTCGGGGATCGTATTCTCTGCGTCGACCTTATCAAAGAGCTTAACCGCTCGCCCCAACGCCGAGGCTGCGCTCCCTGGTGCGCCACGAGCCGATTCTAAGCGACCGATGCGCAACAGCACTTTAGCGCGCTGTATGTCCTCTTTAAGGGTCTTGGTCGCTTCGGCATAGGCGCTGATGGCTCGATCTGGCCGCTTGCTTAACTCTTCGACCTCGCCGCGCAACAACCACATCTCGCCGACGTGTTGACCTTTAGGAAACAATGCCGCCTGGTACTCGAGCGTCTGCTTCGCCCGAAACAGATCTAGATTTTGCATGTACGCACGACTCAAGGCGACTAGAACCCGCTCTTCTTGGGACGCGTCGCTTCGTACAACATTGGTCGCTAGCGCACGCTGAAAAGCCTTCACTGACTGCCGATAAAGCCCCATTTGATTGAGGGCTAAGCCTCCAAGATACAGTGTCCTTGCTCCAACTGGGCTTTCATCTATTTTGGGATCGGTTAGGACAAAAGCCTCGATGACTTGTGCGTACTCTTGCCGGTTGGAGAATTCCTCCATCAGGCTAAGCCGAGTTCGGTCCAGCAGACCGGTATCTTGGCTCAATAAGAACCCCCCGGGGAACTCATCTTGGATCTGTAGAAGCTTTTCGTGAGCCAAGGCGTAATCGCCACGCAAGAACCGAGATCGCGCTTCACGATACATGCTCTCTTCTGCGCTCGCATCACTCAGCCGGCTCACCTTGCTTTGCAGGCGCCGAAAGACCTCCAGCGGGAACTCTTCGGCCTGTACCTCACCGGTGACTTCCACCAATCGGATCCGCGACAAAAAACCGCCCTCGGTCTTTGGGAAGTCTCTAATCGCTAGAGAATACATCGCCTTGGCTTCGTTTCGATCGCCATCCTTCCAGACCAAATCACCCAAGCGGATCAGCGCAAAAGCATAGGCTTGAGCATCAACAGGATCGATCGCTGACTTATCGGCCTTAGCCTCCGCTTTGTAGCGATCGACAATTTGGTCAATCAACCGGCGAGCCGGTTGATCTTGGCCTAAAACCCTAAGGCTCTCCGCCACGATCAACGACATGGCTGGCTGTTGGTCGGCAAGCTCGGGAGCGAGCTGATAAGCCTCGGCAAGTAGGGGCGCAGCCAGACCAAAGCGCCGAAGCGAATACAGCCGCGTCCCGAGGCGATATCGGGCGACGTCCGCTAATTCACCCCGCAAGGTCAGAAAATTTCGAATCAACCCTTCTTGCTTGGTCGTTCGATCGAGCTGAATTCGGGTTTCAAGCTCAGCGACCTCAGCGGCTGAAGCCAGCTCTTTAGCGGCTTCAAAAGCCGCAATGGCTCCCTCGATTTCGTCGCTGTCTGGCTCACCCTTCGAGGCGAGCGCAGAGCCGATTTTTTTTTCAAGTTGTTTGCGCCAGGTTCGGCCTGCCTGATTAAACCGGCGCGCCGCCGAATCCAAATCGCCTGCCTTATTGCGCTCATACCGAGCCCTACCCAGCCGATAAACCGCGCGCTGAAAACGAAGCTGTCGGTCTGGGTCGACCCCTTCGGGCACGTCTTTAACGAGCTTGGTCAAGTGATTGATCACTTGATCCCATTCCCCCTCAACCGCTGCGAGCTCAAAGAGGATCTCGGCGACGAGGTGCTTTGCGTTGTATCCCGCCTCATGATTACCAAACAGCAAAGTGGCTCGCTGAGCGCGCTCGGCCATCGCCTTGAGTTGGACCTCTTGGAGCTCGGGTTGGTCTAAAAACTCGAGCGCTCCGTTGTACTCTTGAGCGGCTCGAAACACCTGCCGAGCAAAAGTATCTTGCTGTTCTTTGGCGGCAGGATCTTTGAGGTTTTTCCCGCGCTCGAAAACGCCGTCGCGAATGGCGCGAGCGTCGATCGGGAAATAGGCAGGCTCTCCGACTAAAAGCTCGGGAACCTCAACCTCTGGATAGTAGGGCATCAAAGGAACTTCGATTCCACCACCGTAAGGTGCTCGGTCTCGGGCAATATACAGATGCACACGCCCAGATATCGACTTAGTCCAGACGTCAAAGTTGTAAATTTTAACGCTGTAACGGTACCGTCTTGGGGCCCGTTTGGGTTGAGGGATCTCGTTGATACGGTCTGTTAAACTTAGGGTCTTTGCCTGCAGTCGAGCGAGCAATTTAAACCCTGCTCTGGGGACCACCAAATCAAAAGC